>JAZFSZ010000137.1:0-10563 GCA_036446455.1 Acidiferrobacterales bacterium
GCTATAACCCTCCGGCGTTCGCTTGGTATCATCAAGCGCCAGCTGGGCGATGCCCCTGTTCAGCTCCTCCCAACCGCCAACATAGTTAAGTGCAATAAAGCCGATGGCGACAATGCCACTGGCGAGCAGCACCGCCTGCAATGTATCCACATAGGCCACAGCACGCAGGCCGCCGGACGCCACATAGATAATCACCACCGCGGACAACATCCACATACCAAAGTTTACACTCAGCATGCCATCAGTCAGAACGTTAAACAGGAAACCGGAGGCGCGCAACTGAACGCCGAGATAAGGTACCGAGAAGATCAGTGCCACCAGTACGACCAGCAGTCGAATGGTATCGGATTTGAAGTAGGTGGATAACATTTCCCCAGGGGTGACGAATCCATATCGCTTGCCTAACATCCACTGTCGCTTGAGAAACAATACTCCGGTAAATGGAATGGTAATGGCATAAAATGATGCGTAGGCATATTGAAAGCCGTCACGGTAAAGAAGACCGGGGTGCCCCATAAAGGTCCATCCCGAAAATGAAGTCGCCGTGGCTGCGAGCACGAATACCCACAAGGAAATGGAGCGGCCAGCAATAAAATAGTCGCTGGCGGTCTTGGCAGACAGTGCACCTTTGATGCCCCAAAAGATACAATATCCCCAATACAACGAAACAAAGACAAACAACCAAACAATTTTAGGATCCATAGCGGTATCACCTTGCGTTTGTTAATTGGAGTTTGTTACAAAGCTAATTGTTCTTACGGATATATCTTTTATTAAGTTACTGCCCAGATTCTAAATTAAACGGTCCCTCTTCTCTGCTAAGAGGCCAGCCTAACAGATTATCATTCGCAATTACCGGTCTAATTATGTGTGCATACGAAAAAGCGGTATGCCAAAAAAAGCGTTTGGATTGTTAGCTAACGATTTGAAATACTGGAATAAAAAAGGCCACACGTAGTGGGTGGCCTTTCTCGAGTAAGATTAGCATTTGCTAATCTTACTTTTACTTGCCGGCAATTTCCTCGAGCTTTGTGGCGCGAACGATGTTGCCGTCAAGGCCGGCTTCCTTGGCGTTCGCGCCGTAGGCCACTGCCATTAACTGGCTGTAATAAGTCACCGGAATCTTGAATTTGGTGCCATAGGTCTTGTTGATCTGATCCTGATATACCTCGACATTCATCTGGCACACAGGGCAAGGCGTCACTATCATTTCCGCACCGTGATCGTAGGCCGACTCGATGATGTCCTTGATGCGCTTCTGACTTTTCTCGGGCTCGGAAAAAGCCAGCGCGCCACCACAGCATGATACCTTCTGGTCATACTCTGGAATGGATTCCGCACCCATGGTTTCGGTAAGCTTGTCCAGATACATTGGATTCTCGAAGGACTCCCCGTCAACGCCGAAAGGACGGTTGGTTTGGCAGCCAACATAACCGGCAATCTTTATTCCCTCCAGCGGTTTTTTCACAGGCTTACCAAGTTCGTCGTAACCAAAATCTTCAATCAGTACCTCGACCATGTGGCGAATCTTGACCTTGCCCTGGTAATCATTCTCGAGTCCGGCTTCAGCCAGCACTACCTTAACGTCAGCTTTAAGGGTTTTGGAATGGCTAATGCGGTCAGCCGTTTCCTTGGTGCCCAACCAGCAGGCGGCACAGGTGGCAACGATGTCCTGGCCAGCATTGTATTTCTCGCTGAGTGCAATATTGCGCGCATTCATGGCATGACGTGGCAGGTCGCCACCCTCACCATAACCAATGGAAGCGCCGCAGCAGTTCCAGTCCGGAATTTCATTGAGCGTAATGTCCAGGGTCTTGCACATGCTCTCTACGGAAGTCATGTAGTTCGATGCCGAGGCCTTGCGCTCGGAGGAACAGCCGGGATAGAACGAATATTCTTTCTTTGCCATATTGCTAAGTGACTCCTTATGCCAAGCCTTTGCGCTCAGTCTCAATTTCTTTGGCTTTCTTCAGCATTGCTTTCAAGCCCTTGGTGTCTTTAATTCCCTTATGGGAAATCAATGCCATGGGATCAAGGCGGCCGGTCCTCACCATGCTGATACCCACGCCCATCATTTGCAGACCCTTCTTGATACCCGACACGATGCCGTCCATAAAATAAAGCTTGATGGACAGTGACAGCTCATTAACACGGCCACTGCTGGCAATGTTATCCCAGAATATTTTGGCAAAACGACGTGTCGGGTTTTTCTTGTGGGCAATACCCAGGCGATTCGCGTAGCTGGCGAGACCGTGCATGATATGGGTAATGGGCAGACCACGCGGGCAACGCGTGATGCAGTTGTAACACGAGGTACACATCCACATGGATTCGCTGGTCAGCACTTCTTCACGCTTGCCGGCACGAATCATCATAAATATTTCCTGTGGCGTGTGGTCCCAGGCATTGCCCAGCGGGCAGGAACCGGCACATACACCACACTGCATGCACATTTTGACCCAGGTGCCGTCTTCGACATTGGCCTCAACCTCTTTGAGGAAGTTGTTGTGGTATTTTTCGGCCACAGCGGTGTTATTAGACATCCAATACGCTCCTAGAACTTGAACGGGCTCATACCGATTTTTTCAACCATTTCTGCAGTCTCGTTAAAGATTTGCGGAATGCGTTCGATATCGGTAATAGCAATTTCATGGACCTGGACCCGTTCTGGCTCCAGATTAAGGGTTTGCAAGGTATCGCCGATTTTACTCATGCGCTGGTTAGCCAGTTCAGACCCCTTCACAAAGTGGCACTGGTACTGGTCGCCATGCTTGCAACCCATGAGCAGCACGGCGTCGTAACCATTATTGATGGAGTCGGTGATCCAGCTCATACTGATACTGCCCAGACAACGTACCGGAATCACCCGCATCCAGGCGTTGTAGTCGATGCGATTCATGCCAGCCATGTCGAGCGCCGGATAGGCATCGTTTTCACACGCCAGCACCAGGACACGTGGTTTTTCTTCAAACTCATCCGGGATTTCCACGGCTTTA
The DNA here is from genome assembly GCA_036446455.1 of Acidiferrobacterales bacterium. Taxonomy (GTDB): domain Bacteria; phylum Pseudomonadota; class Gammaproteobacteria; order Acidiferrobacterales; family JAJDNE01; genus JAZFSZ01. The sequence goes on from JAZFSZ010000137.1 coordinate 2,997, forward strand.
AGCTGTGCACCGACGGAGTTTACCGAGTAGTTCTCGAAAGAAATCACGCGTACCGGGCAAGCACCCATGCAGGTACCGCAACGGCGACAACGGGACTCATTAAATACCGGGTAGCCTTTATCATCTTCGTCGATGGCGCCGAAAGGACATTCCACCGTGCAGCGTTTGCATTGGGTGCAGCCTTCCTTGCGGAATTCGGGGAAGGACAGATCACCGGAACGCGGGTGGGCCCCACGACCCAGCTCAGCATTTTCCACCGCCTGGATGGCCTTCATCGCAGCCCCGGTGGCATCCTCTACGGCCTGGGAAATATCCATCGGCCGGCGCACCGGTCCACAGGGATATATGCCGGTACGACGGGACTCGTACGGGAAACAGATAAAGTGCGAATCGTTAAAGCCATGGGACAAATGCGGTATGTCCTTGCCCTGACGGTAAACCAGGTTCAGCACAGATTTGGAATTGCTTTGCCAATTTCCCGACTCATCCTGTGGCACTTCTTCAATATCCAGCCCGGAATTCGCTACCTGGCCAGTGGCCAGCACCACCAGGTCGGCTTCCATGGAGGTATCTTCGTTGAGAATGACATCCTTAAAGTTGACGCTGAGGCTGCCGTTGACACTGACCTCTTTGACGTAACCCTTGGTAAAGGTGACGCCCTTCTCCTGGGCACTGCGATAAAAGTCTTCGCCATTACCCGGGGTACGCAGGTCGGTGTAGAGAATATTGGTATCGACATCAGGATTGGCGTCCTTGAAGTACATGGCCTGCTTTATGGATGTGTTACAACAATGCCCGGAACAATAAGCCAGCATATTTTCATCGTTGGGATTGCGCTGACCGGCGCATTGGACAAAGGCGACACTGCTGACTTCCTTGCCGTCACTCGGACGCTTTATGGGGCCACCGTCGGCTGCCTTGGCCAGCTCTTCCAGTTGTGCCTGATCAATCACGTCAGCACTCTTACCGTAACCATACTTACCCAGCTTGTTGGCATCGAAGACTTCGGAACCGGAAGCCTGGATGATGGCGCCGATGTTTTCGGTCTGGGTGGAACCGGACTCGGTGCTGATATCAACGCTGAACTGGCCCGGGGAACCGCTGGTACGCGACAGGGTCGAGTTCAGGTAGATCGTTATCTTTGAATCACTGTTGGCCTTCTCGATCAGTTCAGCGATACCGGTGTCCACGGGGGCAGTGAAAGGCTCGATGTCAGGGACCTTCTTGTAAAGTTTGGCCGCCCAACCGCCCAACGCACCGGTTTTTTCCACCAGCAACACTTCGTAGCCCGTGTTCGCACATTCGATGGCCGACGTCAGACCACTGATTCCGCCGCCGACAACAAGAATGCGTTTGTTGCTGCCATGATTGGGATTAACGGATGGTTTGGACAGGCTACCTACTTCCGCACAGGCCATGCGTACATAGTCATCGGCCATTTCCTGCGTGGTTTCGCGACGCTCGTCGGTATCCGGCTGCGACCAGATCACGCCTTCACGCAGATTGGCGCGAGACATGGCCACGTCTTCAAAATTAAAGGCCTCGACCTTGGAACGACGCGAGCAGGCGCAAATCGCCACATGGGTCACACCCTCGTTTTCGATGTCGTTGCGGATAGTAGCTATCCCGTCGGCGTTACACAGAAATTCGTGTTCTCTGACAATTTTGCATTTGCCTCCACGTTCGGCGATGGTCGCCAGCTGGGATATGTCGAGGCGATCGCCGAGGCCACAGCCTTTACAAATATATGCAGCAAGTTTCTTTTCGTCAGCCATGATTATGCCTCTGCCCCGGATACTTTATTAATGACCTGGATGGCATGCAGCGCCGAGGCCGTGGAATTCTGAACCGACCGATTAACGTCCAGTGCATTGCTGGCACAACCGGCACCAAAAATACCGCCGTTATCGACGTGTATCTGAATAAAACCGCTGGAATCAATGTGCACACTGTCGGTTATCGCAGTGATGTCGGCACCGGGCTCCATACCAATGGCCAGCACCACCAGGTCGTGCTCGTTGGCATAACGCTGGTAACCCTCGGTATCAACGCCATGCAAAACGGGATTGCCGTTGTCTTCGTTCTCCATAATGTTGGCCACCTTGGACTTGATGAAGCTCACGGTCTTCTTCTCGCGTACCATTTTGTAGAAATCTTCAAAGCGATCAATGGCGCGGATATCAATATAATAAATTGTGGCGGTCGCATTGTCGGCGTCTTCGCCGTATTGCTCGGATATATAGGTCGCCTGCTTGAGAGAAGCCATGCAGCAAATACGCGAACAATGCGCCAAGTGATTGCGATCACGGGAACCGGCGCACTGTATAAAGGCAATGTTCTTTGCCTCTTTGCCATCGCTTGGGCGCAGCAGCTTGCCACCGGTGGGACCGAAGCGGTCCATCATGCGTTCGAATTCGACGCTGGTGATGACGTTGGCATAGCGATCATAGCCGTAGGGCTGAATCCTGGCCGCATCATAGGGCTTCCAGCCGGTGGCCCAGATGATGGCACCCACATTCAGCTCCAGGGTTTCCTCTTTCATGTTGAGGTCGACGGCGTCAAACTTGCAAGCGGCTTTGGCCTTGTCGGCGTCAGCAGTACCGATGATGGAGGGATCAATGACATACTGCTGCGGATAGGCCATATTGAACGGCAGGTAGGCCGCCTTATGCTTGTTCATGTTGTAGTTGAAGGGATTATCAATTTCCGCTTCAACTGCATCACCGCAGGCACCGCAGGCAGTGCAGTTTTCGTTGACGTAGCGCGGTGCAACCTTGATGATAGCTTTGTAATTACCTGACTCGCCGCTGATTTTCTCCACCTCCGCCATAGTGATGACGCGCAAACGCCTGCTGAGCGCCTTCAGACGACGGAGATTGATTTCCAGACCACAGGTTGGATGACACAGTTTGGGGAAATACTTGTATAACTGGCTAACGCGGCCGCCGAGAGCGGGGGATCTTTCCACCAACACCACATCCTTGCCACATTCGGCCGCTTCGATGGCCGCGGTCATGCCGCTGATGCCACCGCCGACCACTAGTATGGTCTCGTTCGTTGCTACCACTTCGGTCATGTAAAATCCTCCACCCGGGATTTCTTGTTGTTCGAACACGGACCAGGGTCCGCAGAAAGACGGCAAAGATACGCGGTTAGGCCCTTTCCTGCTAGTGTCTAAGGAATATCCCGGATTGAAATTTCGTATGGGAGAATAGATTTTAGTTATTTGTCATTAACTGGTTCAATTTGCTCGACCCTGACAGCTACGGTCAGCTATTCTCTGACTAAGTTCGTCGCCTCATGCCGACAATTAAAGAGAATCTTGTTGTGAACCACTTATTTCTTAATTAGAAAATGACTCAGGCACACGTTTTTCAAACCGATGCCTACCGCGTCAAGGATGAACCCTATTACCGCGCGGTTGGAGGGGAGATCGAACTTTTCGAAGCTGCGGTCGCCAATCGACTGCCGGTACTGCTCAAAGGCCCTACCGGTTGCGGCAAAACCCGATTCATCGGATACATGGCCTGGCGATTGAAATTGCCACTGGTCACTGTCGCTTGTCATGATGACCTCACCGCCTCTGACCTGGTAGGTCGCTATCTCATCACCTCCGGTGAAACCGTCTGGATCGACGGCCCGTTGGCACGCGCGGTGCGCTCCGGTGCCATTTGTTATCTCGATGAAATTGTTGAAGCGCGCAAGGACACCACTGTAATAATTCATCCGCTGGCCGATGACCGTCGCGTCCTGCCGATCGAGAAAACCGGAGAACTCTTACAGGCACCCGACGATTTTTGTCTCGCCATTTCCTACAACCCGGGCTACCAGAGCGTACTAAAGGACTTGAAGCAGTCCACACGCCAGCGTTTTGTTGCCATCGAATTTGATTTTCCCGATCCCGAGCTGGAACAAGAAATCATCATCGCCGAATCCGGAATTGATACGCCAACGGCAGAGAAACTAGTGCGTTTTGCCGGTATGACGCGCAACCTCAAGGACAGCGGCCTCGAAGAAGGCGCCAGCACGCGTCTGCTGGTACATGCCGGCAAACTCATGGCCTCTGGCATTTCACCCCTGGATGCCTGTCGCGGTGCCATCACCGAGACCCTAACCGATGACGCCGAAATGCTGGAAGCAGTCAACGAGCTCAGCGCGTCGTTATTTGAGTAATCCATTACCACCTGACCGATGGCCACACCCCTCTTAAGTGCCGACGAACTGGAAGAACGGCTGTCCGCACACCTTGCCCCGGTCTTGTCGCCACAACGAAACATCCGCGAAACTGCCGTCGCCTTGTCCGCCTGCAGCAGGAAACAACAGCAATTTATTATGCACTGGAGCGAGGTCATCGCCAACACCAATGCGGAAATGAGTTATCAATTCGTGTTTCACGCGCCAGCAGCGATTGAAAAAATGCTGCTGGTCGATGTCGAGGCCTGGATTGCCGATGCCATGGACAGTTATGAAAACCACGGCCTTTTTGCCGGTGTGCGTGCACTGGAACGAGTTGAGGCCTTCGCCCATTCTGTGCAAGACGCAGCGGCGGCGGTTGACCTCGAGGAGGTCGTGGGCATGCTTACCATTTATATCAACGGTTTGGCTGGTCGGCATCTCGATATCACCGCCAACAAGCAAGCCTATACCGATAGCGAAACGGTGTATCTACCACGACGCTTCAACCGCTTTAATTCGGAAAAGCTCAATCGTTTGGCGTACAAGGCCACGGCGTCTTACCTGTGGGCGCAGAACTGGTACGGCTCCTTTCAGCTCGATGCCGAAGGAAAACATCTTGCAGAGCAGCTAACAAAATTCGATGACCCAAAAAAAGCGGTGGCATTGTTTGCTGCACTGGAAAACATTCGACTTCATGCCTGTGTGCAACGAGACTTGCCCGGGCTTTTTCACAACTGGCAAAAACTGCGACAGGAGCAGGGCCTGCCTCCGCACCCACCCCACTGGTCAACCCACGCCATTCGCTTGCAACCAGCCAATGCCACTGCCAGAACCAGCCTGGAGATATTACCCGAAGTGCTTGCTGATACGGTGCCGGAATCATTTTGTTACCAGGGAAAAATACTTGCCGATAAAGTTGCCGACGTGATGGCGGTGCGCATTGAAACAGAGAAAGCAGCGTTGCAATCGGCACTGGATGAACTGCTGAATAAAACATCGCCGATAAGCAAAGCGGAGGAAAGTGAAACCGCCGTGGCGGTTGGTCAGGTTGACGTCATGGTTTCTTCCTCACAGCAACCGCTTGGCCAGCTTGATATCGGGATTAATGTCGCTGGACATTCTATAGGCGTACCCCCCGAACTGGCAGCCCTGTTGCAGTCGATCCTGCAAGACCTCGGCGGCTTCCCCGCCGAGTACCTGGTTGCCGCCGGCGACAACAATCATGAGACGCAAGGTATCCTCACAGGTATAAGTGACGACAATATGCCGCCAACAAAAGACATGCTCTTCTACCCGGAATGGGATTGCCGACGACACCAGTATCGTAAAAACTGGTGTGCCGTAAAAGTGCTCGACGTAGAACCAGTCGATGAGCCGTTTGTGGCAGAGACACTCAAAAAATATCATGGCGAAATGCAACACCTGCGCAAGGCCTTTGAAGCACTGCTGGGTGAAGACCGATTGATGAAACGGCAACCCGACGGTGATGACATTGATTTTGATGCCGTGGTCGCGGCCATGACCGACCTCGACATGGGCCGGGAGATGCCAGCGAATTTGTTTACCCGCGTGTGTCGCCTCGATCGCAATATCGCCGTCATGTTTATGGTAGACATGAGCGGTTCCACCAAAGGCTGGGTCAACGATGCCGAACGCGAGGCGCTGGTATTGCTCTGCCAGGCGCTGGAAATTCTTGGGGATCGTTATGCCATTTACGGCTTCTCCGGCATGACACGCAAGCGCTGCGCGCTTTATCGCGTTAAACAATTTGATGAACCCTACTCAACGGAGGTGGAACAACGTATTACCGGCATCAAGGCACAGGACTATACCCGTATGGGTGTCTCTATTCGTCATTTGAGTAAATTGTTAAACGAGGTCGATGCGCGCACTAAACTGTTAATCACGCTATCTGACGGCAAACCCGATGACTTCGACGGATATCGCGGCGAGTACGGCATCGAAGACACACGCAAGGCCCTGATCGAGGCCAAGCAACAAGGGATTCATCCCTTCTGCATCACCATTGACGACGAAGCGCGTGATTACCTTCCGCATATGTATGGTGCGGTGAATTACACCATTGTTAATGATATAAGGAAGTTACCGCTGAAGGTGGCGGAGGTTTATCGTCGGTTGACTGTTTAGTTTTTTCTTCTTCCTTCTCCCGTCGGGAGGACGGCTGGAATGTGGGGTTGTTATCTGTCACTTCGAGACAACGATGCCGGTGGCTGCACCCGAGGGCATACCCTCACGTTGTTCGGTAACCGGCTGCAGGTTACTTCTTCTTTACTTGTCTAAAGAAGAAGTAACCAAGAAGACGACGAACAGGATGTTCTAGTGCCGTGGAGCACAGGGACGTGCGAGAGCGGCGCAGGACGCCGGGGACTGGCGCTACGCGCGCCCTCACCTTTCCTTGAAAAACCTCGACGCGAGCCTTTATGCCCTCGGGTGCAACTCACCGGCCAGATGTCGTTATCTCTCCATCTGGCTCGGGTTCAACAAAGAGCTCGCTATTCGGTTTTCTTCGTCAGACCTCGGCTACGCGACCAGAATGAGCTTGCGAGTTGCCCAGACCCGAAGGGTGGGGTATCCATAATGAACCCTGAAAGGGTTCTATGGGCAACGAAGTACTTAATGAACTGCCCAAGGCAGTTCTAAATGTCCACGGGATTAATTAACAGCGACTTCGAGAGAGTAGAGTACTCACTTTCAGAATTCCAACTCTTGCATCAGGTGCAACTTCGTCGCTCGTATGAAACCAGTAAGATATATAAGCCAAACGCAACCACAACATGTTTAATGGAATGGCCGCTGATAATTCCTAGCCAGCTGTAAACTGCGCCATCAAACTGCTCAAATACCTTGGCGACAATATACGCCGTGAGCAGCAACCAATAAGCATTAACACCGCGGCAGCGTGAACTAAAACAAACAAGGATTACGGGTATTACAATAATTGGAAAAAACTGGACAAAGGCATAATACCTCAGGTCTCCGGCCCCCCGGAATTCACTAAAATGCCAGTAAATGACGGATGAAGCACCTGCTAATATGAACGGTAAAAGCAATGCTTTCCCGGCACGAGCAGAAATGAACTCACTGATAACAATTGAAAATAACGCCATAAAAGCAATTGTCATAGGCAATCTGTCCCAAACCAGTGTTTGGTTATCAGGCCACAGATGATAGTAACCAGAGCCAAAGGCAACCAGTGATACGCCCAAAAACAATAATATATAAGAGATTTTAATATCTCCTATAACGTTCAGCGTTCCGGTCACAATAATCCTGTACAGCCCTATCACACCAACAATTAGAAACGGCAGATTCGATACGACATTCCAGAAATTCAGGATTGAAAATATCTTTCTGGAATCACTAAAACGAT
>JAZFSZ010000138.1:0-6644 GCA_036446455.1 Acidiferrobacterales bacterium
GCAGGTCATTGTGCAGAAAGTGCGCGAGGCCGAACGCGAAAAAACTGTTGAGCTGTTCCAGGACCGTAAGGGCGAAATGATGACCGGCGTGGTAAAGCGCATGGAACGTGGCGACGCTATTGTGGAGCTGAGCGGCGCCGAAGCACTACTATCAAAACACAAAATGATCCAGCGCGAAGGTCTGCGCCCGGGCGACCGTATTCGGGTTTATCTGGAAGATGTGCAACTGGTGCCCCGTGGACCGCAACTGTTTTTAAGTCGTACCGCACCAGAATTGCTGGTCGAACTATTCAAACTGGAAGTGCCGGAGGCCGGTGAAGGTCTAATCACCATCCACGGTGCTGCCCGCGATTCCGGACTGCGCGCCAAAATTTCTGTGTCCACTAGCGATCCCCGTATTGATCCCATTGGTGCTTGCGTGGGTATGCGTGGCTCACGTGTGCAAAGTGTGTCCAATGAACTGGCGGGCGAGCGTGTTGACATTATTCTATGGTCGGAAAATGCAGCCGAATATGTGATCAATGCCCTGGCCCCGGCAGAAGTCGCCAGCATCATTGTCGATGAAGAATCCCACAGCATGGACGTCATCGTGGATGAGACCCAGCTGTCGCAATCCATCGGTCGTGGCGGTCAGAACGTGCGTCTAGCGTCGGAATTGACCGGCTGGGAACTGAATATTATGACCGAAGAGGAGGCACAGGAAAAAGATGTCGCTGAATCGGAAGATACAATCAAGATGTTTATTGACGCCCTGAATGTGGACGAAGAGATGGCGGGTGTCCTGGTAGAAGAGGGTTTCAGCACACTGGATGAAATTGCGTATGTGCCGAAACAGGAAATGGCCGACATTGAAGGTTTTGAGGAAAATATTGTTGAGGAATTGCGCACGCGCGCACGTGATGCCCTGCTGACCAAGGCGATTGCGCAGGAAGAAAAGCTGAGTAGTGCCGATCCCGATCAAACATTGCTAGATCTCGAGGGTGTCAACGAGCATATGGCAAAAATACTGGCCAGCAACGGCATTAAAACGCAGGAAGCTCTGGCCGAGCTAGCTATAGATGAATTGCTTGAAGTCGAAGATCTCGAGATTGATGAAGAAAGTGCCAAGGAACTGATTATGGCGGCACGCGCACCCTGGTTCGCAGAGGAGGAGCAGGGCGAGTAGAGCGCCCGTTTACGAATTAACCCGTATGTCGCAGACAACCGTAAAATCATTTGCCGACAAGATCGGTGTGCCTCCAGAGACACTGGTGCGCCAACTGGAGTCCGCCGGTATCGCCGCCAAAAGTGTTGACGATTCCTTGTCTGACGACGAGAAAATGTCGTTGTTGACTTTTTTGCGGGGAAACTCGACGGATGAGCCTGCCACTAAGCGCATTACGCTTAATCGCAAAAGTATCAGTGAGATTAAACAGAAAAGCCGTACCGGGGGCAGTCATACGGTGCAGGTCGAAGTGCGTAAAAAGCGCACCTATGTAAAACGCAGTGTGGTCGAAGCGGAAGCCAAGGCCCAGGCTGAGGCAGAGGAAGAAATCCGCAGGAATGAGGCGGACGCCAGAACCCAGGACGAGGCGGAAAAGCAGGAACAACTCGCGGATGGTAGAAAGAAAAAATCTGCGAAAGATGTAGCCGCAAAAGAAACACCGTCTGACACCAAGAGCGAAAAGAAAAAGGCAGCCAAGTCTGCAGAAGTGCCTGGCCCGTCACTGGAAGAGCAGAAAGAGAAGAAGCGCGAGAAAGAGGAAGCCGCACGTGAGGCGTTGCAACTTGCGCAGGTTAAACGTAAACGCCGCAAGCCGGCTGCCAGACCAAAGAAAAAAGCGGTTGCAACCAGTCTTTCCGGACAACACGGTTTTGAATTGCCAACGGAACCGGTACAGCACGGGGTTATTCTGCCCGAAACCATTACCGTCGCTGATCTGGCGCAGCAGATGTCGGTTAAAGGCACCGAGGTCATCAAAGTGCTTATGGGAATGGGCACCATGGTTACCATCAATCAGGTACTGGATCGCGATACCGCGACTATCGTGGCTGAAGAAATGGGTCACGATGTCAAAGACGCTGCCCCGGAAAATCCGGAAGCCCTGCTACAGCCGGAAGAAGAGGAAACCGGCGAGGAGCATCCCCGTCCACCGGTAGTCGCGGTGATGGGCCATGTGGACCACGGTAAAACCTCTTTGCTCGACTACATCCGCAAGACATCGGTGGTCGCAGGAGAGGCGGGTGGCATTACGCAGCACATCGGTGCCTACCATGTAGAAACCGACAAGGGCGTGATAACTTACCTCGATACCCAGGGCCATGAGGCGTTCTCTGCCATGCGTGCCCGCGGTGCCAAAGCCACCGATATTGTGATTCTGGTGGTGGCCGCCGATGATGGGGTCAAACCGCAAACCATTGAGGCCATTAATCATGCCCGTCAGGCAGGGGTGCCATTGATTATTGCGGTGAACAAAATCGACAAACCGGAAGCCGATCCGGAACGGGTACGTCAGGAACTAATCCAGCACGAAGTGGTTCCGGAAGACTGGGGCGGTAGCGATATTTTTGTAAACATCTCCGCAACTAGCGGTGAAGGCATAGATAATTTGCTGGATTCCCTGTTGTTGCAGGCAGAAATCCTGGAACTCAAGGCGCGTACCACCGGTCCGGCTCGCGGTCTGGTGGTGGAGGCCCGGCTCGACAAGGGTCGTGGCCCAGTGACCACAGTTTTGATACAGAAAGGTACGCTCAAAAAGGGCGACATTCTGTTGGCTGGCCAGGAATTCGGTCGCGTGCGTGCGATGAATGATGAAAGCGGCAGCATTATCGATCAGGCGGGGCCGTCAATTCCTATTGAGGTGCTTGGGCTAAACGGTGTGCCGTCAGCAGGTGATGATGTGATCGTCGTCAAAAACGAGCGCAAGGCCCGTGAGATTGCCTTGTTCCGTCAGAGTCGTTTCAAGGAAATCAAGCTGGCGCGCCAGCAGGCGGCAAAACTCGAAAACATGTTTAACCGCATGCAGGAGGGTGAAGTGCAGACCCTGAATCTGGTGATCAAGGCCGATGTGCAGGGCTCCGTAGAGGCATTGACCGAATCTCTGAAGAAGTTGTCAACAGACGAAGTCAGGGTCGCGGTTGTGCACGGTATGGTGGGTGGCATTAACGAGTCGGATGTCAATCTGGCCATGGCGTCAAAGGCCGTTATCGTCGGTTTTAATGTCCGCGCCGATACCAGCGCGCGTAAGCTGATTGAAGCCGAGGGCATTGATCTGCATTATTACAGTGTCATTTATGATGCAGTCAACGATATCAAAGAATCTCTCAGCGGTATGCTGGCGCCCGAGATTCGCGAAGAGATTGTCGGTCTCGCGGAAGTGCGTGACGTCTTCAAGTCACCAAAGCTGGGGGCCATCGCCGGTTGTTTTGTTACCGAAGGCGCGGTCAAGCGAAGCCTTCCCATTCGCGTACTGCGTGATAATGTCGTCATTTACGAAGGCGAGCTTGAATCACTACGACGCTTCAAGGACGATGTAAGCGAAGTCAAATCGGGCACCGAATGCGGTATTGGCGTCAAGAATTATAATGATGTCAAAGTAGGCGACCAGATAGAGGTTTTCGAGCGCGTTGAATACGCGCGCACACTTTAGTTGCCTGGCACTGATTTACTGGATTCGACTCCACTACGATATCGGAACGAACTCCGTTCATGCATCAAGAATCCAATCGTCCGAGACGCGTAGGACACCTGCTGCAACGCGAAGTCGCTGGCTTGATCCAGCGCGAGGTGAACGATCCGCGGGTACAACATGTCACCATCATCTCTGTTGATGTTAGCCCCGATCTGAAACAGGCGCGTGTCTATTTCACCTGTCTTGATGCTGCCGCCAACACGATAGAGGTGGAGAAAGTGCTAAACAATGCGAAGGGATATTTGCGCCACCATCTTAAAACCAGGCTCAGCCTCAGAAGCGTTCCGCATTTGCGATTCATTTATGACGAGTCGGTAGAACGCGGGGCACAAATCAGCGAGCTTATTGACCGTGCGCTCCATCGCGACGACGACCCAAAAGAGTAAGCGCCTTGGCGAAACGTAGAAGAAATAATTGTCGTGGTCTGAATGGCATACTGCTGTTGGACAAGCCTGCGGGCTATACCTCTAATCAGGCATTACAGAAGGTGAAGCGACTCTATGAGGCCTGCAAAGCTGGCCACACTGGCAGTCTCGATCCGATCGCCACCGGCTTGCTGCCCCTGTGTTTCGGTGAGGCCACCAAGGTTTCGCAATTCATGCTCGATTCCGACAAGCGCTACTGGACCCGCATTCAGCTGGGTGTGGAAACCCGTACTTACGATTCCGAAGGGGAGGTGGTAGCGACACGCCCGGTCAATGTGAGCAAGCGTGATGTGGGTCGCGAGCTTAAAAAATTTACAGGAGAGATCGAGCAGCTGCCACCGATGTATTCGGCAGTCAAATATAGTGGCGAATCCCTGTATAAACTTGCCCGTAAGGGCATTGAAATCGAACGCCGGCCCCGCACGGTTACCATTTACGAGCTGCGGCTGGAGGCTTTCGACGGCGAATTCATTGAACTCGATATGAGCTGCTCCAAGGGCACCTATGTGCGTACGGTGGCGCAAGATCTCGGCCAGAACCTTGGCTGCGGCGCCCATGTCGTGGCACTGCGGCGACTGCAAGTTGGAGATTTTGGCATTGAAGAGGCCGTCACCCTTGAGGCCCTGGAGGCAATGCCGCCTGAGGAGAGAGACGCACAATTGCTGCCCGTGGACGACGCCCTGCAAGATCTGCCAGAGGTAAGTCTGACCTCGCTGGCGACCCACTATCTGCTGCAGGGGCAAGTGGTTTCGGCGCTACATAGCCATTCGCCGGGCTGGGTGAGGCTCTACGAGGAGGGCGAGCGTTTCCTCGGTATGGGAGAGGTTTTGGACGATGGCCGAGTGGCTCCAAAACGCCTGATGCTAAACGCCCACCAGGTGGTTGAAACTGAGCAAAAAGCTTGAATTCTCAACGAAAATTGGTTGTGGGAGGGAGGTCTCGCGGTTAGAATACGCGCCCTTGAGATACCCGGAATTAGTCCGGAATCTGCAGAATTTATAATTCCTGGAATTTATTAAGTGACGAGGTAAATATGGCCTTAACAGCTGACCACAAGGCAAATATTGTCAAAGAATATCAGACCAAAGTGGGAGATACTGGCTCGCCAGAAGTGCAGGTAGCACTGCTGTCGGCGCACATCAACGATTTGACCGATCATTTCCTGGTCCACGCCAAGGATAATCATTCCCGCGTGGGTCTTCTGCGTATGGTAAACAAACGTCGCAAGCTTCTCGATTATCTCAAGAATCGGGATGTCAATCGCTACCGTTCGGTGATCGAGCGTCTGGGTCTGCGTAAGTAAGTAAACAAGAGTACATGGCCCAGGGGGGCGCTACATTGGCAAAAGTTACTAAGAGTTTTCAGTTTGGTCAGCACACAGTCACATTAGAAACAGGGGAAATTGCTCGTCAGGCATCTGGTGCCGTTATGGCCAGCATGGGCGATACCGTTGTATTTGCCACTGTTGTCGCTGCCAAAGAGGCGCGCCCGGGTTTCGATTTTTTCCCGCTGACTATCGATTATCAGGAAAAGACCTACGCCGCAGGCAAGATTCCCGGCGGTTTTTTCAAGCGTGAAGGTCGGCCATCTGAAAAAGAAATCCTAACTTGCCGCCTCATCGATCGCCCCATCCGCCCGCTATTCCCAAAGGGTTTTTATAACGAAGTTCAGGTCATCATCACGGTCATGTCCAGTGACCCCGCTATCGATCCTGAAGTCATTTCCATGCTCGGTACATCAGCTGCGTTGTCAATCTCCGGCGTGCCCTTCAATGGGCCGATCGGTGCCGCCCGTGTGGGATACCGTGACGGTGAATACCTGCTCAACCCCACATATGAGGATCTGGAGACATCCGATCTGGATCTGGTGGTTGCCGGCACAGAGAAAGCCGTGTTAATGGTGGAATCCGAAGCCAACGTACTTTCTGAAGACGTGATGCTGGGCGCGGTGAGGTATGGTCACGAGCAGATGCAGGTGGCTATTAGCGCCATTAAAGAAATGGCTACTGAAGTCGGTACGCCAACTTGGGACTGGAAGGAACCGGAGAAAGACGAAGCCCTGGAAGGCAAAGTAACCGAAGCCGGTGAAAGCCTCATTGGCGAAGCCTACAAGATCGCCGATAAAATGGAGCGTCAGGCGCGTATGTCGGAAGTTCGTTCCGAGATCGTTGAAAAACTGACCAACGAAGAAACACCAAGTGACGAGGTTGAAGCCATTAACGGCGCAATTAAAGATTTGGAAAAGAAAATTGTGCGTGGTCGCATTCTTGATGGCGAGCCGCGTATTGATGGCCGTGATACACGCAGTGTCCGCCCGATCACGGTTCGTACTGGCGTATTACCGCGTGTACATGGTTCCGCCTTGTTTACCCGTGGCGAGACCCAGGCTCTGGTGGTCACCACCCTCGGTACCCAACGCGACTCGCAGATCATCGATGCGCTGCAAGGGAGCTACAGAGAGCCTTTTATTTTCCATTACAACTTCCCTCCTTACTCAGTCGGTGAATGTGGCCGCGTTGGTACGCCGAAGCGCCGCGAAATCGGCCACG
>JAZFSZ010000139.1:0-6665 GCA_036446455.1 Acidiferrobacterales bacterium
ATTGGGCAGCCAAGCAACCGGTTATTTGGATTTATTATTCGGTTGGCGCTAGTCTAGCCGTTATCCACAATATTTACAGGCCTATTTTACAGGCATATCTTACATATAAAGTAGGTCGTGGAAGGCTCTAATCGTCTGACAGTTCAGCGCACTCGATCTTGGAGTTGTGTTGTGCGTTGAGGGCAAACCGTAATTAGGGGATGGGAGTGAATAGCATTAAATTACACCGACCCCTTTTCTTCTTGGTAAGCAAATAACTACTTCCCGTTCGCAAGCCGGCGTGCCACTTTTACCATGGCAAGCGTATCCAGGTGACAGTATGCCAATAGTTCTTTTTCGAGCTGCGTCTTGCGTTCCTGACTCGTGTCCGGTTCGATAATTTCCAGATAGGCTTGGCTTGCCGCCATGCAGTCACTTATACCCTCGAGATCACTGTATTGAAGCTCGGGGACCATGGCCGGCAGGACCTTCTTGATCGACCAGGAACCCAGCATATCCGGGTGGTAGTAGTGTTGTTTCACAATCGGGTACAGATCCACCAGGCGATCGACAATACGTGACAAGGGTTCTTTCAAGTCCGGTAACTGTTTGATCAGGTTATTAATCACCGTGCGCTCGAAGCTCGTGTACATAAAAACCGGACCGGACTCGCCGATGGTTTCTATCATCGCCTCCGCCACGGGCCGCATGGGCGGATCACCACTTGTGTCCAGAAATTCCGCGTGTTCAAGCGTGTTGGCATCGACCTCGATATGACACGACCACTGGAACGGGACTTGTTGATTGGGACGCATACCTTCCCAAACAGGGATCGTCGGACCCGCGGTTTCAAAGTCGATGTGGTAACGCGGGTATGGAAGCGCGTTAATGATATCGGCCGCCGCGGGATTGAGCTCTTCTTTCCCGGTCTTGGTAATGCGACGCACGCGTTCCTGGATAGCGCTCGTTAAACGCCCTTGCGGAATATCGCGCATGTCCTCGATGCCTTCCGAAAGTAACGCTTTTACGATGGGCCCTTTGCCAGGCAGGTTCGACACCGGATAGTCCGGTAACGCTGGCCAGCAGTGGTTCTGAAACGGACAGCCATAGGGAATCGAACAATGCGGTCCAACTTCAATATCGGGCTCCTTGCCAGCCAGGACATCGCGCATCTCCGGAATCCACCGGCCCACATTGTCTATCCGCGGCACCACCTGCCCGGTGATATCCTCTTCATGCAATATGCCCTGGTAATTACCATCGCCCCGGTACACGAACTGGTTGTTCACATGGCCCAGGTGAATGCGTGTGACGTGATGGCCGAGACTCTTCAGCACCCAGGCCTGCACTGCGCAGTCGTCAACATGGTAAGACTTGACCGACGTCGACGACTTGACTTCGGTAAGCCGGATGCCACCGTTTTCCTTTTTTAGAATATCGGCGCGAAACAACACACCGTTATGGGAAAAGGTCGCCTCGAAAATGGTATCAACACTGTCATCTGCCATGGCAGCTTCGGTGGTTGCGAGCGCACCTTGCAGGTCATCATCCTGTTCGATCAGAAGACCTCCGGAAAAAAGATCACGGGCAAGCGTGCCAAAGGCGTTACCGATGGCAAACGCCATTTCTGAACCGCTGTCGTCTTTGAGTTCAGGTTGGTAGGTTTCAAGATAGAGGCGTTTCGGGCACTGTAGCCCGGCAATAATGCGACTTTTTGATAACCCTGTTTTGGCCATTAGGCGATTCCCCTCACTCGTGACAGCATAGTCTACTTGAATGTTGCGACAAGCCCTGTCGCTATCATTGGCGATCTCAGGCTCAGCCCCTGAGCCTGCACTGGTCTAATGTTAATATTGTTTTTGTTTGTCATATTCCCGGGGTCAGCATCGCCATGATTAATACGTTTTATCGAACCAGCGCCAGGGTCACTTTTCTAGTTGCCGCGATTTGTTCTGCGCAACTTGCGCTGGCCGTATCACCGGAAACAATATTCAAACGGGCTGAGCGCTACACCGTGGAAATCAAGGTCAGCATTGACAAACCCTTCGTCTGGGACAACAAAGCATCGAGCAGTGCCACCGGTTTCGTCGTTGACGTTAAACGCGGCTGGATATTGACCAATGCACACGTGGCCGGTCGCTCCCCGTCCCGGATTAATATTTCCTTTAAAGGCGGAGAACAGTTCAAGGTCGAGAAGGTGTACGTCGACCCGTTACTGGATATCGCCATTCTACGGGCGCCACTCGACAAACTCCCCAATTGGGCAACACAGGCGCAAATGGATTGTCAGCGCATTGCCCAGTCCGGCCATCCTGTGGGTGCATACGGGCATCCCTACGGTTTGTCTTATACCGCCACACGGGGCATCATTTCTGGCACGAATATCGTTGACGGTAATGAACGGCTGCAAACCGACGCGCCCATCAATAGCGGTAATTCCGGTGGTCCACTGATTAGCCTCGAGACCGGTAAGGTGGTGGGCATGAACACGGCAAAAGTGAAGGAAAAAGGCGTTGAGGGCCTGAACTTTGCCATCGCCTCCCCCTATGCCTGTCGCATTATAGATTTATTGAAGGCCGGAAAAGATCCCTCCCCTGCGGTCATGCCGGTGATCTTTCTGGAAAAGGATGAGCCCGTGCCGCCGACTATTGCTCTGATACGTGAAAACTCTGTCAACAATGTGTTGCAAGAAGGCGATATTGTTGTCGGCGTCAACGGCAGTGGCGCCAAGATTACCAGTCTTAACATGTTGCAACACGAGATGCGCGGCAGGGGTCCACGGGTAACCTGGCGCATAAAACGAAACAAGCGTCTCATCGACGTCAAACTGAATATTAAACGGATGCCGGGGATCGACCAGCAAGTGGGCGTATACCTGTCCGGGTTATTGATTGCAAAAAACAGTGTGCAAGACGCCCAGGAACACGGCAGGAAGGAACATTTGATGGTCCATTTTGTGGGCAACGGCACTGCTGCAAAATCCAATGAGTTTGAACCATTTGACTACATCGTCTCGGTAGACGGAAAACGTTTCGCAACAAGTAAGGCATTGTACCGCTATCTCAAATCTGTCAAGCAAGATGCTTCGATAAGCATCAAGGTGAAACGAGGTACCTTGAAGTACACACGTCTTTTTGATTATTACGAAATGAAACTACCGGTTGAAGATCTTGAGTGGATTAAGTATTAGAGTTTCAATCGAGTTGTTGACAGAGATGTCATTATGCTGCGCCTGCTGCGACCCACATGAACGCAGGAGGTACGAGCCCATGGACGGGCGAAAGTAGAACAATGCAGGACCAATTGTCGACAGCAACGCAGGAGCAGTTACCGAGAAGCACTGAAGCAGCCTGAGCCTTTTGGTTTCTATTCGAAATACAACCAAAAGGCCATCGAGGCCAGATTTTTCTAATAAATCAACGTCGGCCGATCTTTTTCTTTTTACTGGTTTTTTTCGCTCGCGCTGGCACCAGGTTTTTACCGCCTTTGTATACGTCATACAGCTGCAGGCTGGTGGCCCCCAATGCGGTGACGATCAAGAGGAATATCATCAGCCCGCCTAACACCGGGATTAACCGCAATAAAGCCAAGGCCAACATGGCAGCGATTAACGTAAACACTTGCCGCCCACGCGTGCGATTGTCAAAACTGAGTTTCTGCGCACCATAGTTGGCGACAAAGAAAACGCCGATCAGGAATGCGATGAGCACGGCAATAAAGTAGAGAAATAGCAGCGGCAGTCCGACATGAAAGCCAACCACCACAACCATCATCAATATCGCAGCCAACGGTGTTGCCACCAGTATGGCGAAACCGAGACCGAGATTCTTCCAGAAATCTGTTGAAACTCTCGCCGATGCCGCCTGGGTGAAATTGGGAAACACCAGCAATAAAACAATCCCGGCCACCGACAAGGTGACGAGAGGTATAACGATCAGCCCCTTGTTTGCCTGGTAGGTCTCCTTTTCGCTATAGCTGATCCTGCCACGCACCGTCGCCCCCGGGCTGATCTCCGCTTCGCGTGGACTCTTGTACGTAAGGTTACCGTCAATACGGACGCCCTCCGCAAGCTTAAGCTCGTCGGTCTCGACATAGACATCGCCATGCACGATACCTGCAATTTCCACTTTGCCGCCACCAATGGACAGGTCGCCGTCGACAGTGCCACTCATTCTAACAGTGCCACCGGCAATAAAAGCATTGCCAACGATCCGCGCGTTGGGAGTTACCTCTACCTTGCCACCGACTGCTAGCAAATCGTCGCCCACGATAGCGTCTATAGTGATGGTCCCGCCCGCAACGCGCACATCATCACGCACCCGGCCACGAACCATGAGCGTGCCACCGGCAACGGTGACATCCTGGCCAATATCGTTGCCAATCGTTACGGTACCACCCGCGGCAACAACATCGCCTTTGACCCTGGCATCAATCGTTACCGTGCCGCCGACCGCATAGTAGTCATCTGTCACGATGCCACGCCGGATTACCGTGTCACCGGAATCCTGCACGGCTGCAGCAAGTAGTGAAAAACTGAAAAGAGATAGAATCAGGAAAAACAGGGCTTTAGTATTTTTCATTGCGGGGCTCCCAGCGTTTGCATGTCCCGTGCTTAACGGTAATGCCGGATTTTGCTCACAATAATAAAAACTCCAGGATATTATTTCGCTGTTTGAGACCAATATCAAGAGGGCTGGCGTCGAAATGATTCACCCGGAATTCGATCGATTTTTAGACCAGAATATCTCCCCCTTGAATTATTGACGTAGGCCCTTAAAGCCGACCAACATGCCAGGCAACAGGGTGTAACCCGTCAGAGCTTACTCAGCATTTTATCGATGCGCACGATAGCATCACGGTATTTCGGCTGACGCCGGATCAAATTAGCTCGGCTTCGGTGTCACGGCAAGATAAACCTCAGTGGAAGTTATAGAGTTACAGACAATCATTTATCCTTCCATCTCTTCTGTTTTTCCATCGGCATGTTTAGCGAAGCGCCCTTTTCCGTGATGGACTGGATCAGCGCTCGGCCACGGCCAGCCGCCAAATTTTGTATCCTCGTATTCCCGAAATGTCTTCCGGATTTCATCGTTGGTATTCATCACAAACGGGCCATATTGTGCCACCGGTTCGTTAATCGGCCGGCCTTGCAGCAGTAACAAACGACTTTCCTGGTGACCATTTTGTAACTCCACTTCCACATCGGACTGCAATGCCACTTTGTTTATAGGTGCAATCTCTCGACCGTCAATGGATAAAGACACGCCACGATATAAATATAAATTACGGCTTATCCCGGGTTCCGTAGCAGGCAATATCCAGCGTGCCCCGGGGGACAGGACAATGGTCCAGATGGCCACAAGGTTCGCCGCATCCCCTGCCCAGGAATCGGGGGGTGGCGCCAGTGCCTGCTGGCCGTCCAGTTGGCCAGCAATAATATCCACTGTAATCCGGTTACCCGTTTCATCTGCAAACTGGCACCGGGGAATCTTGTCGGCCCAAAGCATAGCGAAATGGGGCTCGACCATTTTTTTGGCCGCCGGTAAATTCAACCAGATTTGAAATAACTCCAGGGGATTGGGTTTATCCGCATTGACCAGCGGAAACATCTCCGAATGCTGAACCCCTTTACCCGCGGTCATCCATTGCACATCACCGCGGCCATAGCGCCCCGCCGCACCCATGGAATCGGCATGATCCACCAGGCCCTGTTGCACTACCGTTACCGTTTCAAAACCGCGATGGGGGTGCACCGGAAAACCGGGGACCTTGTCTCCATGATACATACGCCAGCCGTCTTTGATTTCAAAGTCCTGACCAATGTTGCGACCCTGCAACGATGTCTTAGGTCCCAGGTCGTCGTTGCCTTGCGGAAAAGCATCATTGTGGTAGGCACAAAACAAAAAGGGATCTTCGGTTTCCCAGGGGAAGCCGAGAGGTTTAATGCTTTTGATTACCTTGTCAGCCATAAATCACTGTTCATTTGAGGCAAGGATTGCAGCGGGTAGCCAAAAGATTAGCCCCCGTGTCGCAGAAAGACAACGCTGCGATGGTGATCACCTCCGGCTCGTGGGCGGATTCATGTATTTCGATCAAGCCCGATTCTTACTATTAGTTTAAAATTTTTCCAGGTGAATCGCCTGTCTTTTTTAAGTGGTGTTTCGAATGGCCCCCACCATGTTGGGGTTTATGGGAATTGGCTGGAAAATGAATTTATGTGCTTCGCTGGAAGCATTAGCAGAAACGAATATTAGAAACAATTCATTCCTGGCTCCATTTTTCTTCCTTTTCTTATTGAATGCGTCAACAGCGCGTTGAAGCCATGGTAAAATGTGCTACTTATAGTTCTTCGATTAATTACTTTTTGTGTGGTTAGTATTTTTAAGTGTTTAGATTACCTGTTGACAGAATCCCTGTTTCAATCATCCTCTCAATTACCCTAGTCGATTTCTTCGTATTCTTTACGGTACAAAGTATCGCTTGGCTAGCCGCTTACTGGTTAATAATGATTATTCCCAGGGGCGTGATTTGTGCGTGGGGCCACCACCACCAGCACCGAAATGTGTTTAAACACAAAATCTCGAATCGGATATTGGAATTCTTTTATGCCCTGCACACGGGCGTAACCACTAACCTCTGGTTATTGCATCACAACTATGGGCATCACCGCAATTACCTGGATCAGG
>JAZFSZ010000140.1:0-9746 GCA_036446455.1 Acidiferrobacterales bacterium
CACTCTATTAAGGTCATGGTTTCATGTGTCAGCAACTGTTGCGAAATAGCGCCCACAACAAGTTCAAATAAAAGAATAATTGCCGAACGGTGCACTGGCATATTAGAAACGCCATACTGAACAAACACGGTCATCGCCAGCATGCCAAACAAGGCAAGCATCACCACGCCTGCATGTACACTTACATCGACCCTCGGAACTTCAGGCTGCAGAATCAATATAAAAACTACCGCAACAACGGTTACGCCGATCCAGGATGCAAATGACTTCAGTGCGACTGGAATTTCTTGCCCGTACCGAATAAAAATATTGGACACAGCGAAAGCAAATCCAGAACTTAATGCCAACCAGTCAATAAAGTTGGCAGGCCAGGGCCACGTCTGGCCCGGCTGCTGCAACATCATCACACCACCGATCATCGCCATCACAAGGATGCCAATTGTGTATGCATTAATGCGCTCTTTCAGAAACAACCAACCCAGCACGATGGCCCAGATTGGCGACAAATAGAACAGGAACAACACGCGCATGATATTGCCCTCGAGAATGGCGAGGATAAAAGCGAGATTGGTCCAGCCGGCTGTGACGGCGATAATGAATAATAACCATGGGCGATGTTTGAACCAGCGAAGATAGCGCCACGCCAGGACGCTGCCAGCGACAGCGCAAACGAGATAAAGATAGGCCGTTAGCCACAGGCCCGACAGGCCAGCGTCCTGCAGCAAGCGCATGGGATACCACACCACGCCCCACAGGCCCGCGCCAGCCAGCAGGGCCAGCACTGGCATATTGGAATGCTCTGATTTGGTCACCCTATCTCCCTGCCGTATAATCCGCCCGCCACCACGATGACCAGACCAAGATTACAATAAATGAACCCCAGGCTCGCCCTACTACACGACTACCCGTTCCAAAGGCTGGCCAGGTTGTTCGCCGATTCTGAACCGAACCGGGACAAGTCGCCCATCGCCTGGTCAATCGGTGAACCCAAACATGCGTCACCGCAAATTGTACGCGACGCGATACGTGACAACCTCGACGAGCTTTCCACCTACCCGTCAACCAAGGGGCTGGCAGAGTTGCGCCGCGCCATTGCCAACTGGCTGACACAACGATTTCATCTCACCACCGAGACCATCGACCCCGAACGCCATATCTTGCCGGTCAACGGAACGCGTGAGGCGCTGTTTTCCATCGCTCAAACCGTGGCAGCAGATGACTCCAGCAAACAGCCCGTTGTTATTATGCCTAATCCTTTTTACCAGATTTATGAAGGCGCAGCGCTACTGGCAGGCGCAGAACCATATTACCTCAACACCACCGCTGACACTGGCTACCGAATGGATTTTTCCGATATACCGGAGGACATCCTCAAGCGCACCAGGTTGGTCTATGTCTGCAGCCCGGGCAATCCGGCTGGTGCGATTATGGGCCACGAACAGTATCATCAGTTATTGGAGTTGGCGGAAAAATACGATTTTGTTATCGCCTCCGATGAGTGCTATTCCGAAATATATTTCGATGAAGACACGCCACCGGTGGGCCTGCTGCAAGTGGCAAATGATCTCGGAATAAAGGAATATCAACGTTGCCTGGTATTTCACAGCCTGTCGAAACGCTCCAACCTGCCCGGACTGCGCTCCGGATTTGTCGCTGGCGATGGCGAGCTGATGAAGGCCTACATGCAGTACCGGACCTATCACGGCGCCACACTGTCAAACATGGCGCAACGAGCCAGCATCGTCGCCTGGGAAGATGAAGACCATGTACGTGAGAATCGCGAGCTGTACCGGAAAAAGTTCGACGCCGTGCTTGAAATCCTGTCGCAGGTCATGCAGGTAAACAAACCGGACGCTGCGTTCTATTTATGGGCGCAAGTTAATATCAATGACAAGGAATTTGCCCGCGGTCTCTACGAGAATGAAAATGTTGCCGTATTACCCGGCAGCTATTTGTCGCGCGAGTCCGGCGGCATCAATCCAGGCGCCGGTCATGTGCGCATGGCCCTGGTGGCGCCTCTGGATGAATGCGTTGATGCGGCCAAACGTATTCGAGATTTTATTGAACGATAACCTTTAGTCATGCAGGATTACACCATGAGCAATATACAAACTATTATTAATGACGCCTTCGAAAATCGTGCCGAGATAACGCCGCGCAATGTCGAGGCGCAGGTTAAAGACGCAGTCATGGAGGCCATTGATTTGCTGGACAGCGGACAGGCCAGGGTGTCGGAGAAAAATGGCAAAGATTGGGTAGTCAATGAGTGGCTAAAGAAAGCCGTGTTGCTTTATTTCCGCATTGAAGACAACACCTTTAATAAAGGCGGTTACACTAATTACTGGGACAAGGTGCCGAGCAAGTTTGCCGATTACAACTCACGTAGTTTTCGCGAAGGCGGATTTCGCGTGGTGCCGCCGGCGGCCGTGCGCAAGGGTTCCTACATCGCCCCCAGCGTTGTATTGATGCCGAGTTACGTCAATATTGGCGCCTATGTTGGCGAAGGTACCATGGTGGATACCTGGGCCACGGTCGGCTCCTGTGCCCAGATCGGCAAGAATGTACACCTCTCCGGTGGTGTCGGCATTGGTGGCGTACTGGAACCTGTACAGGCGGCGCCCACTATTATTGAGGACAACTGTTTTATTGGCGCCCGATCTGAAGTCGTCGAGGGCGTAATCGTAGAGGAAGGCTCGGTTATTTCCATGGGTGTTTATATCGGCCAGAGCACCAAGATTTATGATCGCGAAACCGGTGAGGTCACCTACGGTCGCATTCCCGCCGGTTCGGTCGTGGTATCGGGCAACCTGCCGTCCAAAGATGGTAGCTATAGCCTGTATTGCGCAATCATCGTCAAAAAAGTGGATGACAAGACCCGCGGCAAGGTGGGCATTAATGAGTTGTTGAGAGATATATAACTAAGTTTTGACGCAAAGGCGCGAAGACGCAAAGAAAAGAAAAAATATATAGCCGGCTAGAAGCCGGCCTTGGAATGTATACTACCCTTGCTTGGCGGTCTGTAGGACTGCCCTTTAGGAATTTCTTTGCGTCTTCGCGCCTTTGCGTCAAAAACTATTATGAGTAATTCTTATGAGCGACCCGACTCTGGAACTCGCCAGTGAGCTGATCCGCCGCGCTTCGGTGACACCGAATGACAAGGGTTGCCAGCTACTGATGATTGATCGCCTTGAGGCCGTTGGCTTCAAGGTTGATCGATTGCGTTTTGGAGATGTCGATAATTTCTGGGCGCGCCGCGGCGATGCCTTGCCGCTGGTCGTGTTTGCCGGGCATACCGACGTGGTCCCGACCGGACCGCTGGAGCAATGGGACGCCGACCCATTTGACCCCACCCTCAAGGGCGGTTTTCTTTACGGTCGTGGTGCCGCCGATATGAAGTCTTCATTGGCCGCCTTCATTACTGCCATCGAGTCCTTTGTTGAGACACACCCTGATCACAGTGGCTCAATTGGCCTGTTGATTACTGCCGACGAAGAAGGCCCGTCGATCGATGGCACTGTAAAAGTGGTGGAGTGGCTGGAGCAAAACCACATCAGGATCGACTACTGCATCGTCGGTGAGCCGTCATCGGAAAAAGAATTGGGCGACGTTATCAAGAACGGCCGCCGCGGCTCGCTCAATGGCAAGCTGGTAGTTCGGGGCAAGCAAGGTCATGTGGCCTACCCGCATCTGGCGCGCAACCCCATCCACGAAGCCATGCCGGCACTTACGCAACTGACCACGATAATCTGGGATGAAGGTAACGAGTATTTCCCCGCCACCACCTTTCAGGTTTCGAATATCAACGGTGGCACCGGGGCGGAAAATGTCATCCCGGGCGCAATGATAGCGGATTTTAACTTCAGGTTTAGTACCGAAGTTACTGAAAATGAACTGAAAAGTCGCACCGAGGCTTTATTGCAGGAGCATAAGCTGGATTTTGAGATTCACTGGCGCCTTTCAGGGCTGCCTTTTCTCACGCCTGATGGCAAGCTGGTGGCGGCTGCCCGGAACGCGATCCGGACCGAATTGGATCGCGAAACCGTCCTATCCACCGCTGGCGGGACCTCAGACGGTCGTTTTATCGCCCCCACGGGAGCCGAGGTGGTGGAGCTGGGCCCCCTCAACAGCACTATCCACCAGGTCAATGAATGCGTGGCGCAAGACCACCCTGCCGCCCTGTCTCGTGTCTATCACCGCGTATTGGCTAACCTGCTGGGCAAGTGACAGGCTGAAAAGCTTGATTTTACCTGCTATAAACAAAGTAACGTATTGTTTACACTGCATGTCGCTGTTCGCACACTCGGACAGCACGTTCGCATCGCTATAACGAAAACAAATCGGGAGACATTCATTTGAACGGGGGCCTGCTTAAGAAGGACTGGTTTCTGGCCCTTGCTTTGTCGTTGGTGTTTGTCCTTGCTTTTTTGAGTGACGCCTCGTTCCTGGAAAAAATGGAACGCATTGCCTATGACACCGGCGTCAGTCTGACCAACCGTAATCCCGGTGCCGCCGAGCGTATCGTCATCATCGCCATTGATGATACCAGTATCGAACGCATCGGCCGCTGGCCCTGGTCCCGCACCGAACTGGCCAGGATGGTTCGCAAGTTAGCAAAAGCGAAAACCAAAGTGGTAGGAATGCAAATCTTCCTCACCGAGTCGCAATCCGATGTCGGGCTAAAGCATATTCGTAAAATCAGAAAATACGTGAGCAATGCCCGATTCCCCAGAGCGGCACGTCGACAGGTGGCGTCCATCAAGCGTCAGCTGCGCGCCGCTGAAATAGAGATGGATGCGGATCGACAGCTCGCCCAGGTAATTCCGCTGCGTAAAAATCTTTACATGCCAATGTTCTTTAAAGTCGGCGAACCGATCGGCAATCCGGACGGTGCTTTACCACGATTTGTGCGCCGCAATCAGCTAACCACGATTCACGACAGCAAAAACAATGAATACCTGCCGATCAGCACAATGGCTGTTAATTATCCGCTGCGCAAATTCGGTAATGGCACTGCGGGCATCGGCCACCTGAATCTTGATCCCGATTCTGATGGTGGTATTCGCAAAGAGGTGTTGTTGTACGAACACTATGGCAAGTACTACCCTTCATTGGCGCTGCTAATGGCTTCACGAAGTCTGAATCTGTCGCCGCGCCATATCCGTGTGGAACTGGCCAAAGGTGTCGAGGTCGGCAAGCTTTATATCAAAACTGACAAATACATGCGCATGCTGACGGGATTCTATCCGCCGAAAGACGGCAAACCGGTATTTAA
This sequence comes from Acidiferrobacterales bacterium, assembly GCA_036446455.1. Taxonomy (GTDB): domain Bacteria; phylum Pseudomonadota; class Gammaproteobacteria; order Acidiferrobacterales; family JAJDNE01; genus JAZFSZ01. The sequence goes on from JAZFSZ010000140.1 coordinate 5,273, forward strand.
GACCTACTCATTTGTCGACGTACGCGACGGCAAAATCCCAATGCGTACATTCAGAAACAAGATTGTCATTATTGGCTCAACAGCGCTGGGTGTGGGTAATTATCATCTAACGCCAGTGAACGCCGCCATGCATTCGCCTGAGTTGACGGCCAATATTATTGCCTCGATCCTGAATCAGGATTTCTATACACACCCCGCGACCGCCAGTGCCATCGAGTTTGCCCTGTTCACTATTGTCATCTTCTATCTTGCCTGGATGCTGCCACGATTCCGTGCCGGCAATGCGGCATTGATGTCGCTTATCTTGTTGTTCGCACTCCTGATAGGCGGGCAGATCGTCTTGCTCAGCCAGAAGATGTGGATTCAATCTGTGTCGCCGGCGTTATTGCTATTGCTGGGACATTTACTGCTGACGACCAGACGGTTCCTGGCAACGGAAAAACTGAAAGACTCCGCAGAAAGCGACTCGGCCCAGACCAATCGCATGCTGGGCCTGACATTTCAGAACCAGGGTCAGTTGGACATGGCCATGGACAAGTTTCGCAGGTTACCTCTTGATAATTCGGTATTGGAATTATTTTATAACCTGGCGCTGGATTTTGAGCGCAAACGTCAGTTCAGCAAGGCAGCCTCATGTTACGACTGCATCCTGCAATATAACCGCAAGTTCCGCGATGTTAAGAAGCGACGCCAGCAGGCCAACCAGATGGAAGGCACTATCATTCTTGGGGCACGTGGTGCCAACGCGGGTGGAACACTTATCATTGACTCCGGCGGTGTCACCGAGAACCCGATATTGGGACGATATAAACTTGAACGTGAGCTGGGCCGCGGTGCCATGGGTACCGTGTATCTTGGTAAAGACCCCAAAATCAATCGCGTAGTGGCCATTAAAACTCTGGATCTGTCGGCTGAATTTGAAGAAAGCGACATTGAACAGGTCAAGGAGCGATTCTTCCGCGAAGCCGAAACTGCCGGACGGCTAAATCACCCCAACATCGTGACCATCTATGATGCCGGTGAAGAGCATGATCTGGCCTACATCGCCATGGAGTTCCTCAAAGGCGAGGACCTCACCAAAAAGCTGGCAGCAAAGAAAATGCTTCCGGTGCGATGGGTATTACAGGTGGCAATTCAGGTCGCCGATGCCCTGGACTATGCCCATAAACTCGGAGTCGTGCATCGTGACATCAAGCCCGCTAACATTATGTACAACGATAACGACAACAGCATCAAGGTGACAGACTTTGGTATTGCCCGCATTACCGATACGAGCAAGACCAAGACCGGCGTGGTCCTGGGGACACCCTCCTACATGTCACCGGAACAGTTTTCCGGAAAGCGGGTTGATGGACGATCGGACTTGTTCTCGCTGGGTGTTACCCTGTTTGAACTGTTAACGGGGAAACAACCCTTTGGTGGTGAATCGCTGGCAGAATTGATGTATCAGATCACCAACAAGAAACACCCCAACATATTAAAGCTTCGGAATGACCTCCCCGTATGCATCAAAACCATTATTGATAGTGCGTTAAGCAAGGAGCCGGAAGATCGATTTCAGAGCGGCGAGCAATTTGCACAATCGTTACGGCGTTGTAAGGCGACACTGCCAGAAAAAGGGAACTAATAAATAGCCATGGATATTAAAATGAGCGGCATAACGCATCAGGGAATGGTACGTATCAATAACGAAGACTCGATATCGACATTGGACGATATTGGTGTCGCCATCCTTGCCGATGGTATGGGTGGCCATCAGGCCGGTGAAGTTGCGAGCAGCATGGCAGTGGAAATGGTGCAGCAGTATTTTACCGCTGTCATGGGCAGCCCGGGTTTAGAGTCCGATGGCGAAAAACTGCTGGAATCGATTAATCTTGCCAACACTGCCGTATTCGAACTCTCGCAGGAGCGACCGGAGTGTGCCGGCATGGGAACTACCATCGTAGTCTGCAATTTTATCGACGGGAAAATAATTACCGGCCATGTTGGCGACTCCAGACTCTACCGCTTGCGCGATAACTTTCTTGAACAGATTACCCAGGATCATTCGGTTGTTCAGGAACTTGTCAGCCGTGGATTCATGTCACAGGAAGAAGCCAATAACTCCATGAACAAAAACCTGGTAACCAGAGCTCTGGGTATTGAGGCCTCGGTAGAGGCCGATTTAATTGAACAGGAGTATCAAAGCGGGGATGTCTATCTGCTGTGTTCCGATGGACTCAGCGATGTGGTGCCGGACGCTGAAATAGAGAAAGCACTGGTAGAGCAACAGAAGGATATCGGGATTACTGCAAAATATCTGGTGGATCAGGCAAATACCGCCGGGGGCCCAGACAATATTTCGGTAATTCTTGTGAAGATTTCGGATTAGTGAAAGGAAACATAAAATAACACTCTCACGTCATCGTCATACTGGCTTATAATACGTGTATAAAATGCCGGCACCTGCCGGCAAACAACAATTGATCAAGATTTTTTAGTGAAGCAACAATGGCAAAGTTCATTATAAAATTTAACGGCGAAGTGGTGGACCACATCGATATTGAACAAGGCGATATGAAAATAGGTCGTCGTCCGGGGCTGGAAATCCACCTCGACAATCTTTCGGTCAGTGGTGAACACGCCAATATCTTTACCATTGGCGGGGACTCCTTTATTGAAGATTTGGGAAGCACCAACGGCACACTGGTCAACAACAGGAAAATAACCAAGCATCACCTCAAAAATGGCGATGTCGTCGCTATCGGAAAACACGACCTGGTGTTCGTCAGCGAATCTCCCGATGATATGGCACCTACGGTCGCCGCCGACGATTTTGCCAAGACAGTAATTATCAGTCCGGGCGCGATGCCATCACCAGCAGCTGAAAAAGTTGCGCTACCCAAAACGGAAACCGCAATCGCAAAGAAGGGGGCAATTTTTGTACTCAGTGGCGCCAATAGTGGCAAGCGAATTGATCTTGTTAAAACGGTGACCAGTTTGGGGCGAACCGGGAAAAAGGCCGGTGCCATTACCAAGAGCAGTAAAGGTTATACGCTGGCACCCGTGCCCGGCAGCAATGACAGTCCGACCCTGAACGGCAGACCTGTTCCCACCAGCGGGACGTTACTAAAAAACGGCGATATTATCGAAGTCGCAGGCACACGACTGCAGTTTTATTACAAATAAGAATCGCCTGTTCACTCCAGTACGGAGATGGATGACGTCCTCGCCTGATTACCACACGCCGGTTCGCCGTCGTGCGGAGTCGCGGCAACGGCGCGATATTGCCGTATCCCCGTTGCTGCTTCGCGTTGCGGCGCTCATGGCATCAGTAAATCCATTCACGTTATCCAGCATCCATACAGTCGTTCGGTTACCAGTCCATGGCTAGGTTATGAGATCCAGCGCCTCATCCAGACGTCGAACGGGCATGACCTCAATCCCCTCAATATTTTCTTTCGGCCGGTTGGCGTATGGGATTAATGCGCGCTTGAATCCCAGTTTTGCCGCTTCTCGCAAACGGTCCTGTCCGCGTTGCACCGGGCGCACCTCACCGGCCAGACCCACTTCACCGAAAATCAGCAAATCCTTACCCAGCGGTTTGTCGCGCATACTCGATACTACCGCCGTCAATACCGCCAGGTCGGCCGCCGTTTCGGTGATGCGCAACCCGCTCACCACATTGATAAATACGTCCTGATCAAATGTGGCAATGCCCGCATGGCGGTGCAACATCGCCAGCAACATCGCCAGTCGATTGCCATCGAGGCCCACGCAGACCCGGCGCGACTGTGACAAATGACTCTCGTCAACCAGCGCCTGTACCTCGACAAGCAACGGCCGGGTGCCCTCCCAGGTGGCGAGCACCGCGCTGCCTGCCACATCGTCGCTTTGGCGACTGATGAACATGGCGGACGGGTTGTTGACCGGTTGCAGGCCGGATTCCGACATCATGAATACACCGACTTCGTTGACCGCACCAAAGCGGTTTTTCATCGAGCGTATGAGGCGAAAACTACCGGTAGTGTCACCCTCAAAATACAATACTGTGTCCACCATGTGTTCCAGAACACGCGGGCCAGCCAACGTGCCTTCTTTGGTAACGTGCCCTACCAGAAACATGCAAATGCCATCGCGCTTGGCCCGTCGCACCAGTTGTGCCGCGGTTTCCCGTACCTGTGCCACGCTGCCCGGTGCCGATTGCAGAATGTCAGTGTATAAAGTCTGAATTGAGTCGATGACGACGACGCGGGGTGATTCGCGATTCAAGGTATCGATAATCTGTTCAAGCCGGTTTTCCGCCAGCAATTTCAGTTGCTTGCCATCAATGCCCAGTCGCCGGGCCCGTAACGCGATCTGTTCTGCCGATTCCTCACCGGTAATATATAACACCGGTTCGCTTTGGCTCATTGTTTGCAAGGCCTGAAGCAGTAGCGTGGATTTGCCGATGCCAGGATCACCGCCAAGCAATATAACCGAACCCTTGACCAAT
>JAZFSZ010000141.1:0-7842 GCA_036446455.1 Acidiferrobacterales bacterium
GTGCATCCTGCACATCGTCCAGGCGTGCGCCTTCAACCGCTCGGCCCCCTCTCCAATAAAATTGCTGTTTTCCCTCTTAAAACCTGCGCTGAAATTCGCCTTTCAAGTGTTACCCACTTGTCGCTCCCGACGGTCGCTTTCGACTTCCTGTCTTTCGCGACACTAGTACATCCTTGTACGTCATCCTGCCTCGGTCTTTGTTCCAGACACGACTCTACCGACCCCGTCCATGGGGTCGTCCCGCGACACTTGTGCATCCTGCACATCGTCCAGGCGTGCGCCTTCAACCGCTCGGCCACCTTTGCAGATTTTTATACCCTCGATTGACATAAATAACCTGCTCTGAGGCGCGCGAGGGTAAACCACTCCTATGCTACAGGCAATGGTATTAGGCCACCGCACTGTTTTCAGCGGCACCCTGCAGAGCAGACAGCCCGCCTTTCAGGGCATAACAGTCGAATCCACGCTGATTCAGCATAAAGGCTGCAATCGAGCTGCGGCTACCGGTCTGGCAGTAAGCTATCAGCTTTTGGCCTGGATCCAGCTCGTTGACAGCCTGCCGAATACGGTACAAGGGAACATTTTTACTGGAACGAATCGCGCCACGCCGATATTCCGCCTCCGTTCTTACGTCCAGCAGCAATGCGCCTTTCGCTAACAGCGGCTCCGCTTCTTTTTTACTCACCCATGAAATCAGAGGAGCTTTTAACAGTTCAAGAAAGTCTTTTTTGTCCAGGCGCATCAGTTCACCGTCAGTGGTCATCATGATGGTGGCATTTCGGGGCGCATCTGAAATCAGCGCCTCTTCTCCGAATTGATCACCTTTCGACAGCTGATTCACAATCGTGACCTTACCTTCACGATTTTTCTGCGAGACCGTGCACTTGCCCTCACGAAGCAGATAGTAATAGTCACCCGGATCGCCTTGACGAATAATGACCTGTCCTGCTTTCACTGGCACCGTCTCCATGCGGGCGAACATGTCGTTCGCATTCACCGGCGGAAGCTTCTCAAAAGTCTTGCTGCGCAGGATCTGCAGCATCCAGTCCGTGTCCTCGTCGCCATCGAGCTCCACCACTTCGATGCCGCTGACCTGGTCCCATGTCAGCAAGCGATCGAGCAATTCGCTGTCGACATAGGCGACGGTCCCTTCTCCCACGAGCGTACCGGTCACCTGCCGGGGCTTTAACTGGGCCAGCGCATACCTGGCATCCTCGCTGCCGCCATCGACGAAGCGCTCGGGATTATTATTATCAGACGCTAACCGAACCTTGCCCTCAAGCAAGTAAATCGCCTGAGTGTCTGTATCTCCTTGTTTAAAAAGCACGGTTTTTGCAGAAACCTGCTCAATACGCGTTGCTGCTGCCAGCTCATTAAGGTTGTCTGGCGCCAATACATTAATAGGTATAAGGTCCTTGAGCGCGTCCGTCGTAGCCATCAGGTCTATATCTGCTTTATTGCTTGCCACCGTAATCTATTTTTTCCTATTCTATAGGAGTTGGTGCTTGTGCACCCAGAGAAATTTTTCAGTGAGAAAGTTAACACTAACAAGAGAGTTCGCGAATTCACTTTCACCCTGGAAGGGGTATTTTGCAAACTATCGGGGAAATATAAAAAAAGGGACCCGATCGAGCCCATTATTCAATCTGGCGGAGAGGCAGGGATTCGAACCCTGGGACCCCCGAAAGGGTCAACGGATTTCGAATCCGCCCCGTTCGACCACTCCGGCACCTCTCCAAGGGCCGCATAGCTTACGTGTAGTCACGCAGCGCGACAAGTCAGTAAACGTTCCGGGATGGCTCAAACTGCTGTCAATCACGCCGCTGTTGATGGCCATTGGTGCGTGCAGCAACCACAGCTTAAGCAAACTTGAGGCGGTAAAAAAATCCGGTGAGTTGGTGGTTCTGACCCGGCACAGCCCGACCACATATTACGATGGTCCCGATGGTTATCTCGGCATTGAGTACGACATGGCCAAAGAATTCGCCGATCAACTGGGCGTGAAGCTGAAAATGGTAGTACCGGAACATTTTGAAGACATACTTACACTGCTGCAAAAACGCGAGGCGGACATGGCTGCAGCCGGGCTCACCGTCACCAGAGCACGGCAAAAGATCGTACGGTTTACGCCACCCTACCAACGAATTCGCCAGCAACTTGTTTATCGTCAGGGTACAAAAAAACCTAAATCGGTTGCGGATATCGTCAATGAAGACATCATGGTTACTGCCGGCACAACCTATGTTGATCGATTGAATCAGTTCAAGAGGCGCTATAAAAATCTCGTATGGAAGGAAAGCAGGAAAGTAGATACCGACACACTAATACAAATGGTGGCTGACGGAACACTGACTTTTACCATTGCAGATTCCAATATCGTTGACACCAACCGCCCGTTGTACCCCGATCTACGGGTGGCCTTTGATATACAGAAACGCGAACCTCTCGCCTGGGCATTTCCCCTGGGTGAAGACTCAAGCCTCTTTAATGAAGCCTCCAGATACCAGCGTAAAATAAGGCGTAACGGCCACATCAAGGTATTGCTGGAGCGGTACTACGGCGCCACAGCAACAAACTATTTCAATATGACCTTGTACCAATTGCGCATTATAAATGTGTTGCCAAGCTATCGACGATTATTTGAAGAAGCCGGACAAAAATACAGTATTGACTGGCGCTTGCTTGCAGCCATTGCCTACCAGGAATCTTACTGGAATCCCCGTGCAACCTCGCCGACCGGAGTGCGTGGATTGATGATGCTTACCGAAGCCACGGCCAGACAAATGGGGGTCAAGGATCGCTTGATTGCCGCACAAAGTGTCGAAGGTGGCGCCAAATATATTCGCGAAATGATTGATCGTATGCCGGAAAGTATCCAGGAACCCGATCGCAGCTGGATGGCACTGGCCTCCTACAACGTCGGCTTTCATCACCTGATGGATGCACGTGGACTTACACAAAAGCAGCGAGGTAATCCGGATAACTGGCGAGACGTCAAGCGCCGCCTGCCCCTGCTGGCGCGAGCCGCATTCTATACAAAACTGGAATACGGCTATGCACGCGGGAATGAACCGGTACGATATGTCAGTCGAATTCGGCGCTACTATGATGTCCTGACCAAACTGGACAAAAAGGTACAGGACAAACTACGTAATGACGCAATTGGATTGACCGCGCCTGCCATTTAAACCCACTCGATGCTAGCCCCTATGTTGCACGAAGGATTCGATCTCAGGGCAAATGTGGCAAAGCAGAGTTGGGCGATCGATCGAACAAGGCCGCTCTCGGCCATCCCTGGCCTCCACGGCATTGGAACATCCTGTTCGGCACATAGCTGTAGTTATGGTTTGAGGAGGATCGCCCAAGATGCGAAGCCAGATTTGGTCTGAATCGAATAGTGTCAAACTGTAGTATCCCAACTGGGGCTGCCTACATACCTTTGAGCCATTGATTACAGTGCAAAACTTCTTCGAACCAGCCGCCTTCGTGCAACATAGGGGCTAGGGCTCGGCACCCAGCAGGAATTCTGTCTCAATAGATAAATAGACATTATAGGCATTGCGACGGTTGGCCTCGAAAAACGCGGGCAGAAAGGCGAAGTCGCCCCAGTCAATTCTGTCGTATGCCTCGCCAAAGACATCTCCATTATCAACGGCAACCTGCATATGTTTACGCAAAAAAGCAAGATAATGGTAAGTTGAATCGATCACTTTGTCGGGTTGTTTGGCCAGCGGGCCATGGCCCGGGATCAAGGCGGATACCTTGATTCCCCGCATGCTATCCAGTGTTTTCATCCAGTTGCGAGTGTTGGCTTCACCGACAAAGGGAATTCGACCCTCAAAAATAATATCGCCCGAATAAAGTACATTGTCCGGCTCTACCATCATCGCCAGATCACCTTCCGAGTGGGCTCTCCCCAGTGGAGTAATTTTCAATGTGATCCCACCGAATACCAGCTCCATATCTTTCTCGACATAGACATCAGGTACGACAATTCTGGTCGTCTCGTTTACCCAGGGTGCCAGCAATTTTCGACGTGCAGCGAGGAGATTCTCTGCGATATCAGAATCAAGATAGTCGCGCGCGCCTTCCGGTGCATAAATACGCGCCCCCTGCTCCTTGAATACCTGCAATCCATACAAGTGATCGGCATGATAGTGACTCATAATCACTGCCTTAATTGGCGCGTCAGATATCTCGCGTATCTTGTGCAAAAACTTGGCTGCCAGCGAAGGTGTCCCCAGGGCATCAAACACAACGATGCCTTCCGGCGTGACAACGAACCCGGCATTGGATATAAAACCGGCATTCTCGATAGCCGTCCCGGCTTTCCCCTGAACAAAATAGGAGTGCCGGGACACCTGCACCACCTTCATGTCCACGTCGACTGGCGCTTACTTGCCAACACCGGGTTCGCCTGAGTTTCTGATACCCATGCTGGTACAGGCAGGGATCGATCCCAGCAGAGCTATGCCCAGGACAATATAGGAAATTTTCATCGTCGTTGTTTGAAAAAGTCTGTTAGCAGCTCGCTGCAGCGTGCCGCCATTACATTGGATGCGATCTCTACTTGGTGATTCAGCTTTTTTGAATCCAGAATATTAAAAACGCTACCGGCGGCACCAGAGCGCGGGTCCGACGCACCAAATACCACCCGCGAGACTCTCGCATGAATAATAGCGCCGGCACACATCACACAGGGCTCAAGAGTGACATACAGGCTGGTATCATTTGGCAAACGGTAGTTCGATAATTTACTTGTCGCGATACGCAGGGCGATGATTTCGGCATGGGCGGTGGCGTCCTGGCTGGAAATTGGCTGGTTCCAGCCTTCACCTACTATTTTGCCTTCGTAGACCAGCAGTGCACCGACTGGCACTTCGCCCGCAGCCTCTGCCATTTGCGCCAGCTCAATAGCACGATCCATCCAACGCTCATCGTTGTCGTTATTCACAGCTAGATTCTCGACATGGGCTCTTTCTTAATCCTTTAGCCTTTAGCCCCAGCTCTACTCCCATTCAATGGTCGCGGGTGGTTTGCTGGAAATGTCATAGGTCACCCGGCTGATTCCGCGTACTTCATTTATAATACGGCGCGAAATGGTATCCAGTACATCGTAGGGAAGATGGGCCCAGGTAGCGGTCATGAAGTCGATGGTCTCAACAGCGCGAATCGCAATGACGTATTCATAGGCGCGGTTGTCACCGACAACACCTACCGATTTTACCGGCAAGAATACGGCAAAGGCCTGACTGACTTTGTCGTATAAATCGTTGCGGTACAGCTCTTCCATATAGATGGCGTCGGCCTGACGCAACAGGTCGGCATATTCTTTCTTGACCTCACCGAGAATACGCACACCCAGACCGGGACCGGGAAACGGATGACGATAAATCATACGATGTGGCAGTCCCAATTCTGTGCCTATCTTGCGCACCTCGTCCTTAAACAATTCGCGCAACGGCTCCACCAACCCAAGCTTCATATTCTCCGGCAATCCACCGACATTGTGGTGTGATTTGATCATCTTGGCCTTGCCGCTTTTGGCACCCGCCGACTCAATGACATCAGGATAAATGGTGCCCTGCGCCAACCACTTGACATTATTAAGCTTGGCTGCCTCTTCCTCGAATATGTCGATGAACAGATTGCCGATGGTCTTGCGCTTTTTCTCGGGATTATCGACTCCCTTCAGCTTCGACAGGAATCGATCTTCGGCATTCACACGGATAACCTTAACACCCATGTGCTCGCTAAAGGCGGCCATCACCTCGTCACCTTCGTGCAGACGCAGCAAGCCATTATCAACAAAAATACAAGTGAGTTGCGGGCCGATAGCCGTGTGCAACAATGCCGCGACGACAGACGAATCGACGCCCCCGGAGAGGCCGAGAATTACCTCGTCGTCGCCTACTTGTTCACGCATACTGCGGATAAGGTCATCAATTATATTTCCAGGAGTCCACAGGCTCTGGCAGCCACAAACGTCATGCACGAATCGACGCAGAATATCTTGTCCCAGCCGCGTGTGGGTGACCTCGGGATGGAACTGCAGGCCAAAAAAGGCGCGCGACTCATCGGCGATTCCCGCCAGGGGGGCGCTATCGGTATGGGCGATAACGGTAAACCCATCTGGTAATTCGGTGACCTTGTCGCCGTGACTCATCCACACATCAAGAAACGAATTGTTGTTGTCATCAAGACGATCATGAATATCATTTAACAACACCGAAGGGTGCGTTGTTACCTCGGCATAACCGTATTCCCTGGCTGCCGATATATCGACTTGACCGCCCAGTTGCGCAGCCATGGTCTGCATGCCGTAACAAATGCCGAGTACGGGCACGCCAAGCTCGAATACAATATCAGCTGCTCTTGGTGTCGCCTGCTCGGTAACCGATTCCGGACCGCCGGAAAGGACGATGCCTTTGGGGGCAAAATCGCGGATGGCATCGGCACCCATGTCATAGGCATGCAGCTCGCAATAGACTCCCGCCTCACGTACACGCCGCGCAATCAGTTGCGTATACTGCGAACCGAAATCGAGAATCAGAATGCGTTGGGAGTGAAGATCGGTCACGGCTGGCCGAATAACTAGCGCTGGTAGTTGGGTGCTTCTTTGGTGATACTCACATCGTGCACATGGCTTTCGGTGATGCCCGAATTGGTGATGCGCACAAATTCAGTCTTGCTGCGCATCTCATCCAGGTTGATACAACCGGTATAACCCATGCTGGAGCGCACGCCACCCATCAGCTGGTGGATAATATTCACCATCGTGCCTTTGTAAGGCACCCGTCCCTCAACTCCTTCGGGCACCAGTTTCTCGATCTGACTGGTACCTTCCTGGAAGTAGCGGTCGCTGGAACCCTGAGCCATGGCGGCGAGCGAACCCATGCCACGGTAGGTCTTGTAGGACCGGCCCTGATAAAGCTCCACTTCGCCCGGCGATTCGTCCGTGCCCGCCAACAAGCTGCCAACCATGACGCTATGGGCACCAGCAGCAATCGCCTTGGCAATATCACCGGAATAACGAATACCACCGTCTGCGATCAGACGAACATCCGTTTTTAACAGCGCCTCAGCAACATTGGCTATAGCAGAGATCTGCGGCACACCGACACCGGCAACCATGCGCGTCGTACAAATCGATCCGGGACCGATGCCTACCTTGACGGCGTCGGCACCTGCCTTGGCCAGCGCCTGGGCCGCTTCGCCGGTAGCGATATTGCCGCCAATAACCGAAATCTCCGGGAAGTGTTTTTTTATCCAGGCAACACGATCAATCACACCCTGCGAGTGGCCGTGGGCGGTATCCACCACAATTACGTCTACACCCGCCCCTACCAGATATTGCACTCGTTCATCGGTGCCCTCGCCGACACTCACGGCGGCGCCAACGCGTAATCGCCCGTCACTGTCCTTGGCGGCATCGGGGTGTTCAGTGGATTTCTGTATATCCTTGACGGTGATCATGCCCTGCAGACTGAATTGATCGTCAACGACCATTACCTTTTCGATGCGATATTCATGCATCAGCCGTAGCACTTCATCATTCGGGGTACCGCTCTTCACCGTCACTAGTTTGTCTTTCGGCGTCATAATGGTCGATACCGGCTCACCCGAGCGGGTCTCGAAACGCAGGTCACGGTGGGTAACAATGCCGACCAAGTTGCCTTTATCGACCACCGGTACACCGGAAATATTGTGTTTGCGTGTCAACTCCAGCACCTCGCCAATGGTGGCAGTCGGGGTGATGGTAATCGGATCGACTATCACACCGCTCTCGAATTTCTTCACCCGCCGCACTTCTTCGGCCTGATCCGTCGGGCTCATGTTCTT
>JAZFSZ010000142.1:0-18176 GCA_036446455.1 Acidiferrobacterales bacterium
GGCCTGATTGGCGCGAATGGCTGCGGCAAATCAACCTTTATGAAAATTCTTGGTGGTGAACTGGAACCCAGCTCCGGCAGTGTTTCGACTGATAGCAATGAACGCGTTGGCAAACTGAAACAGGACCAGTTTGCCTTTGAGGAGTACACCGTGATCGACACGGTGATCATGGGTCACGAAGAACTATGGGATGTAAAAGCGGAACGGGTCCGTATCTATTCGTTACCTGAGATGAGTGAGGGAGATGGCATCAAGGTTGCAGAACTTGAGATCCGGTTTGGCGAGCTTGACGGTTATACGGCCGAGTCCCGCGCCGGTGAATTGTTGCTAGGCCTCGATATTCCGCTGGCGCAACACAATGGCCCCATGAGTGCGGTGGCGCCGGGCTGGAAACTGCGCGTATTACTGGCGCAAGCACTGTTTGCAGAACCAGACATCATGTTGCTTGACGAACCCACCAACAACCTCGACATCAATGCGATTCGCTGGCTGGAAAATGTACTCAATGAACGTAACAGCACCATGATTATCATTTCCCATGACCGCCATTTTCTAAACAGCGTATGTACCCATATGGCAGACCTCGACTACGGCGAATTACGCATGTACCCGGGTAACTATGACGAATATATGACCGCGGCATCACAGGTCCGTGAACGCATGTATGCCAATAACGCCAAGAAGAAGGCGCAAATCGCCGAACTGCAGACGTTTGTCAGTCGTTTCTCCGCCAATGCCTCCAAGGCACGACAGGCCACATCGCGCGCAAGGCAGATTGAAAAAATAAAACTGGAAGAGGTGAAACCATCCAGCCGGCAGAATCCATATATTCGCTTTGAACAGGAAAAAAAGCTGCATCGCCAGTCACTGGAAGTCGAAGATCTCGCTAACGGTTACGATGAACCACTGTTCGAGGATTTTTCACTCACCGTTGAAGTAGGAGAGCGCATCGCCATTATTGGTGCCAATGGCGTTGGCAAAACAACATTGTTAAGAAGCCTGACTGGAGACAAGGCTCCTACTCACGGCACCGTGAAGTGGTCGGAGAATGCGAACATTGGTTACTACGCACAGGACCACGCCGCGGATTTCGACAAAGACATGAACTTGATGGAATGGATGCAGCAGTGGCGACAAGACAGTGATGACGATCAAGTCATTCGCGCCACACTCGGTCGGCTACTCTTCTCGCAAGATGAAATCAAGAAATCGGTCAAAGTCATTTCGGGCGGCGAACAGGGAAGAATGTTGTTTGGGAAACTGATGCTTCAATCACCGAATATCCTCTTGCTCGATGAACCCACGAACCATCTCGATATGGAATCCATAGAGTCGCTTAATCTGGCGCTGGAGAATTACCCGGGCACGCTATTTTTTGTCAGCCACGATCGCGAGTTCGTGTCATCATTGGCAACACGCATCATTGAGATCAAGAAGGATGGCGTTATCGACTTCGGTGGCGACTATGAAGATTATTTGCGCAGTCAGGGCGCGGCCTGAAATGACAACTGGGATACAGTTTTCTATTTCCAGCCGCTCCTGCGATTTACCACAGGCGTTTGGATCACGCCGTTATCGAGCCCAAACAGAGTGAGGCCATTGACGTAAGCAATTTTTTCGGCCAGTTCCGGTGGCAAATCCTTTAACCAACCGCGATATCGGCTTAGATACGTTCGAAACTGATACCAGTACTTGCTGGAGTAAGTGCCACTGCCCAGCAAAAAACGGTCAGGATGACTTGCCATCAATTCACGCCACTGCGAGTCTAGTTTTCCCCGTGGAGCAACATCACCGCGGTGCGAGATCTCGACCCACAAATTTTTATAACGATAGAGCAGCTTGTTGATGGTTTCCGGTTTGGTGAACATACCCGCGTGAGCCCATAGAATTCGCACCGACGGGTCAAGCATAATTAACTGACGTAAGGCCTGCGGATCAGAGCGTGCGTGCAATACAAGATGGTGCTCAACCGCGAGATCCACCATGCGTTTCACTACCGGAGTATTGACCTGGCCATCAATCAGAAAAAATTCGCCGATACCGCGATAGGGGCGGTTACGTATTTCCGTTTCGATGTATTTTATGATCTCGGGATTGTTAAACCAGGTGTACCGATCCTCGCGGGAAAAACCCGGGACCAGCATCGGAATCACGCGTTGCGGATCCTCTCGCTTTAATTTCCATGTTCCTTCGTTAGGCGTGCTGCCAACCAGCAACCATGGCACATTGAGTTCATCCGCAGCTTTAATAACGGCCTTTGCCGAGACCTGTTGCCAGGAGTTGTCGTTATAGTGGACCTGGGCATCAAAAATTGGTGGGTAATACGTCGGCGTATATAACGCGATCGCAACGAGCGCCAGGGGCAGGCTAACAAAAACCAGTGCGCGCCCGACCCGGGTACGAGTGAACAGCTGGGCAATTATTCTCAACCACCGAGATATTTGTACCGTGTCCAAATACTGGCTCCCTGGTAGTAGAACCAGTTCAAATCTTAACGCCAAAAAGCGATCGATGGATAGCAATCGCTGCAAGGCACTGAGATTATATTTGAGTGGCTTTAAAAATAGTATTGACCGCCGGTTATTCATTACAATATATAGTGAATTGGCCGGCCCAAAGAGAACTGAAATCCGTGGCAACACTTTGCGATCTCGCACTTTGCCAAACGGACCGGGAACACCGTTTTCTTCCCAAATTTGTTGTTAACGTCTCAGGATCGCGATCCAACGATATAAATTTAGCAGGCTCGCCAGGGACCCGGCGATATAGGTGAAGGCAGCGGCTTTCAATATTTTGTGGGCATGGTACGACTGGCCCTCCGAGATATATTCCCCCGACTGCAAAAGTGGTAAAGCCCTGCCGAAACTGGCATTCCATTCGACTGGCAATGTTATTAAGTGTGTCAGTGTGCCAAAGGCGATACCCGAGATGCCTAACATAAAAACCAGCCCGCCCAACGTCGGCGAACGCGAAACCAGCGCCAATAAGGGCACGGCCATAATGGCGGCACTGCCGATTTTTTCGGTAAAACGCGAGATAGTAACCAGTGAATGGCGCAGTTTAAAAATACGGTAGCCCGAAGCATGCTGCATGGCATGCCCCACTTCATGCGCGGCAATCGTGATTGCTGTCAGCGATTTACCGTTGAAATTATCAGGCGACAAACGCACTGCCCTGGCCACTGGATCATAGTGGTCCTGACCGGGATCGGCCTGCTCCACCGAGACACCTTCGATCTTCAGGTGCTCCAGCAAATGCACCGCAAGTTCACCACCGGTTCCCGGAAATAAATCGCCTGGAGATTCGTACTTTCTTAGTACGCGTGTCACCCAATAGTTGGGCAACCACATCAGCGCCGCCACCAGAACCACGGCGAGGATTATTAACAATATGTGCATGAGACCTGGTTGGATTCAACTCGATTGAATATTTGATACAACCCTATTGTGAAAGAATCCAGCCGCGCGCACCATTCCGGATAAGGCCGAAGTAATTTACGGTTATTGTTGATCGCGGCTCCTTATTAAGTTCATCCAGCGTGAAAAAATGCTGAAAACAATGTGATTTATCAAAATCGGCTGGATATTCATCATTACTGGATTTGCCCTCAGCCTCTAATTGATTCCAACCACGCTTGCGAAGGACGCCATTGTATAAGAAGGTGATGTTGCACCGGAATTTTCACTAACTTATTTGGCTCACTAAAATTTGCGCGGCGCCACATCACACCTTCACAATCGATTCTGGCGGGTTAATCGCAAAGTGGGTTCGGAAGCACGCAGCACACAGGTGATCCAGGATGTGGGCGCGCTGCAAAAATAGCTTACTTCAATCCAGCATCGACTTCGGGCGTGGGGGGAACTTGACATATTCACAATTTCTTCGATATTTAAAACCAGAATTTTCTGTTATGCACAATCTACCTGTAGTAGCAAGCACTAGGGCGGTTTTCCCGCAATTATGCAGATATAGCGTCTTCTGTATTTACCAATTGCCGCTTATCTGAAGCTAAAAATAATTTATCCCTTAAATCGCGCTAACCCCTGATATTTATACATTTTAGTATATTAGCTATTAATTATATATCCATTACGATGTTGTATTTGTTGGCCAGAACAGATATTAAGTGTTTCGGCGAAAAAAATAGTTACCTATAAATACAAGACCAACTATTTAACTCGGCCTTTAAATAATTAATAAATCTAGATGATCATCACATAGGAGAACACAACGATGGTGTATACAAAAAAATCACCCGCGTTGCTCATTATTGGTCTGATCATGCTGGCGATCTGGTATATGGGATCCACCGGCATGCTGAGCGGCTACATTGAGCATCTCGCAGCAGGGAAGAAATACAAGTATCTCGGGGAGATCAATACCATAGCTTTGTACTTTGGTGCCATTGCAGCCGTCTTTGGTGCCTGGCAATTATTTGGCAGCCATAAAGAGGGCGAATTCGACTACTATACATCCACCCTCGCTGGCGGCATGTTCATCATGCTCATTGCCATGCTGGTTCGCTGGTTTGTTGCGCCGGAAGTTGCCGTGATCAGTATGTCCATGGGCAAAGTCGGTGATACTGGTAAATACATTCACAAACTGCTCGGATTGAACTATATCGTGATTGGTATTGTCGCCGGCATCATCGCTGTGAACGTATTCACAATACCGGGCTGGGCACAAAACGGTGTTCGCCTGGCACGCCTGGGCCTGAAGACCGGTGTGATTCTGCTGGGCACCCTCTACTCTGCGGCCGAGCTGAAGAATCTGGGTGGTATTTCCATCGTCATGATCGGCTTCTTCGTACTGGGTTCCGTCGGCCTGGTGCTCTGGCTGGGTGCACGTCGTAACATCCCGAACTCCATGGCCGGCGTACTTTCCGCCGGTATGGGTGTCTGCGGTGTGTCCGCGGCCGTGGCAGCGGCGCCGGTAGTGCAAGCCAAGTCGGTAGAAATCGCATACACTATTGGTACCATCCTGCTCTGGGGTGTTGGCTGTATGTTCCTGGTCCCGGTCATTGGTAATTTGCTCGACATGAGCTACCTGCAGTTTGGTGCATGGGCCGGTACCGGTATTCTGAACTCGGCACAGGTTGCCGGTGCAGCACTGGCCTACCAGCCTGATGGCATCGAGACCCTGAAGGTTGCTGAAATCTTCAACATCACTCGCGTACTGATTCTGCCAATCATCGTAATCTGGCTGGCTCTCTGGTATGTGAGGCGTGAAGACAGCATGACCGAGCGCGTCAATATCGGTCAGGTGATTGTGGCCAAGTTCCCGTTATTTGTACTCGGCTTCATCCTGATGTTTGCCCTGTCCACCACTGGTATCTTCGCTCCGGCCAATCATTACAAGGGTAAGTACTTTGGCAACACAAAGGAAACTAACTTTAAGGAGAAGAAACTGCTGAAGAGTGATCAAATCGCTACCCTGCAGGCCGAGTTCGACAAGATCAAACCGGCTGGCCAAATGGCAGCGGTACAGCGCCTGATAGACAACCGCAAGATCATGTCCGATGCAGACGATACTTCTGTTCGTGGTCTGGTAAACTCCAGGGTCCTGTCCAAGAAAGCCAATAAGGTCCTGAAGAAAGCGCATAAAGCCGTGCGTCACACTGCGCCGAAGATTAAAGCCTTCCGTAAGTGGATCACCTGGCTATTTGCCTTCGGACTAGTCGGCCTGGGTATGCAAATCACCATAGCGTCCATGAAGCAAGCGGGTGGTCAGCCTGCCGTGATCGGCGGAATCGTCGGCTTTATTAAAGCCGCGGCTTCGCTGGTGGTCGTTATATTTCTTATTCAAGACAAGATCTAGGAGGTCATAAAATGGAAGAGAAATTTGATCGTGGTTCGACGCTGTCGATATTCAGCAGTGACCGCAGAGAAGACATCACGGCGTTGATTTTTGCGCTGACAATCGCCTTTGCCGTGTATGTCACTTACTGATAAACACAAGTAAGTTATAATTGGCGGCGCCCGGAATGCGGGCGCCGCTTTTCTTTCGATGGTGAATTATGCAATCTGCAAATAATATTTTACTGGCCAGTCATGGCACTGACGGTGCACAAGCCGCCGAGCAGGAAGCTATCAAGCTGTGCAAGAAAGGGGGTCATCTGCATCACTTGATCGTGGTCCCCAAGGCACTGTGGCAGGGCATGACAGGTGACGACTGGCTGAACAATGGCTCAACCCGCGACACATTCCGGCGCTATCTCGAGGACCAGTTGTCGCAGGAAGTGCAGGAAAACCAGAATCGGGTAAGCGCGGCAGCCGCAGCCAATGATCTGAATTACACAACCGAGGTGATATTGGGTGAGCCGGAACAAGAGCTGATTAATGTCAGCCAGAAAGAGGCCTATGACCTGGTGGTCATGGGGTCTCCTCGCCCCAAAGGCAAAGCCGGCCTGCGGTCGCGTATGCTCACTAAATCCACCCGGGAGCTTTTAGTCCCGGTTATGATTGTTCCCTACCCCGATGAATGACATGGCCACACCGGACGTCACGGAAGATTCGGCCTGGGCGGGCATCAATACGCCTCTTTCCGTAGAGCAGCTGACAGAGTTCTGCCGTGATGTGGAGCGCCTGTTTCGTATCAACCCAATGCTTGAATTCAAATCGTTCAAGTCCCTAGGGGAAAAGCGATACACCATGAGTGGTCGCAACCTCAGTCAGAAACCACCGTTTGAATTTGATGTTACCTTCAAGGTATCGCACCTGTCCGACGGTCTCCAGATCGACTACGAAAACGGCATTAAATCCGGCACAACGGTCAAAATCGAATCGTCAGAAATTGGGTCCAGGATGACGATTACCGAAACCTACGAGCGCATGCCAGCCGAGGAGCGGGAAAAACACCTGGGGGAGGTCGATAAAAGCCTGCTCAACTGGGCGGACTATCTGCAGCGCTTTCTGATCATGTGGAAGCGCTGGCACCGCCTGCGCCCCTGGCGCTGGTACATGCATCGTGTCTGGCAACCAATGAAACCCATCGGCCGACGTATTACTTATATCCTGCTGTGGATCAGCGTGGCGGAAGTCGCATTTATTGCCCTGGGTGCGGCGATCTGGTTCTCCGAATTCAGTTAAATCCTCAAAAAAGAACTTTGCTTACTAACCTGCCCCGACCACAATCGCTGGACCTAATAAAACCATCGATCGCAGTTTCTGCAATCGCGTAAAGTATCAGGGGGCAAGGCGCGCAATCTGCCAATTGTCATCAGCGGAGGTGCGCGAATACACAAAACGATCGTGTAGCCGATTGTCACGACCCTGCCAGAATTCGATGGTATCCGGTACTACACGATAGCCGCCCCAGAAGTCCGGCAAAGGTATTTCCCCTTTGGCGAACTTCTGTTTCATCTGCTCGAAGCTGGATTCGAGCATCGACCGCGAATTAACCAGCTCACTTTGGGCAGATGCCCAGGCTCCGATCTGGCTGCCGCGGGACCGGGTGATAAAGTATTTTAGTGATTCCGCAGACGACACCTTCTTGGCGGTGCCGGTAATCTTGACCTGTCGCCCCAGAGGCACCCAGGCGAACAATAGCGAGACTTTCGGATTGGTCGCTATCTGCCTGGCCTTGCGGCTACCGTAATTGGTATAGAAAACGAAACCTTTTTCATCAAATATTTTCAGCAACACAGTCCGCAAACCGGGCTGGCCCTTACTATCGACCGTAGCCAGACTCATGGCACTGGGTTCAAAGATGCCGGACTCGACTGCCTGCCTATACCAGGCATCAAACTGATGCAACGGGTTTGGATCAAGATCGGACAGCGATAAACCCTTCTGGCCGTACTGCTCACGTAATTCATTTATATTCATTCAATCTTCTTTAGACGCAAAACCGGAATTGCGGACATGATACCGTTTTTAGCTTGATCAGTGCACGCGAGCCAGCGTCAGGCCATCCCCAATGGGCACCAGGCTCAGGTCTATTCTTTTGTCGTTTTTTAGGCGGTTATTAAACTCACGAATAGCAACAGTGTCTTCTTTTTGATTCGCGGGATCGACTACGCTACCACCCCAGAGTACGTTGTCGACGGCAATCAGGCCGCCGGGACGGGTCAGCTGTAGACAGCGCTCAAAGTAGTTCGACATATTGACCTTGTCGGCATCAATAAAGGCGAAATCAAACGAGTTCTCGTTGCCGCCCGCAATCAGCGCATCAAGTGTCTCCAGCGCCGGTGCCAGCCGCAGGTCGATCTTTTTGTCCATGCCGGCCTCTGCCCAGTAACGCCTGGCGACGTCTGTCCATTCGACGCTGGTATCACAACAAATAACGTTGCCGTCTTCCGGCAGGGCCTGGGCCATCACCAGCGCACTGTAACCGGTGAAAGTGCCGATCTCGAGAACGCGCTTTGCATTGAGGATTTTGAGCAGCAACGCCATAAACTGGCCCTGATCGGCCGAAATTTGCATGGCTGCCGCTTCAAGCTGATCGGTTTCCTCGCGCAGCGCCATTAATAACGGTGTCTCTCGAAGGGAGACCGAAAGTAGATACTCGTAAAGCGTATCGTTTAGAGGTAGTGTATTTTTGCCCACGTTTCAGATCCATTTTTAATCGGCAATCTCTGCAAGCAGCCAGTTAAATGCAGATTCCCCATGCAGTCGTGTGCCAGGCCCTGGTGTGTTTTATTGGATCGGCCATTTTATTCACGACAGGGTACCAATTCACCAACCCCGTACTTGGTCAACGATGGCCCGACCAGGGTGTCAACCTCGGCAACCACCGCGGGACATTGGCCTGGTACAATTTGTAGTCCTCGCCAAATCGTGCCACCAATCCCTTCTCTTCTACCAATGGAAAATATATTACATTGACCAGCAGGAATGTACCCATCCAGACCAATAGCGGCCACGATTGAAAATAGATGGCTTCAGCAGTGAGACTAATGAGAACACTGCTAATCATTGGGTTGCGCACGTATCGATAAGGCCCTCGAATTACCAGTTTTTTCGGCGGGTCCCAGGGTGCGGGCGTACCTTCTCCAAATTTAAGAAACAGTCGTGAGGTGGCGATGCCTAGTGTGAGGCCAAACAAAATCAGTATCACTGCGATCCAGAATGAAAACTCGGTGGCAACACTGAAACGATGAGTATAGGCTGTCGCCGCCGACGCCCATAAAATAATCAGTGGAATAATCACTAACGCATTTCCGGGAAGTAATATGACGGCCCGAACCATTCGCCAGTTAATAGTTGTTGTCATGTCAGCCGCTGAGTCTATTTTGGGGGCAATGACAGCGCGAGGTTAACGCCCTTCTGCACCCATTGAATCAGCCCCTCATCCGATTCGTATCCATGCTCATCGACATAAACGAAGCCTTTCAGCGGTTTGCCAGTGAAATCCATCGGACGGGTATGCGGTAGTGACAATGCATGTTCGTAGTTGTCCGGACCCACACGCACCATCAGGTCCGTTTTCAGCACGCCCACACTCATATGGCCATTGATCATAAATGCCAGGCCACCGAACATTTTTTTCTCCACCACGCCCGATTGATCATCAAGAATCTCGCGGATACGTTGCGAAAGTCCCTCATCGTATGCCATATAGCAACCTCCATGTTCAGGACAGCGATTAACCAGTCAGGACGCTAACTATCATCACGCCGGTGTTTCTTCCTTCTGTCATTGTATCCTTTTTTTCCTTCGTGCTGCTCTTGACGCCGTTTCCAGCGCTTCTCTTTACGCTCTTTTCGGCGCTCATATTTTTCCGCGTGCTTACCGTAGTCCTGGTGACGTTTGCGAAGATGCTCACGTTCTTCCCGATCATATCGCTGGTCTATATTTAGTCGTTTCTTCGGTTTATAGCGGTGCCGGTGTTCCTCGTGATGCAGATACGGACGCCTGTCCTTGATACGAATTTTAACCCGGTCATGACGATTTATGTGAAGGTGCCGGGGCAATACCCTGACCTTGATCCAGATGCCACCAGAACGATAGTAGTAGTGTCCCGTGAATACGTGGTAGTACACACCAACACTGGGGTAATAATAGTAGTCATGGACATGCCAGCGATAACCGTGTGCCGGAGCATGCGGTGGTGGACCGTAGTAGGTACATGACGCGATAGTGAATAAGACAACGGTGGCGCTGATGGCGATAATGGCCTTTCCAATATACCGATAGATCATGACTTGCCTCCGGCTGGATCTGGTATCACACAGTTTTAGTACGGCCCCAGGCGGGTCACCGACACCAGCAGAATAATGCATTTTTTACATTATTCGTAGGACCTGCCTGCAAATCGGGAAATCTCTCGATAAACCGGGGGAAGTCATGTGTTTTTATTTTTACCACTCATCTGACTATCAGCCACTTGTGTCCAGCGGACAGAGAAAATACAGAGTGTGTTTCTATACTATAGACAAGGGGAAGGAGCACGCCGGCAATGGAAATATTTTTATGTCCGACACGCTCAGAACGCTTAACCAGGCTATTGCAGAAAAGCGCTGTGTCGCTATTCGATATGGTGGTCGGCACCAGGTATGGATTATTGAACCTCATGTTATCTACACCAATAGCGGTGACAATATCGTTATTGATTGCTACCAATTGAGCAAAATTGCTGCCACTGCCGAGAAGAAGGGTTATTGGCGAACCCTGCTCTGGCGCGATCTGGATTCAGTGTACCTGCTTAATTCCGAATTTCACGTGCGCCTGAAAGAAGGGTTTGATCCAGCTAAATCTGAATATAAAAATGGACTGGTTGCGATGGTCGAAGTGGGCACGGCCCGCCCTGGTGCCACACAGTCATTATTGGGCAGAATAGGGGCATCTATTGATCGCATGCTTTCGGAAAACATCCCCCCACCCAAGAAATACTAGTTTTCTGAATGGTTGGCTGGCGCATGGCGACGAATAGTATCTGCCAATGTTTGAATCTTTTGCCGCCAGCGGCAAAAACCATTTATGCTGAATAACCGGTGAAATACCGGCTGTGGTGTTACCGTGTTAACGCTCCTGGTTCTGCCGAATTTTCAACCAACTCTGTTTATCCACTTTATACAGAACGTGTGTTCTCAAAGGACTGTTGTCAGGAACAAGGGGGTGCTCAAAATTATTCATGGTGTCGACCATTCCCAAACCCCCCATCACTGCTCGGGATTTTTTATTTGATACTGGCGTAAACGAATACACCTCAGATAGACCGAGCTTTCCAAACGCCACAGCCAATACTGCTTTTGCCGCTTCAGTCGCATAACCGTATCCCCAATACTCCCTGGCTATTCTCCAGCCAATTTCCTCGCAAGGCGTTACAGGAAGATCATATGTCGGCTCATTGAGCCCGACAAAACCAATAAACTTTTTTGATTTGACCAATTCGACTGCCCAGAAGCCCCATCCCCGTTCAGCTATCAGCGATTCGAATTTCTGGGCCAACGAGTCGCTTTCGACAGTACTCAATATAGCGGGATAATATTGCATCACATCCGCATCGGCATTTATCAGTGCGAAGGCGGGATAATCTGCTTCACTCCATTGCCTTAATCGTAGACGGCTTGTTTCCAATTCAATGATTTCAGCCATCGCTTATCTATTGCGTTACTTGCTTTCTGAATGTTTGGTGAGGAATTTATCCAGATGATTGGCAAAAGCCTGGCGGTCACTTTGACTTAGCGCTGGCGGGCCGCCTGTATGTATACCGCTACCACGCAACGTATCCATAAAATCGCGCATATTCAGTTTCGCTTTAATGGTGTCAATTGAATACAGCTCACCGCGTGGGTTGAGCGCATGACCGCCTTTCTCAATCACTTCTGCCGCCAAGGGAATATCACCCGTGATCACAAGATCACCCACGCCAAGACGTTTGACTATCTCATTGTCCGCGACATCAAAACCCGACTCGACTTGAATAAATTTAATAAAACGTGAAGACGGAATATGTACCGGCTGATTAGCCACAAACGTTATCTCCACACCCGTACGATCAGCGGCTTTAAATAGAATCTCTTTAATCACCACCGGGCATGCATCGGCGTCTACCCATATTTTCATATTATATTATTTCTGTTGGGTGCCTAACGTTTAAGCTCTCCCGCCGACATAGGAGGTCGGGTGGAGCGCCGTGTTAGGCATTTTCCTTCATTTTTTTATTCATAGTTCTAAGCCCTACAGCGAAACCAAGAGCAAGTATTCCTGCAATGAGAACAGTGCCGGGTGATGCGCCCAAGTGTTCAAACCACTGCGTATAGAAATGAATACCACCAAAAGTAGCAACAGTATTCAAAACCCACCGTCGGTTGCGCTTCCATGACCAAATGGCGGTTGCTATTAACGCAACCGCCCATAAAACACCAAATACTGAATCAGAGATAATTACCTCTCTTGCGTCAGATCGTTCGCCCCATAAGGAGCCAACCCAAAATCCTAAATTGACTAGAAACACACCAGCTCTCGCTGCCGCAATTGCCAGCCTTTCGAATTCAGCTGAGAGCCTTTTCGATAGCTGATAAAGGCCGATAGCCAAAATACTGTAAAGAATAATTGTTATAGTAGGTTCTTGAATAACAAGAAAATAACTTGCGTGAAAATAGCCAGTTCTTGCTCCGATACTAGCTGACAACATCAAGGTTGCGAGAACAACTAATAACGCACTTCTTGCGAATACACCTGCCGTAGCAAATATTGCGGTTACGGCAAGAATTGACGCGAGACTGCCCTTAGCAGCAACAACAATACCCCCACCTGTCATCAATGCGCCAACCAAGATAAGTATATTTGCAAGCACCCCCCACTGTTCTGAACCACCACGCAAGAGTACTAGCCCGGCAATTAGAATAATCAACCCGATCACAATTGCAGTTGTTGGAGCCGGGACAAGCGCAAGCGCTGCACCACTAACAGCAATAACACCAAATCCAATTAAAATATTGAAAGCAAGAGATCCTGTAGACCTTGCAGCAAACTCGCTAAACTTGTCATACTCATTCTGAGTAATCTTTCCTTCGTTTAACAGTTTGTCTAGATCGAGAGTTACTTTCATAAGTCTCCTTAAATGCCTAACGATTAAGCCAAGCGGCGGCGAAGCCGTCCCGCTTGGGCGCCTTGTTAGCGGTTAATCTGAGCAAAAATGCGCCTATCATTAAAATAACAATGTTTGTAATTGCCAAAACAAAAATAAATCCGAATAGCGCATATGACATATGATCAGACGATTCTATTAGCCTTACAACTGTTTCTCGTTTAACAGTTACATTTACATTTACAGAATTGGACTCATCGCTGAGTAGTGATGCAGCTTCACTAAGTAGTGATGCAGCTTCCCCATAATTTCCATAGGAATACATCTGATATGCGATAACGAGCATCCCGCAATTTAGAATAATTAGGCCAGCAAATATCAGCACAATAGTTTTATTGGCTTTGCTCAAATCTAATTCCTTATACCGCTAACAGTTGATTATGAAGCCATGGCTTCGTTTGTTTGTGCCTTGGCGTGTATATTAGAACATCAAGTCTCTGATTTAAAAGAAACATGACCATCAATATAAGCAATAGCTAATGTGCTTATGACGCCATGGGTTGATTAATTAATCATAGTTACAGGCGTTCAGAAATAGTGGGGTCAGAGCCGAGGCTACTGACCCCGTTTTTTCTGTTGCTTTTGACTTCCCACCCCGTGGACGCAGCCGAAACCTGACGAAGAAAACCGGAAAAGAGCGAGTCCTTTGTTGAGCCCGAGCAAGAACAAGTGATAACGCTGTTCTTGCCGGTGAGTTGGGCTCGCGTCGCCGGTTTTCTAGGAAGGGTGAGGGAATCCCGAAGGGACAAGTCCCCGGGTGTCCTTTCTTCTTGGTGACTTCTTCTTTGGACAAGCAAAGAAGAAGTCACTGGGCTATCGGGACCAGCCCCGATTAATAGCTTTTAAAGGGCGCCGGAGGCGGAACACTAAGCAGCTACTTCAACCCCAACACCACATGATGATAGCTCTTATAACGCTCAAATACCGCCTGGCTGCGATGGCCGGTAAAATATTTGAACTTCAGCTTTGCCATCTTTTTGCGGAACAGCCGTTTGAATAAACCAAACCCGAATGGATGCCTCTCATTCAGGAAGGCCGCCACGGTCTGCAGGGTTGGGTAAATTCGTTGCATCAGGATTTCATCTACCACGGCAATGGTGGGGCTGATGCGCCTGGTGATATCGTCGTCATGCAGGATGGCATAACCGTAGTGTTCGATGTCGCGATAGAACTGGTCCAGCGCGTGCCCGCCGCCAAAGCTTTTGTCGCCGGGTCCGCCGTCTCCGTCGTGTTCAGTCTTGAAAAAGTCGCAGACAATCACTTTGCCATCGCTCTTTAACAAATGCTTCATCAGCGGGAAACTGGCACTCATGGGAATGTATTGATAGCTCTCGCTGAACAATATGATGTCATACTGATTGTTGCGAGCTGATTGCGGGAAGTCTTCGAAATTGCACTCGTAAATCTTTGCTTGATAGGCGCTATTGAGATCGGCAATGCGCTCGTCCACCTGTTTTCTCAGATAGGCCGCCGGAATCACGCCATCTACACGGTAATCCGTTTGCAGTAATTTTTTTAGAATGACGCCGGTGCCACAGCCAACGTCCAGGATTCTTGTCGCCGATGGTTCGCCGCCGTATTCTGCAATGCTATCCAGTATCAGTCTGGTATAGCGGTTCTGCGCCTCTTTGGCCCCCAGTATTGATGGTTCCTCGCCCTCTTCCCACAACCCGTAATGCAGGTCTTCCATGCCCGTTAGTTGCTGTCCCGCAACCAGACCCAATTCTCGACTATCCACATCTACCTCTTATAAGTTCAACAACATACACAACCTGCGCCGGCCAGTACTAGCTATCCCATTGAGAATAGCCGCCCAAGTCATAGGCCAGAATCATGGCGTCTTCACGGCCGTCCTCCACAGGGTAGTAACCCTTGCGAATCCCCACTTCGGTAAAACCAAGATTCTCATAGAGCCGATATGCCACATCATTGGAGAGCCTGACTTCCAGGAACGCGATGCGTGCACCATTTCGCCGGCCCACATCCACCAGGTGGGTAATCATACGGCGGCCCAGCCCCTGACGCTGGCATTCCGGGAGTATACAAACATTCAGGATATGGCATTCCCCAACCGCATAGGACATGACTGCGTGACCGATCACTACGTCCGCGTCTTCTATAACACAGCAGTAATAACCTACACGCAGACAATCGCGAAAAATGTTCGGCGTCCACGGAAACTCGTAAGCGGCAAGCTCAACCTTCATCACTTTCTTGATATCCATGATCTCCATTGGCCGGATTCGCGGCGGTGCCGGTTTGATAACTGCACTCATGCGGCCTCCACAATGGATTTGGCTAGTTTTAAGTCATCCCATGCCTTGCGTTTTTCTTGTGGCGACCGCAACAAATAGGCGGGGTGGTAGGTCGCTATCAAAGGAATGCCATGATAGTCATGTTTCATTCCACGCAATTTTCCCAACGCTTTATCAGTTTTCAGCAAGCTGTGTACAGCATGGCGCCCGAGGGCAACAATGATGGATGGGTGAATCATTTCGATTTGACGAAGTAAATAAGGCTCGCATTGCGCTACTTCCTCCGTCCGCGGGTCACGATTCCGGGGCGGACGACATTTCAGGACGTTGGCAATATAAACCTCTTCTCGTTTGAGCCCCAGTGCCGCTAACATGGAATTCAACAATTTCCCGGCACGGCCGACAAAGGGTTCGCCTTGCCTGTCCTCGTCCACCCCCGGGGCCTCGCCGACGAATACCCAGCGCGCAGATGTACTACCGACCCCAAACACGGTTTGCGTGCGCGTTTCATGCAGACCACAGGCCATGCAACCTGCCACCATTTTCCCAAGCTGGTTCCAGTCCGCGCCTGCAATATCCAGACGATTGCTTTTTGGGGAGATATGCGTGGAAATATCCGTAGACGGTCCACCAGACACATGTGCCGGTGCGGGATCGGCCACCACGGAATTAACACCCCTTCGCTGCCAAATCTTAATACCCATGGCGTCCAGGTAAAGTTTCTTTGTCGCGTTACTAGCCATCGCGCCTAGGATAGCGGCAGAACTGTGGAAAACAAAGCACGGCTATTTGTGGTCATGAAAAGTAAACAGCAGAATGCGGTTTTTGCCCTGTTCAGCCACATAAAGCCGACCGCGCCGGTCAAATACCATGCCTTGAGGCGATGCCAGACCGCGGATCATGACTTCTGTCTTGCCGTTACGTATACGCAAAATCCGTCCCGGATCGGCATCTTCGGCAATCCAGATATCTCCATTTTTATCAATGGCCAACTGGTCCGGCTCATTTAAATTATCTGCAATAGTTCTGAGTTTTTTATGTTGATAAGCCAACACACGACCACTGCCTGTCTCGGCGATATACACCGTGCCATCAGCACCACGGCGTATGCCCTCGGGACGCGACAGCTCGCCCACGACCTTGGTCAACTTGCCTGCAGGTGAAAGCCGCATCAGGCGGCCTTCCCGTATGTCTTCCGTAATTAACAGACTGCCATCAGGCAATACGACAATGCCCTCCGGATTGACGAGATAAACCAGGGTCGTGGATTTTCGGGTATCCAAATCGTATAGCAGTACCCGACCCCGGCGAATTTCCTCGGTTATATAAAGCTTATTACCCGAAAGCGCGAGCCCATCGGGGCGATCAAGCCCTTTAAGCAGTGGGCTGACTTTCCCTTGGTAAATGGAAACCAGCTGTCCTTTTCCGCGACCCAGCTCCAGTGTGGCGAACAACTTATCTGTCGGTGACAGTACCAGATTGTCTACCCGCGGAAGCCCCGCCTGAAAAACATGCCAGCGCAATCCTTGAGTTGATTTAACACCCTCGGCGCGCGTCAAGAGTGTATAGCCAACCAGACCAACACCAAGGAGCAAAATGGAAAGTAGTTGCCTCACCGGAACGTCAGGCAAATGACTGGCCGCGCGCGCTGTGGCCGGTTAAACTATTCGCAAACCAAATCATAAAAGTCCTTTAGCATCATGAAATCAAGATTTAAACTTCTCATCTTCGGTATTATAGTTGGCGCTGTCCTGGCCTTCCCGCTAGGCATCAATTTCGGACGCGATGATCCCTTACTTAGCAATCCATTCAGCAACCCCACTATGCAGGAGCGCGTACGTTATAAAGCGCGCGAGCTGGCAAATGACGCGCGCGAGCGCGTGCATCGGGCCACCGAACCTGCACAAGAAAAACTCAGATAGTCGTTCCTGTCCAGGTCGATCCAGTCAAAGTATCCAGTCAGATCGGCTGGTCCGACTGCGGGTGCTCGCGGTCTGCCGGTCGCACCAGTTTGTTGAGCGCATTGATATAGGCCTTTGCCGAGGCAATGACGATGTCGGTATCGGCGCCTTGGCCGTTGACAATGTGGCCGCCCTTTTCAAGTCGCACCGTCACCTCGCCCTGAGAATCCGTGCCGCTGGTGATATTGCTGACTGAATAGAGCTGCAATTCGGTGCCACTTTCAACAATTGTCTCAATGGCCTTGAATGTGGCGTCGACCGGACCGCCACCGGCGGACGCACCTCTCACTTCCTTGTTATCGACCGACACAACTATTTCGGCCTGCGGTGTCTCGCCAGTTTGTGAACAAACTTTGAGCGATACCAGACGGTAATTCTCGTTCTCCCGTTCCAGCCCCGCTTCCGTGACCAAGGCCTGCAGATCTTCATCAAAGATTTCGTGCTTCTTGTCAGCCAAATCCTTGAAGCGGGAGAAAGCCGAATTCAATTCTTCTTCCGACTTGAACTCGATACCAATGTCCTTGAGATGGGCGCGGAAGGCATTCCGGCCTGAATGCTTGCCCAATACCATTCTGTTGGTAGACCAGCCTACATCTTCTGCACGCATGATTTCATAGGTCTCGCGTTTCTTGAGTACGCCGTCCTGATGGATGCCGGACTCGTGGGCAAAGGCATTGGCGCCAACAATGGCCTTGTTTGGCTGTACCGCAAAACCGGTGATGTTGGACACAAGACGGCTCGCCGGCAAAATCAGCGTGGCGTCGAGCCGGGTATCGCAGGGGAACACGTCCTGACGCGTACGCACTGCCATTACAATCTCTTCCAGTGACGCATTACCGGCGCGCTCGCCAAGTCCGTTAATTGTACATTCCACCTGACGCGCGCCATTCATGACAGCAGACAATGAATTGGCTACTGCAAGACC
>JAZFSZ010000143.1:0-7879 GCA_036446455.1 Acidiferrobacterales bacterium
ACACCCGCTATGGAACGGTATTGCTGGCAACCATACAGGCCGGCGCCATTGCTTCGGGTCTGCAAGCACAAACAGCCGGTGGCATGCCGGTGGTGTCGGCAGTGGGAATGGGTTTTATCCTTACGACCATTGTAACGCTGGTGACAGGTACCATGTTCCTCATGTGGTTGGGCGAACAGATGACGGAACGGGGTATTGGTAATGGTATCTCGATGATTATTTTCGCCGGTATTGTTGCCGGATTGCCCGGGGCAATTGCAACAACGCTGGATTTAACAAGTCGCGGTACGTTCCAGCCGCTGTTTGTATTGTTGCTGTTTGTGATTGTCGCGGCGGTTACTGGCTTCGTGGTGTTTGTCGAGCGGGGTCAGCGACGAATCACGGTAAATTATGCCAAGCGTCAGCAGGGGCGGCGCATGATTGGCGGGCAAACCAGCCACTTGCCGCTGAAAGTGAATATGGCCGGCGTGATTCCACCGATATTTGCCTCCAGCATTATCCTGTTTCCGGGCACCGTAGCGAGTGTGCTGGGGCAACAGGAAGGCATGACCTGGCTGCGCGATCTGGCGACGACCATTGCGCCGGGCCAGCCGTTGTATGTCGTGATGTATGCAGCGGCAATTATATTTTTCTGTTTCTTCTATACGGCGTTGCAGTTCAACCCGAAGGATACAGCAGATAATTTGAAGAAATCCGGTGCCTTTGTGCCGGGAATCCGGCCAGGCGAGCAGACGGCCCGTTATATCGATGGCGTGATGTCACGACTGACACTGGGTGGGGCCACGTACATCACCGCGGTATGTCTGTTGCCGGAATTTATGATTATCAAGTGGAACGTGCCTTTCTATTTTGGTGGTACGTCCCTGCTTATTATTGTTGTGGTCGCAATGGATTTTATGAACCAGGTGCAGACACACGTGATGTCGCGTCAGTATGAGAGCCTGTTGAAAAAGGCCAATCTTACCGGCGGCATGGGAATATCCCGATAAGGCCCGGGTTGAACGATTAGGAGAACGATATGAAAGTCAGAGCTTCTGTTAAAAAGATGTGCCGCAACTGCCGAATCGTCCGGCGCAAGCGCGTGGTACGGGTGATTTGTTCCGATCCCACCCACAAGCAGCGTCAGGGATAGTCGGGAAGCGGTGTAATTAGTTGATTTTTAGGGTTTTGGACAGTATCCTTGCGCGTTTTCGCGCGCCAGGCGAGCGCTGACAGGACTTTGGGGGATTAGTGTAAATGGCCCGTATTTCAGGCATAAACATACCGACGCACAAACACGTCGAGATCGCATTGACAGCGATTTATGGCATTGGTCGTCCTACCGCGCAACGCATTTGCGACTCCAGCAAGGTGAGGCGTAATACCAAGGTTAAGGATTTGTCGGATCCAGAAGTGGAAACCCTGCGTCAGGAAGTAGCCAAGTGCGTGGTGGAAGGCGACTTGCGTCGCCAGGTCACCATGAATATCAAGCGACTGATGGATCTAGGCGCCTATCGCGGCATACGCCACCGTCGCGGATTGCCGGTTCGTGGCCAGCGCACCAAAACCAATGCCCGCACCCGCAAGGGCCCGCGTCGTCCGATCAAGAGATAAGGCCGTAAGGCCGATTGATTGAAATAAGGCTGATTAAGGAATTAAGTAGTTATGGTAACCCGTAGCACCAAAAAGAAGGTGAAGAAGAATGTGACCGAAGGCATTGCCCATGTCCATGCTTCTTTTAACAACACCATTATCACCATCAGTGACCGTCAGGGAAATGTACTTAGCTGGGCGACCTGTGGTGGTGCCGGTTTCAGTGGTTCGCGCAAGAGCACGCCGTTTGCTGCGCAGGTTGCCGCAGAAAAGGCCGGTCGCAAGGCACAGGAATTCGGGTTGAAAACGCTGGAGGTGCGGGTTAAGGGCCCTGGTCCCGGCCGTGATTCCAGCATTCGCGCACTCAATGCCCTGGGCTATGAGATTTCCAGCATTACCGACGTGACATCCATTCCACACAATGGATGCCGCCCGTCCAAGCGCCGTCGCGTCTGATATTAGAGGAGAGAAACTAAGGTGGCTCGTTATACAGGTTCCAAGTGTCGTCTTTGCCGTCGTGAAGGGGGCAAGCTCTACCTAAAGGGTGAGAAATGTTACAGCGATAAATGTGCCGTGGACAAGCGTGCTTATGCGCCGGGTCAGCACGGCCAGCGCCGTCGTCGCGTTTCCGACTACGGTCTACAACTGCGCGAAAAACAGAAACTGCGCAGCCTTTATGGCATCCTGGAGAAACAGTTTCGCAATTATTATGACGAAGCCGATCGCCGCAAGGGTTCAACCGGTGAAAACCTGTTGAAGCTACTTGAGGGGCGTTTGGACAATGTCGTATATCGCATGGGTTTTGGCGCCTCTCGCAACGAAGCCCGGCAGCTGGTACGTCATAATGGTGTAAAGATAAACGGTCGTCGCGCCAATATCCCCTCTTTCCAGGTTTCACCCGATGATGTTGTGGAGCTGACTGAACGCACTGCGGCGCAACTGCGTGTCAAAGCCGCAATGGAAGCTACCGAGCAACGCGGTTTCCCGGACTGGGTGGAAGTGGATAGCAAGGCGATGAAGGGTACGTTCAAAACCGTGCCTGACCGTACCGACCTGCCTTCGGAAATAAACGAAGCGCTGGTGGTAGCACTTTATTCTAAATAATTTATTCGGGACCAACGGAAGAAGTCTTATGGAAAGTTCTGCAACGCAGTTCCTGAAACCTCGTCTGGTCAATGTGCAGACGATATCTGATACCCATGCCAAGGTAGTGCTTGAGCCCCTGGAGCGTGGATTTGGTCATACACTTGGTAATGCGCTCCGGCGTATTCTGCTTTCCAGTATGCCCGGCTCCGCAGTTACCGAGGTCAAGATCGATGGTGTATTGCATGAATACTCCACCATTGAAGGGGTACAGGAAGACGTTATTGAAATTTTGCTGAACCTCAAGCAACTGGCCTTGCGTATGCACGGCCGCGAGTCGGTTACCTTGATGTTGAATAAAAAGGGCAAGGGTCCGGTAACCGCCGCCGATATCCAGCTGGAACATGATGTCGAAATCGTCAACCCCGACCATGTCATCGCCAACCTCACCAAAGATGGCGAGCTCAATATGGAGCTCACCGTTACCCGCGGTCGTGGTTACGTGCCTGTTGTTGCCGATGGCAGCGAAGAAGGCAAGACCATTGGTGTGATGCAGCTGGACGCCTCCTATAGCCCGGTGCGTCGCGTGGCTTACGATGTGGAAAATGCCCGCGTTGAACAGCGTACCGATCTGGACAAACTGGTGCTGGATATCGAGACCAACGGTTCCATTGATCCGGAAGAAGCGGTCCGCCGTGCTGCCAACATTCTACAGGACCAGATCTCGGTGTTCGTAGAGTTAAAAAGTGAAGACGGTGCCAAAGAAGAGAAGGCCGAGCCGCAGATGGATCCCATGTTATTGCGTCCGGTAGACGATCTCGAATTGACCGTACGATCAGCCAATTGCCTCAAGGCCGAGAATATTTTCTATATCGGTGATTTGATTCAGCGCACCGAAAATGAGCTGTTAAAAACTCCTAATCTTGGCAAGAAGTCCCTTACCGAGATCAAGGACGTTCTGGCCCAGCACGAATTGTCCCTGGGTATGAAACTGGAAAACTGGCCACCTAGCAATCTCAGGCAGGCAACCGGAAGTACCGAGACCGTCTAGACGCGCTTCGGGTTAGATAGTAGGAGAAGATTCAATGCGTCACCTCAAAAGCGGTCGCAAGTTCAATCGCACGAGCAGCCATCGCAAGGCCATGTTCCGGAATATGGCGGTAAGCCTGTTCCAGCACGAACAGATTAGCACTACCTTGCCCAAGGCCAAGGAATTGCGCCGCTTTGCCGAACCGCTGATTACTTTGGGCAAAAAGCCAAGTGTGGCCAATCGTCGACTGGCGTTTTCGCGTCTACGTGATCGCCAGGCGGTAACCAAGCTGTTTGATGATCTCGGCGTGCGTTTTCAGGAGCGCCCGGGTGGTTATTTGCGTATTCTGAAGACCGGTTTCCGTCCCAGTGATGCCGCCCCCATGGCAATTGTGCAGTTGGTAGAGATGAGACAGGACGCGGAAGACACTCCCTCAAAACCGAAAAAGGCCAAAGCGGCGCGGAAGGCGCCAGCTGAGAAGAAGACTGAGAAGAAGGAAGCAAAATCTGCTAAAGAGAAGGCAGAAAAGAAAACAGAAAAGAAGGATGCTAAAAAGACAACCAAGAAAGCGGCAACAAAAAAGGCAACAAAAAAGAAAACCGCCAAGAAAAAGGCCGCTAAAAAGAAAACAGGCAAAAAGAGCTGAGTTTCAATCACGATTGTAAAAAAGCCGGGTATTGCCCGGCTTTTTTACGCCCGCGGGCAGCTAGCAGCAGTGGTACACTATTACCATGATCGTGCTGTATACCGACTTTGGCAGTCAGGATTCCTATGTCGGGCAACTGCACGCTGTATTGGCCCAACAGGCACCGGGTATAGCTGTTATCGATTTATTTCACCACGTGCCCAATCACGACATCCGCGCGGGTGCCTATCTACTACCGAGTTTTGTTTCGGCGTTTCCCGAGAACACGGTCTTTATATGTGTGGTCGACCCCGGGGTGGGAAGCGAGCGTCGGCCGCTGATCTTGCGCGCTGACAATATCTGGTTTGTTGGGCCGGACAACGGTCTGTTCCAGATCCTGGCGCGACGCGCCAGTCAGGTCGAGTGTCTCACGATAGACTGGCGGCCCGACAAGCTTTCTCCGAGTTTTCATGGCCGTGACCTGTTTGCACCGGTTGCTGCCATGCTGTCGCGTGGTGAGCTGCCGGACGCCACGCCGGTTGAGTTGCATACAGGGGAAGACGCGCAGTGGCCGGACGATCTTGCAGAGGTGGTTTACATTGATCATTTTGGTAATGCCATAACCGGCTATCGCGCCACGGCCTTGCCGCAGGATGCAAGTATTCGTATAAGCGGAAAATTACTGCGGCCTGCAAATACCTTTTCTGAAGTAACCAGAGGCACGGCATTCTGGTACGAAAATGCCAACGGTCTGGTCGAAATAGCAGTCAATCAGGGCCGTGCTGCCGAACAACTGGCAATCAGGCTCGGTATGCTTTTTTCAGTTAATGCCTGAGTCGTAACGGGTTTCAGGTAGCATTTAAAAAACAATAAGGAAAAATTGTGAAATCCATGATATCGCCGTATTGCTGATTTACATCGCGGGTGTCACGGTTTTTGGCGCCTACTTTTACCGTAGGTCGTCAACCAGTGAAGGGTTTACCAGCGCCAATCGACGGTTGCCGGGGTGGGCGGTAGGCTTATCCATCTTCGGTACTTACCTGTCCTCTATTTCTTTTCTGGCCCTGCCGGGCAAGGCTTACGGTGCCAACTGGGACGCGTTTGTTTTTTCCCTGTCATAACCGCTTGCCGCCTGGGTTGCCGTAAAGTGGTTTGCGCCGCTCTATCGCAGCACGCAGGATATCTCGGCTTATGCCTATCTCGAGCGCAGGTTTGGAATCTGGGCAAGGCTGTATGCGATGACGTTTTAGCTGCTCACCCAGCTGGTGCGCATGGGAACTATCATGTTTCTGGTAGCGTTGGCGCTGGAGCGCCTCACTGGCTGGGATATCGAAAGTATTATTATAGTTAGCGGCGTATTGGTTACGTTCTACACCTTCGTCGGGGGCATTGAAGCGGTCATCTGAACTGACGTGGTGCAGAGTGTGATTCTGACGGTGGGTGCGATCCTGTGTGCAGTTTTGCTTATCGATGGTATGCCCGGGGGGTACACCCAATTAATTGAACTGGCCACTAAGGGCGATAAATTTTCTCTGGGTTCATTCCAGATGGGTTTTACGGAGCCCATGTTCTGGGTGGTGCTGTTCTACGGAATCGTAATTAATTTGCAGAACTGCGGTATTGATCAGTCCTATATTCAGCGTTATTAAACCGCTCGATCACTGAAAGATGCAAGGCAATCTATCTGGATCGGGGCGTTGACGTATTTGCCGTTGAGCACTTTATTCCTGTTTATTGGTACTGGTTTGTTCGCCTATTACGGCGCACAACCCGAACTGCTGCCGCAGTCTTTTGCCACTGCTGAAATGAGTGACCGGGTTTTCCCACACTTCATCGTAAGCGAACTGCCGGCAGGGGTAACAGGAATTATGATAGCGGCACTGGCGGCGGCCATGAGTTCAATCGACACGTCGATCAACTCCTCGGCCACAGTTTTATTATCTGATGTCTACCGTCGTCTGATTAAACCTGATGCAAGCGAAAAACAACAGATGCGCTTTCTGCGTAGTGCTACCGTGATTTTGGGAGCTTGTGGTACGGCGGTCGCCTTGTTAATGGTATCGTCAAAACAGGTGCTGGACGACTGGTGGCGTTTCGCCGGTATATTCTCCGGCGGTATGTTAGGATTATTTCTGTTAGGCATACTCTCGCGCTGGGCCGCGAGCGGGCAGGCCATTGTGGGAATGATTGCCGGGTTGCTGGTGATCATCTGGCCGACCTTCAGCCGTAATCTGGAGGGCCCGCTGGCCAACAGTCTGCATGCGTTTATGACAATAGTGTTGGGCACGCTGACGATATTTGTTGTTGGTGTCCTGCTATCACGGCATCGTTCCCGCCAGGATCAGAGTGATCCACCGCTGACACTTCATGATTTGAAGTAGTACAACAAATATAGAAGAAAAAAATATGGACACAAAACCAAGAAAATTTGTTTTCTTTATCAATCCCCTTGCGCGTGATGGTGCGCTTGGGCGCCAGTGGCAGGAAATCGAACAACATTTTGAAAGCCAGTTACCGCGCACTGAATTCCTGATGCCGACCAGTGCCGACCAGTGCCGTGAGTGGGTGGCCGAAGCGGCACGGCAAGACGGTGTCTGTCTGGTCGCTGTCGGCGGTGAGGGCAGCATGAATAACGTTGCCAACGGCATACTGGATGTGCGCCGCGAGCGTGACGTACCCATGGGGCTGGTGCCATACGGCAACGTCAATGACTATGCCATGGCCATTGGCATGCATCGCAACTGGCAACATGCGCTGGAAACGCTTGAAGCGGGCAATGAGGCGAATGTGGGGGTTACCGAATTGGTGACGCTTGATCGCAGCTCATACGCACTCAATCTTGCCACCATCGGTTTTACTGCATCAACTGCCGAACAGCATAGCGTTAAGCATCAACTGTCCTGGCTCAAAGGCCAGCTCAAATACAATGTTCTGGCACTCAAGATGCTGCTTAAATGGAAAAATATTCCGTGCCGCATCACACTGGATAACGATGCGATAAACTGCGATCTTTCAATCCTCATCGTTGGGTTCAGCCCGACTCTCGCGGCATTTCGCATCGTTCCGCATGCCACGCCCTTTGCGGACCAGATGGCTGTCACATTGGGCATAAACCTGAGTAAGCTGGCATTGTTAACACGGCTTCAGCAGGTAAAGAACAGACCCATAGACGAAGACCAGTATGTTTTATATCGCCAGGCCAGCAAGATCGTGGTGGAGGCCGAAACTCCGTTCACCTGTGAAGTTGATGGCGAGATAGTCGCTACCAATTCTTATAAGGTGGAGTTCCATGCGCACCCTGGTCGCATACGCTTTATCGTACCTGTGAATGCGGTAAAAAATAATATCGGAGATAAATAAAAATGTATCGTTCCGCCCGGTTCATCCAGGAAACAGGGTTTTTCGGTTATTACACTGCTTCTTTATTTACAGCGGTTGTGGTTTCCAGTACCGGTTTCAGGAACTGACCCGTAAAGGATACCGGATCTTCGCTTAGCGATTCAGGTGAGCCCACGGCAATAACCTGGCCACCGCCGTCTCCACCCTCCGGACCGAGATCAATAATCCAG
>JAZFSZ010000144.1:0-4330 GCA_036446455.1 Acidiferrobacterales bacterium
CGGTTAAGTCGCTCTTTGCTCAGCAAACCGCTCTCCTCGGCGAATTGACTACTTGCATGGGAAAATCCAGACGCTGGAAGCCCTGACCATTATGACCGCCACCTCTCGATTCAAAAAGCTTTGATTCGACAACACGAGCCAAGTTCAGGTTGAAGGTGGCCCTGCAGGAAAAATAAATCTGTCCCCTTTTTTCTCTGCTACGGTGGCGTGATGGGCAACACCAACCGGGGCATACTT
Source organism: Acidiferrobacterales bacterium (assembly GCA_036446455.1). GTDB lineage: Bacteria > Pseudomonadota > Gammaproteobacteria > Acidiferrobacterales > JAJDNE01 > JAZFSZ01. The sequence goes on from JAZFSZ010000144.1 coordinate 238, forward strand.
CTCGCAATCGTTTCCAGCGCGCTGTTTGCCGCGATGCATGTCACCGTGCGTCATTTGTCTTCTGAATTGCACGCCTTCGAGATCGCCTTTTTTCGCAACGTGTTCGGCCTCGCCGTGATGCTTCCGTGGCTGATTCATTATGGCCGCAGATCGTTTCAAACCGACATGCGAGGCTGGCACATCGGGCGAGGTCTGATCAACAGCGTTTCCATGTTGTGCTGGTACCTCAGCCTGCAGCTGCTGCCGGTCGCCGATGCGACCGCCATCAACATGACCGGCCCTTTGTTCGTCACGCTCGGTGCCTGGTTTTTTCTCAAAGAAACTGTGACCTGGCAACGCTGGCTTGGAATCGCAATGATCATGGCCGGCGGGCTGGTCATCATACGCCCGGGTTTTCACATCGCTGGGCCGGGTGTCTGGCTGGCCCTGTCCTCCACCGTTTTGTTTTCCTTTTCCAAAGTGATCAGTAAACGACTGACGCGGACCGATTCAACGCGAACGATTGTGGCCTATGTCACTACTCTGATGATCCCGCCGACTTTTATCGCCGCCTTGTTTGTCTGGCAGTGGCCAACGTTCGAACAATTGCTGTGGTTGTTGTTTATTGGCTCGCTGGGAACGTCGGCACACTTGTGCATGACGCGCGCTTATTTGTATCTCGATATTGCCCTGGCGGATCCTTTCATCGTCGCACGGCTGCTCTGGGCAACGATGTTCGGGTTCATTGTTTTCCAGGAACTCCCTGATCTGTGGACAAGTATTGGCGCGGTGATTATCACGACAGGCCTGTTGTTTATTTTCCTACAACAAAGCCGCAAGGAATAAAAAAACCGGCCACGAGGGCCGGTTTTAAACTGATGTCGTGATTTTATAAGATCAGACTTTTTTCCTGCGTCTGGAGAATCCCAACCCAGCAAGACCCAAGCCTAGCAAGGCTAGCGTGCCGGGTTCAGGAATATCGATGCCTGCCAAATACCATCCGATTGTGGGTAACGCGAAGCTGAAATCAGGTTCAATATAGATATCAGTAATCGACAATCCACCAACAAATAACATACCACCGACAACCATACCATTATCAATGAGGATATTAGTTCCATCTGCAACAAAGATGACACCGCTAAAGGAAGCGTGATCACCGTTAAAGAACAAGGCATTGACATTGGTCGGGCTGCTGAAGGACAGGTGTATTGATTCTCCACCTGTGAGGTTGTCAGCACTTGAAGTACCTGCGGTGACTTCGGCGGCTGTAGCACCACCAAGACCGCCTATACTTGGTGAAACATCGTGCCAAAGAACAATGCGGTTGGTATCGCTAACACCCTGATGCCAAAAACCTAAATTTGCATCATAAGCCTCCGCTGTCACAATGTTGCCACCCAAGTTCCAGGTTATGGAGTCCGCACACATATCGCCACTTGAACATTCGCCAGCACCGTTATAATGCGTTCCGCCCGGCGTGCCTATACCGACAAAAGGAGGAGCAGGGTCATTAGAATCCCAAGAGTAAATGGTTGCAAAAGCCTGCAGCGGTAGAAGTAATCCAAGCGCTGCTAAAATTTGTAGTTTTCTCACGACATTCACCTTTCTATTAGTGTCCAAAATAATCGTTGTTCACGTACTTGACTTATTGAAATGCAAAACCCGTGCCAAAAAACTAAAAACTTGTAGAGTCTTGATTTTTATGAAGAAACGATTTCTCGTGAAAAATGGCCGGCATCTATTTGTAAAGAATTCCGACAGATTTAGCACCGCAAATCAGCCATAAATTCCGGTAACAAAAACCACGCGGATCTCAGCTGTCAGAGACACCCCATATCGCCGCTTTTTGCATCGCCCGGAAGCTATATTTCGCGGGCATAAATCTGCAATTCCACAGTGCCGTCGGGAAATTTTACAGTTAATAATAACCATAGTTTGTAAGTTATTGTTTTTAAGGTTCTTTGCTCCTGGGCCTGGTGGGCAAGGCGGAGGCCTCACATCAGCAGCGCATATACAGAGTATTGTGGTTGATGGTGATGGCCCTGGCCAGGCCAGCGGCAGCGGCTAGATTACCGGCGACACGACCACGGTACCAGAGCCCGCCACGCTGAGCCTGCTTGGTCTTGCCCTGATTGGATTCGGGTTGTCACGCAGACGTAGACGCGTAGCCTGAACAGAGTATCTACAGGAATCTTCGGTTTCGGAGGCCGACCTGATCGGGCCTTCAGGCCCGATAGGTACAAATACGTATATTGCGTTTTCGTCGTTAAGTGATACTGGGCAACTGAACGTCACACGGACATTCGTATGGCAACGGCACGGACCGCGATTCGGAAGAATAACTGGGTCAATATTATTTTTTTCGCCGTAACTTCCCTGCTGGGAGTGATCGGCACCCCTCTTTATATCTACGAGTATGGAGTCAGCGGCTCGGAAATTGCTTTGTTCATGTTTTTTGTCGTTGTCACGCCAATGAGTATCACTACCGGATACCATCGGCAGTTTGCCCATCGGACCTACAAGACAAATGCGGTGATTCGTTTTCTGCTGCTTTTTTTCGGGGCAGCTTCGTTCCAGCAATCGGCGCTTGAATGGTCTTCTCAGCATCGGGACCACCACCGCTATGTCGACACCGACCAGGACCCCTACAGTATTAAAAAGGGGTTTTTCTATGCGCATATCGGTTGGCTGATGTTTTGGCAGTTTGAAACCGATTTCGGCAACGTAAAGGGCCTGGCAAAGGACCCACTGATCAGGCATCAGCACCGGTATTATTATCCCTGGGCTATTGTTGCGGGAATTGTCACGCCCCTTTTTCTCGGCGCTTTGACAGGTCACTTGTTAGGCGCCCTGATCCTGAGCGTCTGCCTGCGACTCACGCTGGTTTATCACTTCACCTTTTTCATTAACTCCATATGCCACATGTTTGGCAGGTCTACTTACGACATCTACGCTACTGCGAAAGACAATTGGTTTATCGCCTATCTCACCTTCGGCGAGGGCTACCACAACTTCCACCATCGTTTTTCCGGCGACTATCGCAACGGCGTGCGCTGGTACCAGTGGGACCCGAGCAAGTGGCTTATCTGGATGATGGAAAAAACCGGTCTGGCCTGGGATCTGCGGCGGGTTTCGGATTTCCGCATTCTCGCAGCCCAGTTGTCCGGCGAAAACAGGCGGGTAAGCGATTGGCTTGCGCGAAGTGGGACCAACACGGAACTGCTGAAGATCGGCGAAACCGTCCAGTCGCAATACAACAAACTCAAGGAAAATCTTTCCAAGTGGGAAGAAGCCGCCAGGGAATGCAAAAAAATACTGCAACGCCAGGTCGCCGATTATTCGAAAGAGGTACGCGAGTCGGCGCGGTGGAATTTAGGCGAGGCGCGCCAGAAATTCGATCACACGCATCAGGACTGGAAAGCGCTGCTCAAGCATTACCCTGCTGTTGCATAAAGCGTATTTGCTTTAAGGAGAGTCTTGCATGAAACACGATGTCACGATCATTGGGGCCGGCCCGGCGGGACTTGGCTTCGCTCGTTCACTTGCGAATACCGGCCTGCATGCGGTCATCGTCGAAAAGCAATCTGCCGCTGAACTCAGCGCCCCTGCTTTCGATGGCCGTGACATTGCCCTTACCCACAGATCGGTCAGGATACTCAAGGAACTTGGGGCGTGGTCGCGTATCGACGCCGATGAAATCGGGTCGATCAGGCAGGCCAAGGTCTTCGATGGCACCTCTCAATACTTCCTGAATTTTGAAAGGGGAAACGAATCCGTCGAGCCCCTGGGTTTTATCATTTCAAACCATCTCATTCGCAAGGCGCTTTATGAAGAAGTGGAAACTGTCGCTAATGTCGACATCATCACCGACGCTGCCGTGATCTCGGTGAAGACCAACGACAACAAAGCTATCGTGGGTTTGTCCAACGGCGAAACCTTTGAGTCTTCCCTGGTCGTCGCCGCCGATTCCCGGTTCTCCCAAACCCGCCGCATGATGGGTATCTCCGCTGCCATGCATGATTTTGGCCGGGTCGCCATCGTCTGCCGGATGGCGCATGACGAGCCCCATCACGAGGTTGCCTTCGAGTGCTTCCACTACGGCCGGACGCTG
>JAZFSZ010000145.1:0-17139 GCA_036446455.1 Acidiferrobacterales bacterium
AAGAGATCGGTCTCGGTTTCGTCCTTGAACGTGGTTTCAATAATACCGGTGCGTCCACCGCCAATGGCCGATGCATAAGACAGCGCAGTAGCCTTGGCCTTGCCCGAGGCATCCTGGAATACGGCGATCAGATCGGGGATACCCCCGCCCTTGGTAAATTCGTTACGCACCGTGTGGCCGGGGGCCTTGGGCGCGATCATAATGACATCGAGATCTTCTCGCGGCACGATCTGGTTGTAATGAATACTGAAGCCATGAGCAAAAGCCAGCGTGGCATTTTTTTGCAGATTCGGTACGATTTCGTTCTTGTAGAGCTGTGACTGAAATTCGTCCGGTGTCAGGATCATCACCAGGTCGGCACCGGCAGTAGCATCGCCTGCGGTTTTAACCGTCAAACCGGCGGCATCGGCCTTGGCCCGGGACGCAGATTCTTCACGCAGGCCAACAACGACACTGACACCACTGTCCTTCAGGTTATTGGCATGGGCATGACCCTGGGAACCATAACCAATAATGGCAACATTCTTGCCCTTGATGATGGAGATGTCTGCGTCTTTGTCGTAATAAACTTTCATGATTTTCCTCTTTGTCCTCAATCGAGCCGCCGCCGGCCCGACACCGCTGATTTGCTATTTAATTTGCTGAGCTAAATCCGTAACCCCTTTTCCCCGCGCCCGATTCCCGAGACACCGGACCGTACCGCCTCGATGATACCCGCCGGTCGCGCGGCGCTAATAAAGGCATCGAGCTTTTCCGCATTCCCAGTCAGCTCGATAATATAAGTATTTTCAGTCACATCGATAATGCGGCCGCGAAAGATGTCCACCAATCGTTTTACTTCATCTCGGGCATCGCCCAGCGCCTTGAGCTTGATCAGTAACATCTCGCGCTCGATGTGGGTGCCTTCGGTAAGATCGATCAGTTTGACCACATCCACCAGTTTGTTGAGCTGCTTGGTAATCTGTTCAATCACTTCATCAGACCCACTCGTTACCAGCGTCATTCGTGACAAAGTGGGATCGTCCGTCGGCGCCACGGTCAGCGACTCAATATTGTAACCGCGCGCCGAAAACAAACCGGCGACGCGGGACAGGGCGCCCGATTCATTCTCCAAAAGAACAGAAATGATATGGCGCATACTTACGCTAGCTCCCGATCTGTGGGCACAATAGCGGCACAGGAGCCAAGCTCCATTTCATGGTGGCCCTTGCCAGCCGCAATCATAGGAAAGACGTTCTCATCCTGATCGGTAATAAAGTCCATAAACACCAGCCGATCTTTCATCGCCAGCGCTTCTTTGAGCGCGCCTTCCACGTCTTGTGGTTTGTCGATAAGCATACCCACGTGCCCATAGGCCTCTGCCAGCTTTACAAAATCCGGCAGCGCATCCATATAGGAATGCGAATAACGGCGATTGTAGAAAAACTCCTGCCACTGACGCACCATGCCAAGATAACGATTATTCAAGTTGATGATCTTGATCGGCAAGTCGTATTGCTTGCAGGTCGACAACTCCTGAATACACATCTGGATCGACCCTTCACCGGTGATGCAGGCCACGGTGGCCTCCGGGTGGGCCATTTGCACACCCATGGCGGCAGGTAACCCGAACCCCATGGTGCCAAGGCCACCGGAATTTATCCAGCGACGCGGTTGATCAAATTTATAGAACTGCGCCGCAAACATCTGGTGCTGACCCACATCGGAGGTCACAAAGGCATCACCGTGGGTAAGCTCATAGAGCTTCTGCACCACGTATTGCGGCTTGATCAACTTGCTATCGGTATCATACTTGAGACAGTCGAGGCTGCGCCACTTATCAATCTGCGCCCACCACTTTTTAATAGCTTTCTGGTCGGGTTTGGTTTTCGACGTCTTGATCTGCTCGATCATTTCTTTCAGCACTATGCCGACACTGCCGACGATGGGGACTTCTACCGCCACGTTCTTGCCAATTTGCGCAGGATCAATGTCAATGTGAATGATCCTGGCATCGGGACAAAATTTTTCCAGATCACCCGTAATGCGGTCATCAAATCGTGCGCCCACTGACAACAACACATCACACTCATGCATTCCCATATTCGCTTCATAAGTACCGTGCATACCCAGCATACCGACAAACAAGGGATCGGTGGCCGGATAGCCCCCCAGCCCCATCAGGGTATTGGTACAGGGATACCCGAGCAGGCGAACAAATTCCGCCAGCGTTTCAGCGGCGTTATCAAGGATGACACCGCCGCCCGCATAGATTATTGGCTGATGGGCACCAAGCAATAACTTAACCGCCTTTTTGACTTGACCAATGTGGCCTTTGGTGACGGGATTATACGAGCGCATGCTGATCGTCTTTGGGTAGGCATACTCGGTCTTATGGGCAGTGACATCTTTTGGCACGTCCACCAGCACCGGACCGGGACGACCGGTGGTGGCAATGTAAAATGCCTTTTTGATAGTCATCGCCAGATCTTTCACGTCCTTCACCAGGAAATTGTGTTTCACACAGGGACGCGAGATGCCTACGGCGTCGACTTCCTGAAATGCGTCATCGCCAATCAGGTTGGTAGCAACCTGGCCGCTAATAACAACCAGGGGAATCGAATCCATGTAAGCCGTGGCAATACCAGTAATGGTATTAGTGACACCGGGCCCGGAAGTCACCAGGGCAACACCGGGTTTGCCGGTGGAACGGGCGTAACCGTCAGCAGCATGCACCGCACCCTGCTCGTGACGCACGAGGATGTGCTTCACGTCCTCCTGGTTGTAAAGCGCATCATAAATATGCAGCGCCGCACCACCGGGATACCCGAAGATGTGCTCCACCCCCTCGTCGTGCAGGCTGTGTACAATGATATCCGCACCCGTTAATTCCACTACTAACCTCGATTCAATGGAATAAAAAAAAGCCCTTATTACGGGCATTTAGCGATACCAGTAATTTCTGGTGATAATAAGCGGAAGTTACTGTTAACTGTATCGGTGGTCAATAGATTTACCGCTAAAACCACGAGTTTTAAAGGTTATCGGGCAATCTTCTCACTGACGACGCCAGGTGGTGGCACCAGCACCATCTTCCAGCACAATACGGTGCTCCTGCAGGGTGTCACGAATGCGGTCGGCCTCTGCCCAATCCTGGTCTGTGCGTGCCTGGTTGCGACGCCCGATCAGCTCATCGATGTCGGCATCAGACAGACCTGCCTCGGCATCACCGCGCAGGAAAACATCGGGATCTTGTTGCAACACACCCAGCACGCCTCCTAATTTGCGTAGTACAGCGGCCAGTGGCGCAGCGACGGCCTCGCCCTCCTCACGCGCCCGGTTGATATCGCGCGTCAATTCGAACAGCACTGCGAACGCCTCCGGGGTATTGAAGTCGTCATCCATGGCCTGCTGGAAACGCTGGCGATAAGGTGCCAGCAGGGACTCATCTGCCTCGACAACCGGCAGGCCGCGTAAGGCGGTGTAAAAACGTGTCAGGCCCGCCCTGGCATTTTCCATCGATTCGTCGGAGTAATTCAGTGGCGAACGATAATGACTGGTGATAATAAAATAACGCACCACTTCCGGCGCAACTTTTTCCAGAATTTCGCGGATGGTGAAAAAGTTGCCCAGTGACTTGGACATCTTTTCCTCGTTAATGCGCACAAATCCATTGTGCATCCACAGATTGACGAACTTCTTGCCGGTTGCTGCTTCACTCTGGGCAATCTCGTTTTCGTGATGCGGAAACTGCAGGTCATGCCCGCCACCGTGAATATCAAAATGATTGCCCAGACAATGTGTCGACATTGCCGAGCACTCGATATGCCATCCGGGCCGTCCTTTACCCCAGGGTGAATCCCAGCTTGGTTCTTCCGGTTTGGCTGCCTTCCAAAGCACAAAATCCAACGGGTCGTCCTTGGACTCTTCGATTTCGACACGTTCGCCGGCACGCAGATCTTCGATTTGTTTTCCCGAAAGCGCACCATAGTGCTCGAACTTGCTGACATCGTAATACACATCACCGTTATCGGCACAATAAGCATAGCCATTGTCAACCAGCCGCGAAATCATATTGATAATTTCGTCGATATGCGCGGTGGCGCGGGGCTCTGCATCTGGCGGCAACATACCCAGCGCGGCCACATCATCATGCATGGCAGCTATATAACGTTCCGTTAATTCACTGAACGCTTCACCATTGTCATTGGCGCGGGCAATAATCTTGTCGTCAATATCGGTAATGTTTCGAATGTAGGTGAGATCATAGCCACAATGCCGCAAATAGCGGGCAACAATATCAAACACCATCATCATGCGCGCGTGGCCGAGGTGACAGTAGTCATACACCGTCATGCCGCAGACATACATACGCACTTTGCCGGGCTCAATAGGCGTAAACGGCTCTTTCTTGTTTGTCAGGCTGTTGTAAATCTCTAGCATTTTTGTAAGTTCTGTTTGCTGAACTGAAACTATTCTTCAGTTATCTCTCGCGCCAACTGCAAGCGACGCTTTATTGTGTTTTCGTCCAGCAATTCCCAAATGCTGCCCATTCGCGGACCGTCGTGCCAGTGGTTTTCCATACCAGGACGCTGATCTGTCTCCCCGGTCAGCGCAGCACGCAATGGCATAAACAGTGCCTTGCCTTTCTTGCCTGTGGTCTGTCCGAGCGGCTTTGAGAAATCATTGAAGTCTTTTTTCCCGGAGGAGAGCGTAGCCAAAGCGGTATCAAAGAATTCTTTACCAGCCTCACGAATTGCTTCTTTGGCGGCATGATCATACACACCACTTTCTGTATACAGATTTGCCGCCCAGAAAAATGTGTCCTGCGGCATTTCAATGTTCTCGCGTATTGTGTGAATAAACATACCGCGCCTGTCTTCGGGGACAAAAGCACTAACGTGGCCACCCTGTATCTCAATGCTGTTTGCCCACTGCCAAAGCGCTTCATCATTTGCATTTGCCACCGCTTCGCGCTGCCAGTGCAATAGCTGCGCGGCGTCGAACCGTGACGGCGCTCGATGAAGTTTTTCAGTTCGAAACTCTTTGGCCATTTCGTCATTCGACATAAAATTATTGGACTCGTAACTATGCCCCAATCGTGCAAGATAATTGACGATGGCTGCCGGCAGGTAGCCTTTTTCCCGCAGCTCAACGACCGAGTGGCTGCCATTACGTTTTGACAAGGGCGCGCCATCATCACCGACCACCAGTGCAATATGTGCGTATTCCGGCGCCGGCAAATCCAGCGCCTCGAGCAACATCAATTGCCGCGGGGTATTGGTGAGGTGGTCTTCACCGCGTACCACCAGAGAGACCCCCATCAAGGCATCATCGACAGCATTACAAAAAAAGAATGCCGGCGTGCCGCTGGACCGGCGAACAATAAAATCGCCGATGTCGTCGCTGAAAAAATGCTGGGACCCACGCACCCTGTCTTCAAATTTGATCGTCTGACCTCGCGGTACGCGAAACCGGAGTGTGGCCGGTTTGCCGGCGGCGAAGTTTGTCTGCACTTTCTCTTCTGTCAGGTTGCGGCATTTTCCACTGTAACGCGGTGGTTTGCCTGCACCCGCCTGTGTCTTGCGGGAGAGATTGAGTTCGTGTGCGGTGCAAAAACACGGATAAATTTTCCCTGACTTGCGCAGTTTTTCGAAATGCTGATCGTAAATGTCGCCCCTTTCCGACTGCATATAGGGGCCGCTGTCACCACCAACCTCCGGGCCCTCCTGCCAGTCCAGACCCAGCCAACGCAAGTCTTCCTTCAGCGCATCTACATACCTTTCCTCACCGCGAACGGCGTCGGTATCTTCCATGCGCAGTAAAAACGTGCCACCGCCAGACTGGGCGATTAGGTGATTGAACAGCGCTGTGCGTACATTGCCCAGGTGCAATAACCCCGTGGGACTGGGGGCAAATCGAGTTTTCAATGTGAGTTTACTCATGGCGGCGAATGGTAACGGAAAGCGGGGAATCGTCCCAATAGTCTGTTATCACCGGACTTTTTCATGCCTGCTGTTGCGCCGGCGCGACTTCTAAAGCAGAATCATGCGCATAATGGCTAAGGTCTTATTTAATAGGGTATTCAGCCAGCGCACAACATATCAAATTAAAGTGCTAGGGGAACGATGGCCGACAATATAATGATACATCTGACGACGTCGCAAGGTACCATTATTCTGGAGCTTTATTCAGACAAGGCACCGAAGACCGTGGATAGTTTTCTGGACTATGTACGTGAGCGTTTTTATGACGGTACGCTGTTCCATCGCGTGATCGACAATTTTGTCATTCAAGGCGGTGGCTTCGAGCCCGGCATGCATCAGAAGCCAACACACCGGCCGATTCAGAATGAAGCCGATAACAGATTACGTAATGTACGTGGCACCCTGTCCATGGCACGCACCAGCGATCCCGATTCCGCGACCAGTCAATTCTTTATTAATATCGCTGACAACGACTTCCTGAATTATACCGCCTCAACTCCGCAAGGTTGGGGTTATTGTGTTTTCGGCAAGGTCATCGAAGGCATGCACGTGGTCGATCGCATCAAGGGCGTACCCACCGGTACCAAATTGGGCTTTAAGGATGTTCCTATGACTGACGTCACTATCGACAATATCGAGATTGTCGGTGCCGAATAGTGAGCCCATGCCAACACTGTTTATATCCGATCTTCACCTGACCCATCAGCGACCAGCCGTCACCAATCTTTTTCTGGTGTTTCTTGAAGAGCAGGCGGTATCAGCCGATGCGCTGTATATCCTTGGCGATTTGTTTGAGTACTGGATCGGAGATGAAGCTGTCAACCTCGAGGTCGTTCGCCCTATAATCGGCGGCCTGAGAAAACTGGCGGCGACGGGTACACCGGTTTACGTTATGCGTGGTAATCGCGATGTATTACTGGGTGCGGACTTTGAAAAAGCCTGTGGCTGTCAACTGCTTGAGGATCCGACTGTCATCGATCTCAATGGAGATGCCACCTTGCTTAGCCACGGTGACTATTTATGTACTGACGACGTCGAGTACCAGGAATTTCGCAAAATGGTTCGTGATCCGGGGTGGCAGCAACGGTTTCTGGCCAGAGACATCGAGGAACGTGAGGCTATCGCCCGCACTTACCGCGAGATCAGCATGGCCAATTCAGCCGAAAAGAGTCCGGAGATTATGGACGTCAATCAACAGGCAGTCGAACAGGCACTAAAGGAATATAAAGTTACCCGAATGATACACGGTCACACTCATCGACCGGCGATTCACGAATTTATCCTGGATAATAATAACTACAGACGTATCGTGCTGGGTGACTGGTATGAGCAGGGAAGCGTGCTGTACTGCGATCAGGCTGGATGTGAATTACGGGGGCTGCCATTGACGCCGCCCTCGGCACAACAGTCTTCAACCAACTAGACCCGCTGCAATCTACTTGGCGCGCATGTCTTGAACGCTATATAGCTCATACCCTTGCGGCAAGTTAAATAAATTCTTATCGACCTTTTCGCCGGTTTTGTAGTCCACCATTTGCCTTGATCGCCCCATGTAGTCGCTGGCATGCACCGGGAATCCAAATTTCAGAAAACGCGTTGGGTCAAATACGTTGTTTACGCGATCACAATCCGACGCGGTTTGTAGCGGCATGGCCAGCATAAAATCGGCATGTTCTACAGACAGCGTTTCCTGAAACTCGATCATCGCCTTGACTGCCTTGGGTAAAAGACCTTTGGCGGCAAACAGGTCGTAACACTGTTTGTTATTGGTATAAAGACGCAAGTGGGTAACGGGTTGGTTGGCGACGGGCGGCACCGAATCCTTCAATGTCTCAACCCTGTTCTTGAGGGCTTCTGGCATGGTCAGGGACAGCTTGCGCCACTTGATTACCAGCGTACGCTTGTCGAACGAATTGGTGCTGTAGATCACGCGCTTTTTGCGATCAAGCAGGACAAAATCAGTGCTGCCTTCTCCATCATCGATGCGCAGGTATTCTGGCGTAACGATCACGCGAGAGCGATATTTCTCGCTGCCAGACTCCTGCTCCTCAAAATAAATCACGATTGCATCGCCACCGGAAGAACACGCAGCCGAAAATATTACGGCCGATACCAACACACATCCAAATATTGCTTTCATAAACATTGAATCACTCAGTCTCTTTCTAGACAGTTATTCCAATTACCAGATCCATCACGTTGGTCCCGGTCGGTCCGGTCGCAATGAGATCACCGCTGGCCTCCAGAAACGGTCCGGCATTGGCCGATGCCAGCGCCCGCTGTGCATTATAGCCTACGGCCTCGCCTCGTTGCACGGTGCCACTATCGACCAGTGCACCGGCGTCGTTTCCCGGACCGTCACTCCCGTCGGTGCCAACGGCCAGCAAGTATTTATCAGCCGCGCCGTCCAACGCAATTGCCGCCGCCAGCGCGAGACTCTGGTTGCGCCCGCCACGTCCCGGTTGCGGTGGCAATCGCACGGTGGTTTCGCCACCCCACACGTTCACCTGGCCGGGTGTTGACGTCTTCAGCACGCCAGCAAGTCGCGGCCCAACGAGCAGGACGTCACCCGTTAAAAGTGGATCATGCAGCTGTACCTCGTAGCCCTCCGACCGGGCAGCGTTTGCCGCCGCCAAACGTGCATCTTCTATGGTCGCGATCACTTCTGTCTGCACATGATCGAAGCCCGCAGAGGGCGCCGCATCCGGTGTCCGCTTAATCATATCAAGAACCCGATCGGGCAAGCTGTCTGGAGGCTCAAAACCACCTGACATTACCAGTGGTCCCGAACCAATACTGCGTGGGTCGTTACCCGGTACATCCGATATGGTCAAACAGACAACGGCGTGTGGCGCCAGGGTCTGGGCAAGCCTGCCTGCTTTTATCATTGATAGTCGCTTGCGCAATTCGTTGGCACTGACGATATCCGTAGCACTGCCCAGAATCCATTCATTTAACTGACGCAAGTGAGCTAGCTCAACACCGGGTACCAGCACTTCTACCAGGCTGGAGGCGCCACCGGATAACAGAAACAGTACTTCGTTTTTCCGGGGTATTCTGTCGATAAATGCCAACAACGCACCACCGGCGTCAAGGCTGGCCTGATCGGGCAAGGGATGGCCGGCAGTCAGCACCGGCCAGGGCAATGACCGTTCGTACCCATGTTTGGTGACAACGAAACCCGCTTCAATCTGTTCACCCAGTCCGTCATGCGCTCCTTGCGCCATGGCGACGGCAGCCTTGCCGATGGCGATGAGTGACACGGGGCCATGAAAGGACCGTCTGCCGACCGCGGCCCTGGCACACCGACGCCCGCCCACCACATCGAGCGCGGTATTGAACCAACGCAACAACAATTCGCGCGGATCAGTAGATGGCATCAAAGCCGTATTGCAAATCCCGCTTCAGGTCTTCCACGTCCTCCAGACCCACGGCCACACGAATAAGGTTGTCACCAATGCCCGCCTCTGCCCGTTGTTCCGGTGTCAGCCTGCCATGGGTCGTGGTCGCCGGATGGGTGATGGTGGATTTGGCGTCACCGAGATTGGCGGTAATGGATATCAATCGGGTAGCATCAATGAAGGCCCAGGCGTGCTCCTGCTCGCCCTTGATCTCAAACGCCAGCAGTCCGCCAAAATCGGATTGCTGCTCCGACGCCAGTGTATGTTGCGGGTGTGACGCCAATCCCGGGTAGTACACCTTCTCCACCAGCGGTTGGTCTTCCAGCCAGCGGGCCAGTACCAGCGCGCTGTCACTGTGAGCTTTCATTCGCAGTAACAGGGTTTCCAACCCTTTGAGAAATACCCAGGCATTGAATGGGCTGAGGCTGGGACCCGCCGTGCGCAAGAAGCCATATACTTCCTTGCCTACCAGCGCTTCGCTGCCAACGACCGCGCCGCCCAGACAACGGCCCTGACCATCGATATATTTGGTGGCAGACAAAATGGATATATCGGCGCCCAACACCAACGGTTTCTGCAAAACCGGCGTACACAAGGTATTGTCCACAACCAACAGGCAGTCGTGCTTGTGCGCCAGATCGGCAAGCGCAGGGATATCGGCAATCTCTGACAGCGGATTCGATGGCGTCTCCAGAAACAGCAAACGTGTCTCGGATCTGATCGCATTTTCCCATGCGGCGATATCCGTTAACGGTACCGAAGTGGTATCGACACCGAACTTGCCAAGGAAATTGTTGAACAACAGCGTAGTGGTACCAAAGATACCCTGGGAAGCAACAATATGGTCGCCGGCCTTCAGTAACGCCATGCAGGTCGCGAGGATGGCAACCATACCTGAAGACGTTGCGACACAAGACTCACCGCCTTCCATGGACGCGAGTCGCTGTTCGAAAGTTCGCACAGTGGGGTTGGTAAACCGGGAATATATATTACCTGGTTCATCGCCCTTGAAGCGCGCCGCAGCTTGGGCTGCCGATTCAAATACATAACTTGAGGTGGGGAAGATAGCCTCGCTTTGTTCGCCTTCCGCCGTTCTCGTGTGACCGGCGCGAACGGCCTGGGTAGCGAGCCCCCATTGGCTAGAGTCATTGCTGGACATTTTCGCATCTCCTATCCGCTAATCATGACATGAACAGCAGGCACGAAAAAACCCGCTGTTCATAATCTGTAAAGATACGACCAAAGCGGGTTGGCTGGTGAGCTCTCGCTTTAGCTGCATTTATTTTTGGCGCCCGCAAGCTGATTTCTCAAATCGGCGCCATTGGCTTAACCCTAAAGGACAGGTTCCAGGCTGTCAATATGGTAACAAAAAAGGTCGGTCGGGCGGCTATTGTGGATAGGTATGCGGTTCAGTAAACGCCAGATCATTCCTGGTATTTCTGGTTTTTGCTCCATCGGAGCGACGCGCCTCAACGCGATCAAGGTAGTCGCGATGCACGTCTCCGGTAGGATAAATACCGTCAAAACAGGAGGCGTCAAATTCGGTAATACTGCTATTGCCTTCACGCGCCGCTTCGATCAGGTCTTTCAGATCCTGATAGATCAGCGCATCAGCACCAATCTCGGCGGCAATCTCCTGAACGGTGCGGCCGTTGGCGATGAGTTCATGCACCGACGGCATGTCGATACCATAGACATTGGGATAACGCACCGGCGGTGCTGCCGACGCAAAGTAGACTTTCCTGGCGCCAGCTTCACGTGCCATCTGGATGATCTGCTTGGATGTGGTGCCACGGACAATAGAGTCATCCACCAGCAATACACTTTTGCCCCTGAACTCCAGATCGATGGCGTTCAGTTTCTGCCGTACCGACTTCTTGCGCTCTGCCTGACCGGGCATAATGAAGGTGCGACCGATGTAGCGATTCTTGATGAAACCCTCACGGTATTTCAGACCAAGCTCATAGGCCATTTGCAGTGCAGCCGTGCGGCTGGTGTCGGGAATGGGAATCACCACATCGATTTCCTTGTCGGCCCATTCGCGTTTAATTTTAGCTGCCAGCTTTTCGCCCATGCGCAAGCGGGTCTTGTGCACCGCGATGCCGTCAATCATGGAATCGGGTCGCGCCATATAGACATATTCAAAAATGCAGGGAACATGCCGGGAATTGGGCGCACAGTTTTTGGTGCTGACGTGGCCATCAACGTCGATAAACATGGCCTCCCCGGGTTGAATATCACGCACCAGTTTGAAGCCCAACACATCGAGCGCCACACTTTCTGAAGCAATCATGTGCTCGGTCCCCTGATCGGTTTCACGGCGACCGTAAACCAGCGGGCGAATGCCGAGGGGATCACGGATTGCCAGAATTCCGGTACCCATGATCAGGGCGGTGACGGCATAGGCACCGCGACAACGGCGATGCACACCCTCAACCGCACGAAATATGTCATCCGCCGTGGGCCGTAATTTTCCCTGTTCCGCCAGTTCATGGGCAAGCACATTCAGCAGAACTTCGGAGTCGGATTCGGTATTGATATGACGCAGGTCCTCGCGAAAGATTTCTTCTTTCAGCTCATCGACGTTGGTGAGATTGCCGTTGTGGCCCAGTGCCAAACCAAATGGCGAATTGACGTAGAACGGCTGCGCTTCGGCGGCGGAATCGCAGCCAGCGGTAGGGTAGCGCACGTGGCCGATGCCCATGTGGCCTTTCAGATTCAGCATGTGCTCGACACTAAACACGTCGCGCACCAGGCCATTATCCTTGCGCAGATAAACCTTGTCACCGTCGCTGGTGAGAATACCGGCGGCGTCCTGCCCGCGGTGTTGCAACACTGTCAGGCCTTCATAAATTAACTGGTTGACCGGGCCAGTAGCCAGGATACCGATAATGCCGCACATGATCTTCAATCCTCAGACAATCGTCAGGGGCGGGACCGTCCACGAGAATACCTAATTATAGCGGATATGCCTCGCAACATCCCTGGGTAAATATCTGCTTATCGCGGTTGCCAGATTCGCCAGAGTCGGGGCAAACAAAGAGTCTGTCCACCATTTCTTGGCTGGCGCTGGCGTTAACCCGATAAGGAGCACTGCAATCATAATGATAAATATGCCTTTGGTAGCCCCGATCACTCCACCGAGGATATAGTTAGGAATCTTCAGCCAGTGTCGCGCTACCAGTACATTGTGAAGCAAATAAATGGCAACGGTGCTACCGATAAACAAGACCAGAAACAGGGTTATGAAACCCACTACCAGTCGAACCGTGGCATCATCGATGCTGGAACGAAACAGATCAGCCACATTGTCGGCAAAAACCCAGGACAATCCGCCAGCTAGCAACCACTTGCCCAGCGACAGTATTTCACGCACCAGGCCGGCCCGAACACCCATGGAAGTGTAAAAAAAGAATATGACCGCGACGATAATATCAAGAATATTCATGAATTAATGATGCAGCACAGGCATCGCTACAACAACCTGCTTGCCCTGCGGGCTATTTCTGCGCCAGTACAACTCCCTTGATTCCGTTTTTCTTGTTAATACGATCTCGTGCGGTAGCGGCACTTTTCCAGCTTGGATAAGGTCCAACGCGCACACGCACAGCACGCCCACCTTTAATCGCGATTACCTTCGTCACCACCCGATACTTCTGTAACTTCAGTTTCTTGCTCAGGCGACGGGCATTGGCGGGGTCGGAAAAAGTCCCTACCTGTACCATCCATTGTTTGCTGCCGGCGCTGGCAATTTTTCTGGTCGGCGAGCTTGTTTTCTTTAGCGGTGTGGCCCTGGCTACGGCCGGTTTAACCGGCGCTGGCTGTTCTGTTTGGGCCGGCGCATCTGCAGGTAGCTTTATCAGTTGCTTAGGCGCCAGCGGATTGGCGACCACTTTTGTCTTTACCGGCAACGGCGCACGCGCAACCGGCGTGGGCACCGGCATCACCACTACGCGGGTAGCCGGCGCCACCGCAACAGCCTTGTCCCCAGAATCGACGCGTTGAGGCTGTTCCTGCAGCACCACAGAGAACAAAATAAATCCGAGAGCCACAAGGACAATGGCACCGAGAATACGGTGCCTGGGCTCAAAATCGGTCTCGGTTCCTTGTTGACGGGGCATGAATTCGTCTTCAGATAAGTTGCTGCATTATAGCACCGACACCGACAAAAGAACCAAAAACCAGGATGCGGTCTGCTGGCCTGGCAGTCGTCTGCGCCGCCGATAGCGCTGACTCGATGTTGGTGAAACTCTCTACCACCGTCTGCGAATCAAGCTGCTTTAGAATATCGGCCAGATCGTCCGCCTTTGCCCCCCGCGGTGGTGGCAAATCGGTAACGTGCCAGATGTCTACCGTGTTCAACAGTGGGCTCAGGCAATCTGCCAGCGCCTTGTCTGCCATCATGCCGACAACAGCGATAGTTTTGCCATCAATGTCATCGCCTGCAAGCAACTCGGCCAGCGCACGCGTGGCTTCGGGATTGTGAGCAACATCCAGCAGAATCTGCGGTGACACCGAGACCTGCTGGTAGCGACCTGGCAGGGTAACCTGCCGTAAACCCTGGCTCATTGCTTTCGCTGTCACCGGCAGCCTGTCTTCAAGACAGCGCACGGCCATCAATGCGGTCGCTGCATTGTTCCGCTGGAATTTTCCTTGCAATCGGGGTGGCGGTAACTCCTCAATGCTTCCGGCTGAACTGGTAAAACGGCAACAGTCGCCATCACAGTCAAACGCAAAATCCAGGCCGTGCAAATAGAAACGGTTATTAAGATCATTCGCGATCTTGCACAGGCTCTGAGGTGGTTCGGCATCCCCGCATACCACCGGCCGGCCGGCACGAAAGATACCGGCTTTCTCGAAGCCGATCGATTCCCGGTCGTCACCCAGCCACTCGCGATGGTCGATACCCACACTGGTAACCACGGCAACATCACTGTCAAAGGCGTTTACTGCATCGAGTCGCCCACCCAAACCCACTTCAAGAATCGCCACGTCGATATTGTGACGCTGAAAGATATCGATGGCCGCCAGGGTACCGTACTCAAAATAGGTAAGAGCAACACCCTCACAAGCCGCATCCACACGCTCAAAGCTCGCAACCAGTGTTTCATCCGCTACGCTGACACCGTCGAGCCGAACGCGCTCACGGTAATGCATCAAATGGGGTGAGGTATATGCAGCGACGGAATAACCATCGGCGAGATAAACCGATTCCAGCATGGCCACTACAGATCCTTTACCATTGGTACCGCCGACGGTAATGACCGGAAACGGGATGGACACTAATCCCATGCGCCTTTGTACCTGACGCAAACGATCCAGACCCAGTTCGATATTGGCGGGGTGTCGGCTCTCAATAACGTCGAGCCATTCGGATAATGATTTCTGTTTCAGCTTTCTTCCGGTGCGGCCCCATGCGGTGCGGGAGTAGGAGCCTCTGGCGCCTGCGATTTTGTTTTCGAATTACCACAACTGTCCATGAACATGGACAACATGTTGCTGATGCTGTCACGAATCTTGGGTCGATCGATAATCATATCGATAGCGCCGTGTTCCAGCAGAAACTCGGAACGCTGGAATCCCTCCGGCAGGGTTTCGCGTACCGTCTGCTCAATCACACGGGGCCCGGCAAATCCGATCAGGGCCTTGGGTTCGGCAACGATAACATCACCCAGCATGGCAAAACTGGCCGACACACCACCCATGGTGGGATCGGTTAAAACAGAGATAAAGGGAATACCACGCTCCCCCAAGCGCACCAGCACCGCACTGGTTTTGGCCATTTGCATTAATGATAACAACGCCTCCTGCATACGGGCCCCGCCACTGGCGGAAAAACAAACGAAGGGTATCTCTTCTTCGAGACAGACATTGACCGCTCGCACGAAACGCTCCCCGACCACCGATCCCATGGATCCGCCCATGAACGAAAACTCAAACGCCCCTGCGACCAGCGGCTGGTTTTTTACCTGCCCCTTGATAACAATCAGTGCATCGTGCTCGCCGGTATTTTTTTGTGCGTCGGAGATACGGTCTTTGTATTTCTTGCTGTCCTTGAATTTCATGCGATCAACCGGATAGAGCGCTTCACCGATTTCCTCGCGTGGCTCCGGGTCCAGAAACAGATCCAGACGCCGGCGCGCACCGATACGCATGTGATGATTGCACTTGGGGCAAACATTCATGTTGTTTTCAATTTCGACGCAATAGAGTACTGCGGCGCAGGAAGGGCACTTCTTCCATAGACCTTCGGGGATCGACTTTTTGGTGCCCTTACTCTTGATCTTGGGTGGTAACAGTTTGTCGAACCAGCTCATGCTGTCATCGCCTCTTTATCCATTGCGGCACGCAGACTGGAAAGGAAGGTTGGAATAGTCTCAAGGATTTTATCCGGCTGGTCAGCTAAATCGGCAATACGATCGACCAGGGCGCTGCCGACGACAACGGCATCGGCCACCTGCGCCACTGCGGCGGCGGTTTCCGCATCCTTGATACCGAATCCGACCGCCAGTGGCAGGCTGACGTGCTTGCGTATCTCGCTAAGTTTGCTTCTGACCTCGTTCATATCCAGGTGGCTGGCGCCGGTTATCCCCTTCAGCGACACATAATAAACGAATCCGCGGGCCACTGCTGCGATACGGGAAATGCGTTCTTTGGTGCTGGTTGGAGCCAATAAAAATACCGGATCGAGCCCATGCGTTTTGAACGCGGCGAGGTAATCTTCTGCTTCCTCGGGTGGCAGATCCACGGTAATCACACCGTCGGCACCGGCAGTAACAGCCTCACGGGCAAAGGTCTCGTAGCCCACAACCTCAATGGGGTTGAGATATCCCATCAACACCACCGGTGTTTCTGCATCTTTCTCGCGAAAATTTTTCACCATACCAAGCACATCGCGCAGACTGACTTTGTGCGCCAAAGCTCGCTCGCAGGCGCGCTGGATAGTCGGGCCCTCTGCCATGGGATCGGAAAATGGTATCCCGAGTTCCAGCACATCAGCACCGGCTTTCACCAGGGCATGCATTAAATTGACCGTCACATCCGGTTGCGGGTCGCCCGCAGTCACAAACGGGATAAGAGCCTTACGGCCACCTTTCTTTAAGGATTTAAATCGTCTATCAAGGCGTGAAATCAAAAACTTATCCCTTCGCGTGCGGCAACGGTATGCACATCTTTGTCGCCACGGCCAGACAGATTCACCACAATAACTTTGTCCTTACCCATTTCCGGCGCCAATTTTTTTACATAGGCCAGAGCATGGCTCGATTCCAGTGCCGGCATAATGCCTTCGGTGCGGGTTAAATCGTGAAATGCGACGAGCGCTTCATCATCAGTGATGGATACGTACTGCGCGCGACCCTGGTCCTTGAGCCATGCGTGTTCGGGACCGACACCGGGATAGTCAAGACCGGCGGACACGGAATGGGTTTCGATGATTTGCCCATCTGGTGTTTCCATTAAATAAGTTCGATTCCCATGCAATACGCCCGGTTGACCGGCACACAGAGGCGCAGCATGCCGTCCAGTCTCTATGCCTTCACCAGCAGCCTCGACACCAATGAGCTTAACCGCCTCGTCTTCAATAAAAGGATAAAACAGACCCATGGCATTGGATCCCCCACCGACGCAGGCCACCAGTACATCGGGCAACCTGTTCTCGAACTGCATAATCTGTTCGCGCGTCTCAATGCCGATCACGGCCTGGAAGTCTCGCACCATAACCGGGTAAGGGTGGGGACCAGCGACCGTACCAATAATATAGAATGTGTTGT
>JAZFSZ010000146.1:0-10182 GCA_036446455.1 Acidiferrobacterales bacterium
ATGCCGGCCTTGATGGCGTGATACAAAAATACAGCGTGAATGGCCTCACGCACCGGGTTGTTGCCACGGAAGGAAAATGACACATTGCTGACACCGCCGCTGATCATGGCGTGGGGCAGTTTCTCCTTGATTGCGGCAGTAGCGTTGATGTAGTCAACGGCGTAGTTGTTATGTTCCTCGATGCCGGTCGCGACGGCAAAAATGTTGGGATCAAAGATTATATCTTCTGGTGGAAATCCGACTTCATTGACGAGGATATCGTAAGTGCGCTGGCAAATTTCCACCTTGCGCTCAAAGGTGTCGGCCTGACCACTTTCATCAAATGCCATGACAACCACCGCCGTACCATATTTTCGGCACAGATTGGCATGGTGCAAAAACAGTTCCTTGCCTTCCTTGAGTGAAATTGAATTAACAATGCACTTTCCCTGAATACACTTCAGGCCAGCTTCAATAATTTCCCACTTGGAGGAGTCCACCATAACTGGTACACGGGAGATCTCCGGTTCGACAGCGACGAGGTTCAAGTACCGTGTCATGGCGTTGACGCCATCGAGCATGGCTTCATCCATGTTGATATCAATAAGCTGGGCGCCGTTGGTTACCTGTTCCAGACTTACACTCAGTGCCTCCTCATACTGACCTTCCAGTATCAGGCGTTTGAATTTGGCCGAGCCGGTAACATTGGCGCGTTCGCCGACGTTGACGAAAAGCGAATCTTTGCCAATATTGAACGCTTCCAGGCCGGACAAACGACACTCGACTGGTCGTTTTGCAGGTTTGCGCGGTGTCGTGCCCGTTATAGCCCTGGCCATTGCCTTGATGTGGTCCGGCGTTGTGCCGCAACAACCGCCGACAATATTGAGGTAGCCGCTGCGGGCCCAATCGGCAATTTCCCTGGCCATGTCATCGGGCGACAGGTCATACCCACCAAATGCATTCGGCAGCCCGGCGTTCGGGTGTACGTTAACGGCCACAGAGGAAATGCGACTCATCTCTTCCACGTAGGGCCGCAACATGTCAGGGCCCAGGGCACAGTTAAGACCAATACTAATGGGATTGATGTGACGTAGTGAGTTATAAAATGCCTCGGTGGTCTGTCCCGACAAGGTTCGCCCGGAGGCATCCGTGATAGTGCCCGATACCATTACCGGCCACTGGCGGCCTTGTTCCTCAAAAAAGCTGTCGACGGCATAAACAGCCGCCTTGGCATTCAGCGTATCAAATATAGTTTCAATGAGGATGATGTCCGAGCCACCATCAATCAGGCCACGCGTTGCTTCGAGGTAGCTCTCTACCAGTTCATCAAACGTGATATTGCGGAAACTGGGATCATTTACATCAGGTCCAATGCTGGCGGTGCGGTTGGTCGGTCCGAGCACACCGGCAACAAATCTTGGTTTGTCATCGCTACTGTATTTATCCACCGCGTCGCGAGCCAGTCTGGCGCCGGTTACATTCATCTCATACGAAAGATTTCGCATGTCATAGTCGGCCAGGGTGACCGAATTGGCACCGAAGGTATTGGTTTCAATAATGTCGGCACCGGCCTCCAGGTATAACTCGTGAATGTCCTGGATCATGTCCGGGCGTGTAATGACCAGCAGATCGTTATTACCCTTCAGGTCGGTCTTCCAGTCTCTAAACCGGTCACCGCGATAAATTGACTCGCCAGGCTCGTGGCTCTGAATCATGGTGCCCATGGCGCCATCCAGCAGCAGGATGCGCTCGCCCATGAGCTGGTTCAGTTGATCTGTCTTGTCCGATTCCATGAAAGGTAATTTAATGCGTAGAAGGCACTGTTTTCAGTGTTAGTTTGCGCGCAGTGTACCGAAATCGATCTGTTATTGCTCGGCATAAAAAAACCACATCCGCGGATGTGGTCAGGGTTGAAGCAGTGGTATGGAATTTAACCGCGAGCGATGTGCGCGTATTTTGCCTTGGCTTCCCGCGCGGCTTTTGCCTCTTCAACGCTATAGGCCGCACCTGACCACAACATATTGTAGGCGATCTCCTCATTGCCATTCTCGCAAAGCTCCAGTACTTTCCTGAAAAGCGGCTGAAAGGTATTACTGCGATGTGATTCTTCGTGATCTTCAAAGGAATCCCAGAAGGTCACGATCAGGGCTTCCTTGTCTTTCAAATCACTTTCAACTGCCTGACCAACTGTTGACCCTTCGTTTGAGATGTTGCCGCTATTAAGGCAAACAAAACCACCAACGAAACCGGTATCGGAATGGTAGGTCTTCACGTTTTCGCAAAGCATTGCCACACGTTCCTGCAGTTCGTCGAGTGAATATTCTGGCTTCAGGATGACCCGGTTAATGGTGACCACGCCGTCTGCAGGAAAATTATTGATCAAAGCTGCCATCGAAAACTCCATTTGCATAGAAACAGCAAAATATAAGTATATTAGTATTATCTAATATATAGTTTGCCTAATATGCCTATAATATTTTCTTTTGTCAACACTTCAGAAATTGGCGCCACAATACCAGGAGATTGTATTATTTCTTCTTAAATCAATTGGTTGTGACCAACCTAATAAACAGCGGTGACCTGATATCCATTGTTTTCCAGCAATGTCAGTAAACCTTCGCGTCCGGGAAGGTGCAGCGCGCCTATCGCGATAAAGGCTTTTCCTTCCTTCAGCCTGGGTTGCATGCGCTCCAGCATACGGTGGTTGCGTTTGGCCAAAAGCCGGTCCATTAGTTTGCCGTAGGCCGGTCCCGCTCGCGCCTGGTAGCGGTCACTGATTGCTGCCAGTGCAGCCAGGTCGCGATTCAGATAGGCCTTCATCAGTTGTTCCATCTGTTCCGCATTGGTGGAACGGTATTTTAATGCCTCTTTCAGGAGCTGGATCTGATCGTCAATGGATAGACCTTCAAATACCTGTAGTTGCTCGTCCATAGTCTCCAGCCCGTAGGTGGGTTTGAGTTGCAGAGTCGCCTTGTGTTGAAGTATTAAATCGAGAAACAAGACACTTCGCATGGTTTTGGGGGAGCCCAGCGCCATGATGATTGCCCATGGTTTCTTTTTATCCAGATCGCGAGTGGGCATGCCGTGTTTAATAAGGGCAGCGCGGATTTTGTTATATAATTCGTCGCCGATATCGTCTTTCAGACTCTCGTTTTTGCCGTAAAACATGATTTCTGCCATATGGACAATGCCGGCACCGGTGAAGATCAACTCCATTGAAAAGCTCGTCGAGCGGTTAAAGGAATCCGTCAGGGCTTTCGGCAGAATAGTGACCCGGGGATCGCTCGAATGCATGGTGCCAAACAGGTAGCTTGGTGCCAGTCCGGGTGCAGAGATACGCCACAGCAACCCCTTGGTGTGCTTGACCGGACCGACCGGTGCGGCCTCCGCTGGCATGACCAGCAGGGCGAGGCAGATCAAGGCGACATAACGGGAAAAATCTCTTGGCAAGGATGGCAAAGTCATAAATTTAATTGTAGACGAATTTATGGTTTCGGGAGATGGTAGTGTCACACCGAGCAGAGGATTGGGTTGTGGCGGCCCAATGCATTCGAGTTAGAATATCGGGTCCGGAGGAAAGAATGCCATTTTACAAGCCCGTCAATATCGATGAATACCTGGATCTGGTAGACCAGGCCATCTATGAGGCCGACGAGATTCTTGCCTGCGCCGGCGATGAAGGCGAGATCGATGCCATGGAGTTTACCGAACTGCTGCCTGTTTATGAGGCATTGGCTATCGAGCTTAAGAAATTATATCAGGCAATAAAAAACGGTGAACACCAGTTTGCGGATGGTAGGAATCTCGCCTACATGCCGCTGGTGGATGCCTGGAGACATCGAATTCCCTTTGCCGACATTCTTGGTATTCTCAATGATACTCATATGAAGGGACTCCCGAGCAACTGAATCGGTACATTTTCTGGCACCAGCCTTGGGCGTTAGCGGCCCCGTCACTGTAGTCCGGTTCAGTGTATGGAGTTCGACCGGCGCAACAGCTTTCTATCCCGTGAAACCGGGTCAAGTAGCGGATGAGCCCCTGATATCCAGGCCGACTTCCATTAGCGGTTCCGGTCAATGCCCGCTGAACCAGGCGGGTGGCGGTTGGTTTGCAAGGTGGCTCAACGTCACATTAAGAACGCACCGTTTGTCCACCTTTATATTTATAGGTAACATCATCCAATGTCTGGAAATTCAATTGGCAAGCTGTTTACGGTTACCACCTTTGGTGAATCTCATGGCCCGGCAATAGGCGCTATTGTTGACGGCTGCCCGCCGGGGATGGAGTTGTCTGCCGCCGATCTGCAAGTTGATCTGGATCGACGTAAGCCAGGGAAATCCCGTCACACCACACAGCGACGTGAGGCCGATGAAGTGGAGATACTTTCCGGTGTGTTTGAGGGCAAAACCACCGGCACGCCGATTGGCCTGTTAATAAGGAATACAGACCAGCGACCGCAAGACTACAGCGACATAAAGGATCGTTTTCGGCCGGGCCACGCCGACTATACCTACCTGCAGAAATACGGATTGCGCGACTACCGTGGCGGCGGTCGTTCATCCGCCCGCGAAACGGCCATGCGTGTCGCCGCGGGTGCGATTGCGAAGAAATACCTAAACGAAAAATACGGTGTCACCATTCGCGGCTATCTTTCCCAACTTGGCCCGATAGTGCTGGAGCTGAAGAATTGGGAAACCGTCGAGGAAAATCCGTTCTTTTGCCCTGATCCAGGCAAAGTGTCGGAACTGGAAAACTACATGGATGCGCTGCGCAAAGAAGGAAATTCAATCGGCGCGCGCATCACCGTGGTCGCCAGTGGGTTGCCCGTGGGTCTGGGCGAGCCCGTGTTTGACCGGCTGGATGCCGAAATCGCCCATGCCCTGATGAGCATTAACGCTGTGAAAGGCGTCGAGATTGGTGCCGGTTTTGCCAGCGTCGAGCAGAAGGGTACCGAACATCGCGACGAAATGTCACCGGATGGCTTTAAGAGCAACCATGCTGGCGGCGTGCTTGGCGGTATCTCCAGCGGCCAGGATGTTGTTGCCAGCATTGCGCTCAAGCCCACATCCAGTATCCGGCTGCCGGGTGCGACAGTGAACACAGAAGGTAAGCCTGTCGACGTGGTGACCAAGGGACGCCACGATCCGTGTGTCGGTATACGCGCCACGCCAATAGCTGAAGCCATGATGGCCATTGTATTGATGGATCACGCGTTGCGCCATCGTGGCCAGAATATCGATGTTGTGCGCTCCACACCGGACATACCTGGGGGTGGCTAACCCGGTTGAATGGATGCTGGTGCAACATAATTTCTGGACGCGTGTTGATGACGGCAGGCAATTTGAGGGATTCAGAAGTAGCGGATCGTGCCTGTGATTCGCGGGATCGAGTGAGGCACTGATTTGCCTATGCCTTACTGGCGGTTATCCGGTTTTTATTTTTTTTATTTTGCCACGCTCGGGGCAATCGTTCCCTATTTCAGTGTTTACCTTCGCAGTGTTGGTTTCAACGCTGCGCAAATCGGTGAGTTGATGGCGATCATCATGCTCTCCCGTATTGTCGCGCCTTATATCTGGGGGTGGATCGCCGACCACCAGAATCAACGCATGATTGTAGTGAGACTGGCTGCGTTGTTATCGGCAGTAATGTTTGCCGGTGTGTTTTTCAGTTCAAAATTCTGGTGGCTTGCTTTGGTAATGCTGGCCTTCAGTTTCTTCTGGAACGCAACATTGCCGCAAGTAGAGGCGGCAACCATGAGTCACCTGGGAGGACGTGCGAGCCAGTATGCCCGCGTGCGGTTGTGGGGGTCGATCGGCTTTATTATTACTGTTGTCGGGCTTGGCAGCTTGTTCGATTTTGTTGATCCCTGGTGGCTACTACCCATTGTTATGATTTTATTGGGTCTTATCTGGGTCTCCAGTCTCCTGGTTCCTGACCGGGATATGAGTGTGGAGACAGAGCATCACGGGCCGCTGTTAAAAGTACTTTTTCGACCGGACGTATTTGCATTCCTGTTTGCCTGTTTTCTCATGCAGGCCAGCCATGGACCTTACTATACCTTCTACACTATCTATCTCAGCGACTTTGGTTACAGCACAACATTAATCGGTTGGCTTTGGGCCCTGGGAGTAGTTTGCGAGATCGGCGTTTTTATTCTACTCCATCGTATTCAGCGCCGGCTTTCACTGCGATGGATAATGCTGGGCAGTTGCGCCCTGGCGGCCGTTCGCTGGCTACTGATTGGTTATTTCCCGCAGCGACTGGAGTTGTTACTGCTCGCCCAAGTGCTGCATGCTGTCACTTTCGGCGCCTATCATGCCGCCGCCATCGAAATGGTGCATAACTTCTTTCGTGGCAAACACCAGACTCGCGGGCAGGCTATATACGGCTCAGTCAGTTTTGGCCTGGGGGGTGCCCTGGGCAGCATCTACGCCGGTTATATCTGGGATACGGGTGGTGCAGCAATGACCTTTACTATTGCAGCAATGCTGGCTGCGGCGGCGACTGTGGTGGCGTGGCGCTGGGTTCATTCCAGTGCGACATACTAATCGTCCTTTAAATAAAACCAAATAAACTATACTGCTTGCCAACTGCAGGCTGCGCATACGGTTTTATGATCTGCCTAACACCCGATATTATCAAATTATGATACGACTGTTTTTCAGCTTGATAAATCGCTTGGGCAAACGTTTGCCCAAAAGGGTGCAAAGGGCAATTGCAGATTTCCCTGGTGTTCTGACGTTATTGGGTAAAATCAGCAGTGGTGTAGTTGAAGAAATTGTTACGCCGGAGGGTTACTCATTAGAAATAAATACTTTGTTCCACTCTAACCTGGTAATGAATGGCAGCTTGGCAGGTTACGAATCGGATGTGCGGCGGGCGATCACGCGCTTGACGCGGCCTGGATTTACAGCATATGACATCGGTGCAAATGTAGGAATATTTTCTTTTTTGTTCCTGTCTTTAGTGGGGCCGCAAGGTCATGTCTACGCCTTCGAGCCTGAACCCAATAATCGTGAGTGTCTCGGACATTCTATAGCAAAAGTCGCGGCAGAAAATATCACACTTGATACGAGGGCTGTCGGGGATAAGGTTAATACTGCCATGTTTGACAGAAGGGGCGGTGCATTCTCAGGCAGGCTGATTAGCGACAACGCAAAATATAATCCCACTGACAACATAATTGAAGTAAAAACTGTAACTCTGGATAAGCTGGTTGACGATGAAAATTACCAGTTGCCCGATATCATGAAAATAGACGTAGAAGGAAATGAGGTGTTGGTGTTGTCGGGGATGGCAAATATATTTGCAAAAAATCCGCCGATTATTATTTGCGAGCTACACAGTCACCTGGGTGATTCTGTCGATGAGATTGCGGTCATTTTGAAGAAATACAAATATCATATTTACGCGATAGCAGATTTCCTGAATGTGCCGATGAGTGAACTCAAGGAAATTTCCAGCCTGAAGGGTGTCAGGCACGTGGTCGCAATTCCAGCGTAAGTTTGCGGGGGGTTGCCTGTTTAAGCCCGCCACCTGAGTTTGCGCAGGCGGTAGCGGTCAAAATCGATAATTTGTGCGCTGACAGGGGTATCGGCAGAGCTGGGTGTCGTTTCATTTTGCGGCGCATTGCCGGCGGTAAAAAACTCGTGAACCGCCTGGCAAAAATCTTCGATATAATTGAATCGGTCGATATCGGTGTCTTTTCCCTGATGAACGTAGTTACGAATTTCTGTTAACACGGCTTCCGTTTTGTCCTGATACACTGGATCGCTTACGCGCTGGCACCTGTTGCGCTTGAAAATACCACGAGCAAGCTGCTTGGTAAGGCGATCGTGCAATGGGCAGCTCTCAAACAGATCTCGCAGTCCTTGCGCACGAGGATCGACCGGCATCTGGTGATATCCCAGTTGATTTTCGAGGTATTCAATTAGCTGCTTAAACGTCATGTGTGCTGTCTTATGGTGTCAATCATTGCCTTGGCGGCATTGGACAAGGTGCGTTCCCGGTGAACGACTATGCCAAGCGAGCGACTGATGGTGATGTTATTAATGTGGACCACAAACAGGGATTCGTCAATAAGGGTATGTGGCAGTGCGCTCCAGCCAAAACCAATTGATGCCAGCATTTTCAGCACCTCCATGTAATTGGTCGCCATGCCAACCTGGATGCCGTCGCGTACTGCGCTCAAGGCGGATAGAATGATCTCCCGGGTATAGGTACCCTGGCCTGGCAATATGGCCGGGTAATTCAACAGGGAAATAATACTGGTCACTTTTTCCTGTGCCAGGGCATGGTTTTTGCCAACGATGATTTCCAGCGGATCGTCCCAGACATGGATTAGATCAAGTGCCGCCGCCGCAGTTTTCGGCAGAGTGACCACCGCCAGTTCGATGTCACCGTGCTCCACCGCGCGACAGGCGCCCTCCGAATCCATAAATTGCATTTCCAGCGCCACGGTGGGGTGCTGGTTGTGAAATTGCTGCAATGGCTGGGGCAGGCGATGCAAGCCAATATGGTGGCTTGCTGCCATGCGCAGGTGGCCACCGACCTCCCCGGACATATTGCGGATGAGGCGCTCGACATCCTCGACCTCGGAGATAATGCGATACGCCTTCTCCTGCAGGGCACGGCCGGCATCGGTGAGCTGCACAGTGCGACCTATGCGATCAAACAAGGCCACGCCCAGCGTTGCCTCCAACGACGAAATTCGCTTGCTGACCGCTGGCTGGGTAATAAAAATCTGTTCAGCCGCCCTGGAAAAAGAGCCGGTTTCAGTGACGGCCAAAAAGGCCTGAATCGAAGGGATATCCATAACTATTAGTAATGATATCTATGAAAAAGATGAATTAGAGTTATTTATAACCCTCTTGTAAGATTCATGCAATCAAAAGCCAATTTGCGGGAAACCAAAAATGGACGCAAAAACACTCTATGACAAGCTTTGGGACGAGCACATCGTTCGCTGTGATGAGGATGGCACCTGTCTTCTGTATATCGATCGACACCTCGTTCATGAGGTCACCAGCCCGCAGGCCTTTGAGGGTTTGCGTTTGGCCGGAAGAACAGCGCGTCGCGCTGACACCAGTCTGGCCGTGCCCGACCACAATGTGCCGACTACCAACCGCGATCAGGGTATTGCCGATCCTGTTTCGCGTCTGCAGGTGGAAACCCTCGATCAGAACTGCGCCGAGTTCGGCATCACCGAATTTGATATAAACGATCCGCGTCAGGGTATTGTGCATGTGATCGGCCCGGAGCAGGGGGCGACACTGCCCGGCATGACCGTGGTTTGTGGCGATTCCCACACATCGACTCATGGTGCCTTTGGCGCGCTCGCTTTCGGTATTGGCACATCGGAGGTCGAGCACGTGCTCGCCACCCAGTGTTTGATCCAGAAGAAATCCAAAAGCATGCTGGTGCGCGTCAACGGCGAGCTTGGCAGAGGCGTGACTGCCAAGGATGTCATCCTGGCGATCATTGCGAAAATAGGTACGGCCGGCGGAACCGGTTACGCCATCGAGTTTGGTGGCAGCGCGATTCGCTCGCTTTCCATGGAGGGACGCATGACCGTCTGTAACATGGCAATCGAGGCGGGTGCCCGTGCTGGATTCGTGGCAGTGGACGCCACCACCATCGACTATGTGAAGGGTCGGCTGTTTGCACCGGTCGCGGCAATGTGGGATCAAGCAGTTGCCGCCTGGCGTGATCTGCACTCGGATGCCAATGCTGAATTTGATCACGTCATTGAAATCAATGCCGCTGACATTGCGCCGTTTGTGACCTGGGGCACGTCACCGGAAATGGGTGTGCCGGTTGGAGACAAGGTGCCCGACCCGGCCAGTGAATCAGATCCGGTCAAGCGAGAAGGCATGGTGCGGGCGCTTGAATACATGGGGCTCGAGGCCGGTATGGCAATTACCGATATCCGGCCCGATACGGTTTTTATCGGCTCCTGCACCAATGCGCGCATCGAAGATCTTCGTGCAGCAGCAGCAATCGCAAAGGGCCGAAAGGTCGCCAATAGCATCAAGCTCGCTATGGTCGTACCCGGGTCCGGCCCGGTGAAAATGCAGGCCGAGGCAGAAGGGCTGGACAAGGTGTTTATCGATGCCGGATTCGAGTGGCGTGAACCGGCTTGTTCAATGTGCCTGGCCATGAATGCCGACCGCTTACAGCCAGGTGAACGTTGCGCGTCGACGT
>JAZFSZ010000147.1:0-15346 GCA_036446455.1 Acidiferrobacterales bacterium
CCTGCATCCATGCAGTCGTGTTCGTCGTCTTTTGGGTACTTTTCTCTTGGACAAGCAAGAGAAAAGTACCTCGCCTTCGGGTGCGAGAACCCGATTAGAAGTCGCGGAGCGACATATAATAATCCCTCATCCTAACCTTCTCCCGGAGGGAGAAGGAAGAAAAACTAAATCAAGACGTCAGGCTTGCCCACCAAAGCCGCAAACGTAACCCAATCTCTGACGTATACCCCACCTCCACCGCCCTAATGACACCATTTTTATCAATAACAAAACTACTTGGCACACCACGCACGCCATAATCCATGGCGAATTGACCGAAGGTATCATTGATAACAGGAAAAGATATGCCGCGCTCTTTAATATAATTTTTCACTTTTTCATTGTCACCCGACTGGATGGCGATCGAGATCACCGCATAGTCCTTTGCCAGCGACTCAATAGTCCCCTGCTCCCACTCGCAAATTTTGCACCAGGTCGCCCAGAAATGAAGCAGCACCGGTTTCGCTGATTTTTCCAGCGAAACTCCTTGGCCATCAAGTGTAATACCAACAACTGGCGGTGCGATTCCTTTTGGCATCTCGGCCTGCTGGTAATATCGCACGCCAAAGAACACCAGCGCAAATACCACGACCCAGACTATGTTGGTAATAACGGATTTTTTATTGAATTTGATCGACATCTTTATTTCTCATGTGGTCCGCCGTACGGGCAAACGCACCGGTTAGCTGGTTGCGAAGTTTCAGCTCGATTTGCAGATCTTCCATTGCCCGATTCATGCAGAGCAACCACTGGTCACGCTCTTCCGCGCCGATAGGCGCCGGTAGATGGCGCGCGCGCAAACGGGGATGCCCGTATTTCTCTGCATAAAGC
Organism: Acidiferrobacterales bacterium; assembly: GCA_036446455.1. Classification (GTDB taxonomy): domain Bacteria; phylum Pseudomonadota; class Gammaproteobacteria; order Acidiferrobacterales; family JAJDNE01; genus JAZFSZ01. The sequence continues at coordinate 871 of JAZFSZ010000147.1, forward strand.
GACGGCCCGCCGAGCCATCCGGATAGAAACATAAACAACTTTTCCACCGAAACCGACAAGTCTTTTGCATGCAGGTTCCGAATGCCCTGCGCCTGTGGCAGGCTGTCCATCAGTTCATAGAAACGCCGTACCAGGCGACGCAACACTTCCTCTCCACCCAGTCTTTCGTAGGGTGATTTTTGATACTCGTGTGAATTCATTCAGAGATAACGTTGGTATGATCTGGCATTCTTTATGAGGGCTAGTTGTTGCTTTTTCCAGGGCTCGCGCCATTTTAGTCCCGGTTTCGCCAACGCGCGGCATAGCTTCAACAGGCCGTCGATATCATCCATGTGCACAGACTCCGGTGCCGGACCATCTGGCTTGGGACAATCCGGTCCGCCCTCAAAACCCTGATTGTGATAATTTGCCAGTGGCAACGTGATACCGATTGCAGGAATGTTCCAGATGGTGGCGGCCGCTGCCTCGCAGGTACCACCATCCATAATGCGTTGCTGATGTCGCCCCGGCAGCACTTTCTGCGCCAGGTCAATCAGCAATTTCAGGTAGCTTGATTCGTATACCGTGCGCCGGTCCCCGAGGCGTACAACAGGGCCCTTACCCAGCACCGCACCCGGCAAAGTGCGTGATGCCTCCAAACTAACAAAAACATAAGGACGTTTTGCTTTGGTAAGCCACGCTAGCTCGAAGTGCGCAATGGCACCGACAAAGCCGACTTCTTCTGCCCGCGTCAGCAGTCCAATAAACGGTGGTGGTAACTTCGGCTTGCTACGAAAAGTGGCGATGGCGGTCTCGACAATGGCAAACACACCCACCAGATCATCGGCTGCCTTGGTATAGAGTCGCTTGCCGCTCTGCCACACCGGTTTACGGAACGAAAAACCGCCAAAGACCTCGCTGGCCCGGGAATCCCGGACCTGGATCGTATTATCAAACTGGATTTCTGCAGATAACAGATGTCGCTTCGACGAATGCAACTTGGCGGCCTGCATCCTGCCATGACCGATCATACCATTGGTATTGGCCAACCAGATGCGCGCGCCGTTTAGGTGCTTGACTGGCGACCCACCAAACCATTTAACCTGCAAACGATTATTGGACAACCATTTAATGCCATGGAAACCCGGGTGATCCATGTGTGCCGCCAGAACACGTACCGGTTCCGCATCGCGATCACGTAGTAGCCCTCGATACGCCATTGCCGATTTTACGCCGACAACAATATTGCCAATCGGGTCGAGGAAATGAGGGATGTGATACCGGCTCAACGCACGCACGGCCGCGTCCGCCACAAAATCTTCGCGGAAAGGTGCCGTAGGTTGAGCCAAAATGGTACGAAGGAGAGTTACCTGACGCTGATTCATGATGCGATTAAACTACCTGGCTCGCATCATTGCGAGTGCGACGAATCTCCGAACAAATGAAAATTAGTTGCTGTACAACAATTCCAGAAGTGCGCTGTAGGCCTCCATGTCCAGGTGGTCGAACTTCAGGCCGAACCCGTTCTCGGTGCGGCGTGCTACAACTGCTGGAAGTCGATACTCCTTGATTATCCGTTGCTCACCGGTGCGCAAAGTCACGGTCAGCTCCACCGCAGTAAAAGTTGGCAGATTCTTCCAATCGGATTCCACAAAGGCACCATCGAGGCTTATATCCCTGATCAGGCCTGCTTCAGCGCCAAATTTAGCATGATACAGAACAACCGGCCGGGTGATCCTGATGCGCGGATTATCCCGACGCTCGGATTCCCGCGTCACATTCACCTCTTCCATGTCCACCCCTCCTCACCCCTCCCTGGGTACCTGGGTAACTAAATAAAATCTTTCTCTAACCCAAATATAGACTACGGGAGACACAATTTCTTGAGTTACCCTGCAGTTGAATGGGCCTGAACTAACTGAATGTGAAGTGATATCCCGGAATCTCAACCCTGAAGGGTCAAATCAAGCAAAGCACCATAAGTATCCATATTTAAACTAAGGAATTTAAGCCCAACCCCTTCTGCGGCAACTCGAATAACGGTGGAACTAAATCGATACTCTATGCGCGCACCCGTATCAGCTGTAAATGCCAATTTAATGGTGTCTCCGGGAACAATATCGGTAAACCTGCCTTCCACAAAGGTACCGCTCAAACTCAGGTCGTGTATCTCACATTCCCATTCGCCTACAACGGGATGGCTTAGCTTGAAAATATGCTGAATCTGCTTGCGCGGTTTTTCCCGTCGATCTGAAACAGCAAGACGTTGTACTTTTACCATTGGGCCTCCTTGATTCACCTCTTTCGCTGATAGTATGGCTCAATGACCACAAGATGCTGCATAAGAATTGTAATATCGGTTAACCGAATCTATTCTCATTAGCATCAATAATTATATGCCTTATTCGCAAAGACTGGATAAGTGGCTCTGCGCTGCACACTTGCACAAAACGCGTGCACTCGCGTCGAAAGAAGTGAGAGGCGGCAAGGAAAAACTTAACGGTGCGCGGACAAACTGGCGCACGCGGTCACCCCCAGTGATCGAATCGAGATCAACAAAATCTCGATCGCGTTTACAGTGTTGGTGCAATCATTATCCGCCACTCGTGGTCCACCAGCCAGGGCAAAAGAGCTGTATGAAGAAACCGGTGAGCGCCAGAATTTACGCCAGCAACGTGCCGAACAGGATCAAACTACCAATCAATTGATACGGCGCACCCATGGCCGCCCGGGCAACCATGAACGACGACGCCTGTTACAACAGAAGGGAAAACTCTTGTGACAATTGTTACCAACCAATGGCATCAGACGTGAGTCGCTTGTCCTGGGTCTTGCCGGGCTCATTGAGCGACAACGTTGAATTGTTGTCAACTTCTACCGGTTCAAGACGACCGTATGGCTGTTTGAGATATATCAACGCCTTTTCATAAACGAGGTCAGGTGGTGGATCTTGAAAGATTGAATTATCTGGATCATCACCCGCAGTTTCTATCTTACGATACATAGTTACTGCTTTTTTGCGATTTCCGATCACGTCATAGGCTTGTGCTTTGGCAAGATACCAATGATAGTAATCTTTGTTTTTAAATACAGGCGCAAGTTTCTCGATTTCATCCAGCGCACCCATCGCCGGATAGACCTGTAGCCTAACCAGATCGAGAACACCCGTTATATCGGGAAAGCGCTCTGGATAGACTCTGAAGGCGCGTTTATTTTCCGCCAGCGATTCTTTGGGATAACCGCAGTGGGCCAGTATCAATTGTAGCGCAGCAGAATAGTGTGGATTCTGCGGATATTTTGTTCGCGTGTCTCGAGCCAGAGGAAGATAATGACATGAATTATTGTATTCCGGCTGCACTGCCGCAGCCGCCAGCAACATACGAGCCGCCTCGGGCGCCATAACCTCGGCCCGGGCCGTGGCACGTTCAAGGTACTGAATCCCCAGGTCGCGATCTCCGCTGACACCCAGTATGTAAGCAAGCCAGCGCAAACCTTTGGGCACCGACCCTGCCAGATATTCATACATCCCCAGCACAAAATAGGCATCCTCGGTGCGCGGCCGCTCCTTGATCAGGTCACGCAATATATCTCTGCCCTTTTTTGCATGGCGAATGGCCTTAAACGTGTGCTTGCGCTCCAATTCGGCGCGACCGGCAAAAAAGCTTGTCATCCCCAGATTCAGTTTCCATAAATAGTTATCCGGGTTTTTCTCAATGCCTTGTGTGGCAATTTTTATGGCTTTGGCTAATTGGGCAGATGCCTCCTTCCACGCCGGTTTTCTTTCGCCTCCCTGACTGGCCTCGGCCTTTACCCAATAAACGCTGGCATGCAAAAAACCGAGCAGGGGGTAATCCGGATATCGAGAACCCAGACGCTTGAACACACGCGTGGCCTCGTCAAACTCCAGACGCATCAAAGTGTCCACACCGGTTCGCGCCATGCGTGTGGCACCGGTGCCCGCCTCGGCAGCAAAGGTGATAAGTAATACGATTGAAACAGAAATAATAGTTAGAAAACTACGCACAAAACTTGCCTATTCTTCTTAATAGCTGCGCCCACCGGCATCTCCAGCAGGTAACGGAAGGCTGTCTTACATAATCGATATGGAAACTGCAATACTGCCATCATCGCCATGGTGATCACGCACCCATACAACAGAAACACACCGGCAGCCAGAAACACACCGGCAGCCAGATACACTGTGGACAGCCAAAAATATCTGTGACACGCTTAATTTACACTTGAATTGTTAAATATACTGCTATATTAAACAAAGTAGAACCCCGTTGTGGAAAGATATTGGCAGATAAAAAACCGTATATACTAATTGTCGACGATTCACGCGTTGTCCGTCGCACCATAGTCAAGTTTCTCTCTCCCTACTTTAATCTCATTGAAGCTGAAAATGGCGCAGCAGCCTGGCAGATTTTGCGCCACAACAGCCGTATTGAACTCGTTATCAGTGACATTCAAATGCCGGAAATGGATGGTTATACCTTTATCTGCAAGATTCGCGCTGAAGACGACGCCGGACTGAGAGATATCCCGATTATTGTCATTACCGGCGCCGAAGATGATATTACTCGCGAACGCGCCTATGCCTGTGGTGCGAACGATTTTGTTCTTAAACCGTTTGATAACAAGCAGCTTCTGGAATGTACCAAGGCGCAGCTAAAAGACTACCGCGAATCAGTCGAAGAGGTGGAAAACCAGGCCCAGGCAGTCAAGGAAGTAGTGATGCCCAACGCGGACGAGGGAAGTCTGACCAGCGCCGTAACCCATATCGACACCGGTATGAAAATACTGGCAAAACTGAACAGCAACGTCATTGCGCCACACTCACTGGCGCTGGTGCTGCGATTTCTACCGCTACTCAAATTCTGTAACACAAAATTCAATCTCGGCATGGATAGCGAGATCGCCATTTTTCAACAGCGTGTTGCGGCGGCCCGTGATACATTAAAGAAATAGAGTCACACGGTCATACGCCGTACGGTGCCCAGCTTTCTGCAGCAGATTCCTGACGGCCACGGTAATAAAATACTGAATGCGTCTGCCTGGCTGAATGGACCTGATGGATTACACTGGCGCTGATTTAGTTTATCACCTCAGGTGTCTGGTGGCGGCATGGGCAGGCCCGCCAATTTACACAATTCATGTATCGGGTCTGTCGGAAAAAGAGAATAAATATGTTTTTCGTATTTTTTTTGATCGTGAAAATGCTCCCCTCTGGATTTTCCCAACGACCGAACCATGTTATGCATAGTCGGGTTCCTTTGGTTCTCTTCAAAGTAGTCTCGAAAATACCAAATCAGTTCCCAATGATCAGTAAAGAGCTCTAAACCGTCTCGTCGAGCAATCTCACTGGCGAAGTCCTCGTTCCAGTCGCGCCTCTCCATCAAGAAGCCCTGCACATTGGTTTCGATGGTCTTACCATGAATATCAATCTGCATGGTTGCCTCCAAATCAACAGATCGGACACATTTTCGAATTGGGAGCGGTGTCTAATTAACCCTATACCACAAGACTAGAACCGACTCCCCTCACAGTCCAGCCTGATGAGTTTACAATGCCCGCGGAATTGTTAGGATTACTAGAAGAGCAATAATTGGGGTTCCGCACGATGGCACGAATTTTGGTAGTTGATAATTCTTCGACCATGTTGGCTGCAACAAAAAAGGTCCTGGAAGCGGGAGGACATGAGGTCATACTGGCAACAAACGGGGTAGAAGCTGTTGAAAAGGCGGGCAGCGAGAAACCGGAATTGATTTTCATGGACCTGGTGATGCCCGGTATCAGTGGATTTGAGGCCACACGGAAGATAACGACTAACCCGGAAACCAAGGATATACCGGTCGTAATTCTGACGACAAAAGACCAGGAAACGGACAAAGTCTGGGCGAAACGTCAGGGCGCATCTGACTTTATTGTCAAACCACCGGGGCCTACTCTGCTGCATATTATCGATTCCCTGTTAGATTGAGCGATTCGCCTTTATCTGTAGGCGACGCTTCGGCCAGCCAATTATTCTGGCGTTCAAACAACTGGTATATCTTTAATTATTGACGCAGCTTTCTTGAGACTGGTGAGGATGCTCTCCATTTGCAATGGATAATAGAGGGCATCAAACACCTCGAATCGCTCCTGTAGGCGTTCCAGATTCGGACGGTGCTCCGGTTCCAGAAAGACTATTACCCGGGTATTTGGGCTGGTGCTCTGTAGTTTCGCTAGCAAAGGTTCCAGATTACTGACACGGTCGCGAAAACTGGGATCGTAATTGAGCTCCGTGCAAATGATGTCGGGTGTATCCGACTTCAGTTTCGCCAGGGCCTTGCGCATTGATTGCACCACGCTGACGTCAAATCCCGCCCGGGCATACTCGTCGGCATAGACCGGGACACCCCCTTGTTCGATAATAAACAGCAATTTCAACATGGTCTTGGTCTTTCCCTGCTTATGCCCAGGCACTAAACTCGATCTCTTTTCAAACCGGCATGAATCGCGCCGGAATCCAGCCAATCTATACAGGCAGGTCATGAAAATCAAAGTTACAATTGGTGATCAATCAAAAGTGGTTGATGTACCAGATCATATTCTGACTGGCGGCAAGTCTTTTTTCGACAAAATGGACAACGACATGGACCGCGGTTGGCAAATGGGAGCTGATTACGTTGAAAAACCGGATAAGTTGCAGCGGTGCCAGATTGCCGCGGACAGGGTGCTGGATGCCATTGGCACCCACAATGATAATCTGAAACTACTTATGCTGGGGTTCATACTTGACCGTGTACCGACTGTCTCCGAAATTGTAATCGATACGGGCGGTGAGGTCATGAACACAGAAATTATCGAGGAGCGGGTACCGCCGCAAAACACGGGTCAGGCAACCCAGAGCATAGGTCGACTTGATGCACTGGAACAGGCCAATAAGGACGTGGGTAAGGTATATAAAGTTGGCCGATGCTGGCGGTTTGCAGTATTTGATGACAATTCCAATGAGTGGGTTGAGTCACCTTTGCTGGACAGCAAGGAGCAGGCTGAGCAAATCAGGAACAAGGCGTTCGAATCGCGATTCAATTATTTGTTGGGAGATGAATAAAATGTGATCCGAAAACACTACAATAGCCTGACCTCGACAGACTCGTTTTTGTGGACGTTGACCAGGCGATAGGGAAATAGCTCATCCCGGTTTTTGGTCACCGTAATCATCTCATTGGCCCGCCACAAGCTGGTCTTACCGACAAACCCCTCATAGACCTGCCAACGCGAACCGTCTTCCAGCACGATCTGGCCACCGTCGGCCTCCACCGTTTGTATTGTATGCCCACGACTGTCGCCCTGGTATTGATTGGCTGAGCTCATGCGTCGTCTTCTGCTTTAAATTCCAGCGACATGGAATTGACGCAATAACGCAAACCAGTCGGCGGCGGACCATCATCAAATACATGCCCGAGGTGAGAGTCGCATCGCGCACAGAAGATCTCGGTACGGCCTATCCCATGACTGAGATCGTTTTGCTCTGCCACCACATCCTCGTTTCGCGCCGCATAAAAACTGGGCCAACCAGTGCCAGAGTCATACTTGGCACTGGAGCTGAAAAGACGCTCTCCGCACGCCACACAGTAGTAGTTCCCCGGCGCCTTGTTATCGACATATTGGCCGGAAAATGCACGCTCAGTACCCTTCTGCCGACAGATTGCGTACTGATCCGGAGTCAGTCGTTGGCGCCATTCGGCATCAGAGAAAAATATCCTGGGTTTATTTCCCATACTTAAACAATAATCTCGCTGAAACGATCTTGCTGCTCATTGCCATTCGTAATGAGCTGTTTGATACACTATTACGTTGATATCATGCAAATGGGGAATCAGTTTACCCCGACCCGGGGCCAGCAACACAATAGGCACTGTGAAATTGGTAGATTTTCGTTCGCATCCGTCGCCATCCGTTTGTCTGCCATGTTGACCGGATCATCCGGTGCATGTGTGGTTCCGGGATCAGGTGTGTTATCTACAATGGTGAGGGTATTTGGGTTGTGGTTCATCAGGGCTTTATATGAGCATTTTTAGCAAAATCTGCCCACGCTGTGCGGGTGATAATCCGGTAGAGGTGACGCACTGTCAGTGCGGGTATGTCTTCGAGGCATCGGCGACAACAGGCTCCTATCGTGCACTGGAAATAGCCGAACAAGAAGCCCAGGTCTATGCCGAATACCTTCAGGCCCGCATGAGTCAGGCCAAAGAATCTGCCGAGGTCGCCATTAATGATCAGGCCCACTCCCCCAAAGACGCCAATAAAGCGGCGGTAGCCAAGTCAGCCAACGATGAATATCACGTCGCCAAGGTTGAGTACCATGAGCAGATGAAACTCGTACTGGAATTGCGCAAGGAAGCGAAAAAAACCCAGGTACTGGAACACAAGGAACAAAAAAGCGCGTGGGAAAAGGCAAAAGAGCGCACCAGGCATAAATCCATAAAAGTAAAAGAAGAAGCCGCCGCGAATAAGAATAAGCAGGAACAAAAAAGGCTGACGGCGACCAAAAAGGCAGAAAAAACACGTCAGCAAAAACTGCAAGCCGAAGCGGCAGCTAAAGCGTCCGCCGATAAACTGGCATTGCGCGCATCAAATCGGACATCCCCTCCGCCCAAGATGAAAAAGAAAATGGCGAGAGAAGCAGAAGCGGCTGCTACGCGTGTTCGTCAGGCGCAATCATCGATTGAAAAGGAAATAGCGGCTGCTACTTCAGCACTCAATACCAGCGTCGGGATTGCTACCCACGCTGACCACGCCAGCGCACCCAGGCAGAAAAGCTCGAGCAAGAATGACAGCGCTATCTCTGACAACATTGCACTCATTTTGACGAACACAAAAACTGCCACCCACACGAATGAGAAAGAGTGTCCGAATTGCACGGCCATTGTTTCTGTTGCCGCAAAAAAATGTAAGTGCGGTTACGGGTTCCCGCAGAGTGCGGAACTCATGGACAGTATTGGCTTGAGCGATGAAGAACGCGTCAATCTGCTTAATATGCTCCAGCCAGGTAATGACACCTGATTAATCATCCCCTTTCTGGTCGCGAGTGTGTCGGACTCGCCGCCATATGCCTGACTCGTCTTCATACCAACGGCCACAGGTACATCCGTGCCAGTATTTCTGCAAAATTCTCTGACGGCGGGAGGACGCCTCGTCCTTTGTTTGCACCAGTCCTGCCCACCAAGTAGAGCACCGTAAGCCCTGAAATTGACCACAAGCCGCAGTACAATAATCACTCGCTCCATATTTTCGTATTCACTTTACCCGGCTCTCTTTTCTTTTATCTTTGGAATCCTGAAACTGGCCGCGCGCTAGTGGAATTACTCCTCCCTTTCAACGAAAATAGGTGTCTGAAACAGGGGAAATCTCGTGTCTCGTATCGAAACGAAACTGCTGCACCACACCGGCCGCGCCATTGCAGATTACAACATGATCAGCGATAGCGACCGTGTGCTGGTTTGCCTGTCAGGCGGCAAAGACTCCTTTACTCTTCTGCGCCTACTCCACCTGCTCAGGATGCGCAGCAATAAAAAATTTGATCTCTTTGCGCTGACGCTGGACCAGACACAGCCGGGCTGGGACGACCGTGCCATGCGAGCCTGGCTGGAGCACAAAGGATATGCGTATGAGATTCTGCACCGTGACACTTACTCCGTGGTAATGGACAAAATACCGGAAGGCAAGACCTATTGCTCGTTATGTTCACGTCTTCGCCGCGGCCACATTTACCGTTACGCCAAGAACAATGGTTTCAACAAAGTGGCTCTGGGCCACCATCGCGATGACCTTATTGAAAGCTTGCTCATGTCCATCCTTTATAACGGGGAAGTGAGATCCATGCCACCGAAATACCTGACTGATGACAAACACCACATTGTCATTCGACCGATGGCCTATTGTCAGGAGGCCGACATCATTGCCTACGCAGAAGAACAACACTATCCGATTATCCCGTGCAATCTTTGCGGCTCACAGAAAAATACGAGCCGCACCAGAGTGAAAGACCTGATCCGCGGGTTGGCGGAAAACAATGCTAAGGTACCAGGAAACATTCTGAACGCAGTGGGAAATATCCGGCTGAGCCATCTCATGGATCATAAACACTGGAATTTCAACGAACTCGATGATGCGCTGGTGCCCTGGTCAGCGGATGGACTGGTGAAAAAGACCGGTCCCTGAGCCACCTTCTTTCTTGAGATAATATATTCAGTAAACTATTGTATTATGGCCCTCGGGTGCGACCGCAGGGGTAGCGGCATTGTATTACAACAAATAGGGAATAAACCTGGGTAAATCTCGCTGACAGAAAGCGTGATATCTTGTGACAGGTTTCGGGGCAGGCTTGCTAAGATGAAAAAGAAAATCGACATATGCGATCTCGAGATGGGCATGTATGTATCCAGGCTGGACCGGCCCTGGATGGAAACAAATTTTCTGTTTCAGGGGTTTGAGGTTATGGATGATGCAACACTCTCCGACCTGAAAAACCTGTGTAAATATGTCATCATCGATACAGATTACACACCGGAGAACAAACAGTCCCAACCGGCTGCCCAGCCCGGTATCAAACTCAAGAGCGCGTCAGATTCCGATATTGAAACAACACCTGAATTGACCGATGTGCTGGCGGGACCCCCTACCCGGAAGCGCTGGCAATCCGACAAGACAACGCTTGAAGAGGAATTACCCCGGGCCCGTGAAATAGAAAGCGCTACCCGAAATGTACTTTATAACACTCTGGAGGATGTGCGACTGGGCCGTACGATTGACAGCGCCGCGGCCAAAGCTGTCATTGCCGAATTGGTGGAAAGCATCATTAGTAATCCCGACGCCATGGGCGTGCTGTGTCAGCTTAAAATCGCCGATGAATATACTGCTTTGCACAGCGTCCGGGTCTGTATTCTTGCGCTGACCTTTGGCCGCCACCTGGATATGACCCGTGAAGAGCTGAACCTGCTGGGAGTGGGCGCTCTACTTCACGATGTCGGCAAAATGAAAGTCCCGGCAGAAATTCTCAATAAAAACGGTAAACTGACTGAGAAAGAGTTCGAAATCGTCAAGACTCACGTGCCTCTTGGTGTCGCGGTGCTGGAGAAATCACACGGCATATCGCCAATATCTATTCAGGTTGCAGCAAATCACCATGAGCGTTATGGCGGTGGTGGTTATGCCAGTGGGATTAAAGGCGACTCTATTGGAGCGTTTGGCATGATTGGGGGCGTCGTTGACTGCTACGATGCTATTACCAGTGATCGAACTTATCACAAAGGCATGACCTCATATGACGCCTTATCAAAGATGTACCAGTGGCGTACCTCTGCGTTCCATCCAGGCCTGATTGAGCAGTTTATCCAGTGTATGGGTGTTTATCCCATTGGCAGCCTGGTTGAATTATCGACCGGTGCCATTGGTGTGGTAGCCACGGTTAATCGTGAACGCCGATTAAAACCACGGGTGGTACTCATTCTGAATGGGGAAAAACAGAAATTTAAGACGGTAAAAGTAATCGACCTCATGCAAGAGGCCGTCAACAATCCCAAAGGTGCGCCTGAAATCAAAAAGGTCATTCCCGCCGGCGAATACGGCATACTGCCAACGGACTACCTGCCTTTAATCGATAATCCCCAGGGGGCCTAGGCGAGCCGGATCCGGCATGGAAATTTGACTGCCGGCTTGTGTTGCGTTGCTACCAAGCTAGACTTAACAGGGTATTCATCGCGAAACAAAATCCTGCTGCATAGATCCAATGTCGAATAAGCATGAGCGTCGCAAATACACCCGCCGCGAGGTGGAAGTCACCACCACAGTGTCACTGGATGGTCATCAGACTGTTCTCAAGACCAAAGATTTGAGCGACGGTGGCGCATTTCTGCAAAAAGGTAATTCACCAATTCCAGCAATGGGAGCAGAAGTGTTTGTGGAGATCTCCCCCATGGAAGTTGGTGGTGAAACTATTGTAGTACGAGCCAAAGTGGTGCGCGTTGCCCCGGATGGATTTGGTATCATTTTCCTCGAATAAACTCTTTCATTCCCGATATATCATTCCATTTCTTGCCCTGTTGACAGTCTTGTCCGCGTTCAACACCGTGCTTGTCTGTTGAATCCTTGTTAACAGCCTGCGTCACATGAGGTAAGGTCTGCTAGAACGGCAAGGAATACTGAGATTTGGAAACGGCACTGACCGGTGTAATCAGGCAGTTATACGAAAGTGTGCGCGATCTGCTGCCCATTATCTTTGTTATCGCTATTTTCCAGTATCTGATACTGCGCCAACCTTTTCCCAATCTACCCCAGCTACTGGGCGGTACCCTGCTTGTTGTCATCGGCCTGGCACTTTTTATTCGCGGACTTGAAATGGGCCTGTTTCCCATTGGCGAAGCGATGGCTTATGGCTTTGCACGTAAAGGCAGCTTGGTATGGCTGCTCATTTTTGCGTTTTCGCTTGGATTTGGCACCACCATCGCCGAACCGGCGCTGATCGCTGTCGCTGGCAAAGCGGCTGATGTTGCCGCCGAAGCCGGGGCCATCGATACCGATGCGATGGCACGGCTGAATTATGCCCTGGGTCTGCGTTTCACCGTGGCGTTATCAGTGGGATTTGCCATTGTCATCGGAGTGATCCGCATCCTCAAGGGTTGGCCCATCCACTACATAATCATTGCCGGTTACACCGGTGTGGTCATCATGACCGCCTTTGCACCCAAAGAGATTATTGGTATTGCCTATGATTCGGGCGGTGTCACCACCTCAACCGTTACCGTACCACTCGTAACTGCGCTGGGGGTCGGCCTGGCCTCGAGTATCAAGGGGCGCAACCCCATGATAGATGGTTTTGGCCTGATCGCCTTTGCCTCATTGACGCCAATGATATTCGTCATGGCCTACGGCATGGTGATGTGATGTTCTATCTGCAGGAAATTGGCAGCACCTTGCTGGTTACCGTGCGTGACGTTCTGCCCATACTGGCTATCCTGTTTGGGTTCCAGATATTTGTACTTCGTCGCCCTATTCCAAATCTCAGGCGCACTCTGGTGGGTATCCTGTACGTGGTGCTGGGTTTGGGTTTTTTCCTGGTTGGCCTGGAACAGGCCCTGTTTCCGCTCGGCAAACTGATGGTGCAACAGCTGACTGATCCCGAGTTTATCCAGCGTGGCCTGGGGGTCACGACAGAGTCGCTCTCCTGGCAAGACTACAAGTGGGTATATCTTTTTGCCGCGACGATTGGATTCGCTGCTGTCATCGCCGAGCCCGCCCTGATCGCCGTAGCCACGAAAGCACAAAACGTCTCCGGTGGCACCATCAACACCTGGGGATTGCGACTGGTCGTGGCGGCGGGTGTTGCCATTGGTATCACCCTGGGAACCTATCGAATAGTGACCGGCGCACCGATCCACTACTACATCGTTGCCGGTTATGTTTTCGTTATCATTCAAACCCTGTTTGCACCCAAGCTGATTGTGGCGCTGGCCTACGACTCGGGCGGCGTCGCTACCTCAACCGTTACCGTGCCACTGGTAATGGCGCTGGGTCTGGGCCTGGCCAGCACCGTGCCGGGCCGCAGCCCCCTGGTAGATGGCTTCGGGCTGATCGCCTTTGCCTGTCTGTTTCCTATAATAACTGTCATGGGCTATGCTCAAATCGTGCAATGGCGCGCGCGCTTATTGGCAGTCCGTAAACAGGCCAATCGATCTCAAGAGGATAGTGAAAACAAATAAATCTGTTACGGTCTGGAGGTAAACAATGCACTTCAAACTACTTATCGCTCTCGTAGAGGACCACAAAACCGATCCGATTCTGATCGCCGCCCGTGAAGCGGGTGCCACCGGCTGCACTGTTCTTAATCAGGCGCGCGGCGAAGGGCTGGATACACCCAGGACTTTCCTTGGGTTGAGCCTGGAAACGCAAAGAGACATGCTGTTGTTTCTGGTTGAAGAGCACTTGAGCCGGCACATTCTTGAAACCATTTCCGAAATCGGCGAGTTTGACAGTAAACCTGGAACGGGCATTGCATTTCAGATCGACGTGGAGGATGCCGTTGGTGTAACTCACCAGATAAAAGAACTGAGAGAAGCCGTGGAGGAAAAGCTATGAGCGACGAAAAGATCGTGCGCGTTCGCGATGTCATGAAAACCAAATTTGATCTTGTTGATGGCTTGACCAGTGTTGAAGATGCATTGAGAAAAATGAAATATATTGAAACAAAGTGCCTGCTGGTCAATAAACGCCATGATAATGACGAGTACGGCATCGTACTGATTGCCGATATTGCACGTCAGGTATTGGCAAAAGACCGCGCACCGGCACGGGTGAATATTTACGAAATAATGTCAAAGCCGGTCATGACAATTGATCCAGACATGGATATACGTTACTGCGCCAGATTGTTCGATAAATTTGGATTATCGCGTGCACCTGTCGTCGAAAAAAAGGAATTGGTGGGCATTGTCAGTTATACCGACATGGT
>JAZFSZ010000148.1:0-12882 GCA_036446455.1 Acidiferrobacterales bacterium
CGTGCGATCACGCGTTTCCCTTGCGCGTCGGCAAAACCGGGCGCTGCGCGACTATACGCAACCGCTATTATAGCGTCAATGGTACCTCTGGTGACTATCTATCACTCTTGGCGAAAGCCTTCGGGCGTGCGAAACTTGCGCCTCTTTTCGCAGGTGCGCTGATCCCGACTCCACACTACTATATGACCGCGACCGCACAGATCATCGACGGTAAAAATATCGCTGCCAAATTGCGATCGTCGATCAAAGCGCGCATCAATAAACGTCTCACTGATGGTAAGCGCGCACCGGGTCTTGCCGTCATCGTTGTTGGTAATGATCCTGCCTCGGCGGTCTACGTACGCAACAAGCGCAAGGCCTGTGGTGAAGTCGGCATCGTGTCCTTTTCCTATGACCTTGCGGACTCGACCACCGAGGAAGAGCTGGTCAAGCTGATACAAAAGCTCAACGGAAACCCGGAGGTCGATGGTATTCTGGTGCAGTTGCCTTTGCCGGCACACGTGGATTCCGAGACCATTATCGAAACGATTCTACCCGACAAAGATGTCGACGGGTTCCACCCTTATAATGTCGGCCGACTGACGATTCGAATGCCGGTACTGCGCTCCTGTACGCCAAAAGGCGTAATGCATCTACTGGAGGGAACTGGTGAGGCCATTCGTGGACAGGATGCTGTCGTTGTCGGTGCATCAAACCATGTCGGGCGACCCATGGCACTGGAGTTACTATTGGCGGGTTGCACTGTTACCCTTTGCCACCGATTTACCAAAGATACCGCTGCACATGTCGCCAGGGCAGATATCGTCGTCGTCGCCGTGGGTAAACCCGGCGTGGTCAAGGGTGAGTGGATCAAGCCAGGGGCAGTGGTAATCGATATCGGTATCAATCGTGAGGCTGATGGGTCGCTGGTAGGCGATGTCGAATTTGAAAGTGCCAGTGAACGGGCGGCCTGGATCACCCCGGTTCCTGGCGGAGTTGGCCCCATGACAGTGGCAACACTGCTGGAAAATACACTGGAAGCGACTGAACGGTTCCACGACCCGGAGTGACTGCGTAACTTGATTCCACTTCACGACGACAATCCGACCAAAATATTTCCGTATTTGACGGTAGCATTTATCGTTACCTGTGTGCTGGTTTTTTTCTGGCAGCTGTCGCTCGGGCCGGCAGGGCAGAAGGCTGTTTACGCGCTGGGCGTCATTCCAGCAACCCTGTTGCAGGGCAAAACCCTGGCTCCGGATATTTACCTGATTCCGGCAGAGCTGACACTGCTTACCTCCATGTTCCTTCACGGGGGCTGGATGCACCTCATTGGCAATATGCTGTATCTGTGGATCTTCGGAAACAATGTTGAAGACGCGATGGGCCACACCCGGTTTATCGTTTTCTACATTATCTGCGGCTTTGCTGCCGCACTGGCGCAGTCGCTGCCTGACCCGTCATCAGTTATACCGATGATTGGCGCCAGTGGTGCCATATCCGGTGTTCTGGGTGCCTATCTGTTACTTTACCCCCGTGCTCGGGTGCTGGTTGCGATCCCGTTGGTTGTTTTCATTTATACAACGCGACTGCCGGCAATGGCCGTACTCGGTTTCTGGTTTGCTTATCAATTGATTAGCTCGCTGCTGACCGATTCGAGTGGTGGCGGTGTCGCCTGGGGCGCGCACGTCGGTGGGTTCATTGCCGGCGTCCTGCTTATCCCGTTTTTTAAATATCGTCGCATTAAACTGTTCAATTGATCTTTTTGATCTCAATCAATAAGCCGATATATTTCCCCGAATAGACTACACAGACTTTCGTTCGAGCATTTGTAATTCATAATGGGCACCAGGACAACACCCCTTGCGAGCACTTTTTTGCTGATTGCTGTCAGCCTTATTCTCGCTTTCCGGTTTATGTCGATTACTGGATTGGCCAAGGCATCCTCGGCGCTGGCCTCAGGTAAGCAACTGTTTTCTGACAACTGTGCCGTGTGCCATGGAAATGGTGGTAAAGGCGGTGTTGGCGTGCCCCTGGCCTTGCCCGATTTTATTAATAATGTCGATGATGATTATCTCCGCATTTCCATTAAAAAGGGCCGCCCGGGACGCGTCATGCCCTCGTTTCCTTCCATGGACGAGACACAAATAAGTGCCATCGTCCGTTACATGCGTTTCTGGACGGGTAAATCGGCACCGCATTTTAACCGTGGAACAATCTCGGCAGACGCCGCGAAAGGAAAACAGCTGTACCAGCAACGTTGCGCCACTTGCCATGGCGCCAATGGCGAAGGCGGCAAAGGCACTGGTGTCACGTTCTCACGCCCGCGCGATTTACCCATACTTGCGCCTGCACTGAATAACCCTGGATTTCTTGCGGCAGCCAGCGATGAAATGATACGCCATACCCTGATTAAAGGCCGTGCCGGTACACCGATGATATCCTTTCTGAAACAGGGATTAAGTCACAACGATATTAACAACGTTGTTACCTACGTACGCAGCTTTGACAAACAGAATAAAAACACAACCCACGATAAATTTGCATCTGAACCGCCGTTTCTTGTCAGGGAATCCAGGTATAGCGTTGAACAGACAGTCAAAAACCTGAACGATGCGATACTGAGCGCCAATATGCGTCTGATTCGCACTCAGTATCTTGAGCAGGGTCTGACTCCTCCGGGAGAAGAAAACAAGAAACAGGTAATTGTTTATTCTTGTGGTTTCAATTTTCTGAATGAGGCGCTGAAAGTTGATCCCCGCGTTGGTTTGTTCCTGCCCTGTCGGGTCACCGTGGTCGAGCACAAGGGCAAGGTATTGGTGATGTCTGTCAATCCCAAGCGTTTGAGCGTGGTGTTCAATAATACCGAACTGGAACGACTGTGTGACCAGATGCACAGTACTTATCTGGATATTCTCGAAGAGGCAACGCTATGAAGTTTGTTGCCAACACTCTGATGTTGACGCTTTTGCTATCCCTCACTGTATTTGCCACAGATGCACCGGCGGTAGAACCTGCTCAGGAACTGTTAATGGTCAGGGTCAACAACACTTTCTCTTATACAATGAGTGCGTTACAAAACGCCGTGGTAAAACAGGGTTACCAACTTATTCGCGTGCAGCGCGTTGATATCGGATTGACAAAAAGTGGCTACAAAACTGCAGAATATCGAATAGTTTTCTTTGGCAAGATAAAGGAGATCAGAGATCTGTCGAGGAAACACCCGACATTAATCCCTTTTTTGCCGCTCAAGATCGTCATTTACGCAGAGGGAGACGAGACCATCTTGCTCGCCACCAATCCCGCAAAACTGGGTTCTTTCTATCCGGACAAGTCGCTCGCTTCTTACTTCAGCCGTTGGGAAAGGGATTTTCGCGCAATCATGCGGCGAACGAAATCCTGACCAACCACTGCACCCGCAATGCTTAACCGATTCGTGAGTGCGTATTGTGCTCGTCGATGTGCCGCGGGCCCGTGGAATCACCGGATCGCGGTTGACGATAGGAAGTTGCACGCGATAGCGCGGTAACGAGCTCAGCAATTACATAACTGGCAATAATGGCGCCTGCTGCCAGCAATACCCCAATCAGTATGAGCTCAATACCGCCCATAAAGTTAGGTTTTTGCGTGGTCGGAAAGAGAAACGGGATGGGGTCCATGATTTTGCCAATGGCTTCCCCGGTAAACCACACAAAAATACCACCGCCAACTGCGGTCAGGGCGACATAAGCTGCATAGGCCTCACCGGCAAGTCGGGTCAGGATGGATGCGACTGGCAGAATAAAATAATCTTCCTCTTTCTGGGCCTCGATATCCCTGGCGCGAATGATGAGAGTATGTACGACCGCGTAGATCGCCAGAATAAAAAACAGCACATACATGACCCCGCCCATTAACCCACTGGCAGGCAGTTCAAACATGAATTTACCGGCCTTGAAAATCAACGCCAGGCTACCAAGCACAATCAACGCCGCCAGTATGCGCAACATGCTAGCGACCAACCGTGTAAAGAATGGGCCCGTTCCCAGCAATTTCAAAAACGGCCGCATAAAGAGGTATTTTTCCATTCTATTTTCCATGATGACGCTGATATCCTTAATATATTTCAATGTAGCTGCGCTGCAACCTGTTTTAACGATATAATGGCTACTCGATATACGTGTATCGCTGCAAAACTGGGTTCCCACTATCAGGGGACGCTTTACTCGTATACGCAAGATATTAAACAGATTCTTAGCCCCCGCGATATGGGGAATTGAACCACTCGTCGGCGATTAACGAGCATGCAGCAGTATTTAGACCTGATGCGCCATGTTCTGGAAAATGGCGTCAATAAAGAAGACAGGACAGGCACGGGCACCGTTAGTGTTTTTGGGTTTCAGTCCCGTTACGACCTCCAGCGGGGTTTCCCTCTCGTCACTACCAAGAAATTGCACCTGCGTTCGATTGTTCATGAGCTGCTGTGGTTTCTCCGTGGTGATACCAACACCCAATACCTGAAAGACAATGGTGTCACCATCTGGGACGACTGGGCCGATGATAACGGTGACCTGGGCCCGGTCTACGGGGCGCAATGGCGTTCATGGCCAGCAGCCAACGGTAAAACCATAGACCAGATTTCTCAAATCGTTGATCAAATTAAAAACTGTCCGGATTCGCGACGTATCATTGTCAGCGCGTGGAACGTCGGCGAACTGGAAAATATGGCACTGCCGCCCTGCCATGCCTTTTTCCAGTTTTATGTGGCAGACGACAAATTATCCTGTCAACTCTATCAGCGCAGCGCCGATATATTCCTGGGAGTACCGTTCAACATTGCTTCCTATGCACTGTTAACAATGATGGTCGCACAGGTAACCGGACTAAAAGCCGGAGAGTTTATTCACACGCTGGGCGACGCGCATTTATATCTAAATCATCTCGAACAGACCCGTGAACAACTGCGCCGCGTTCCGAGGAAACTGCCAACCCTGACGTTGAACCCCAAGTGCACCTCGTTGTTTGATTTTAGTTATGATGATATTGCGCTGACCAACTATGACCCGTATCCGCATATAAAAGCACCTGTTGCTGTTTAAGCTGCTTCCTGATTCTATCTAATGATTTCCATAATCGCTGCCATCGCAAAAAATGGAGTTATTGGTAACAATAATACCTTGCCCTGGCATTTACCGGTCGATCTGAAATATTTCCGAAACACCACAATGGGCCACGCTATTGTGATGGGGCGGCGAAACTATGAAGATATTGGCAAAGCACTGCCCGGGCGCAGAAATATTGTTTTAACGCGTGATGAAAACTATTCGGCAGAGAATTGTGAAATTGCACATTCCATCAATGACGTGTTGGGAATGATCGACAACAAAGACGAGACCTTTATTATTGGTGGTGCTGAAATATATCTGTCTTTTCTTCCCTATGCGGAAAAGTTATACATAACCCATATCGATGTTGAAGTTGACGGTGATGTAGTTTTTCCCAAATATAAATCCGGGGAATGGGAACTGGAGTCAGAAGAAACACATGCAGCGGACAGCAAGAACCCGCTGTCTTGTAGATTTACTGTTTACCGGCATCGCGGCTAACGAATCAAACAGATAATAAAAAGGCGCATTAATATGCGCCAAAATAATTATAATTAAAAACTACTTTTTTTCTTATGCAATCTGTGAGGCAAGATCAGCTGCCTGACGCTTCTGATCCTCATTACCTTCCACTGCCACTTCTTCCAGAATGCTTTGCGCACCCTCGGCATCGCCCATGTCAATATAAGCTTTGGCCAGATCCAGTTTCGTTGCTGCTTCATCCCACTGATCCGCGGAATCCTGACCGCCAGCCGCAGCAACCTCTTCCACTTCCGATGCGACAGCAACGTCCAGATCACCTGTGGATTCCTCACCCATGGAAATTTCGAGACTACTATCGTCAGCAAGATCCGATATATCGAGGCTGGTATCCATCTCTGCCACATCCGGAACAGGTGCTCCTGTTTCTGTACCAATACTGATACTCATGTCAGTTTGTTCGTTTTCCGGCTTGTTTTGTCGGAGCGCTGCAAATTCGTCTTCCTCCTCAACCGATAGGCCACTTTCGTCAACACCTGCATCGACCGACTGCTCATCAGCGTCAAAAGAAATTTCCACTTCCGGTTCTGCCGCCGGCGTTGCAGGGGATTCAAAATCTATCGCACTGCTATCTCCACCGAATGCCACTTCCGGTTCTGCCGACGCTGGAGCGGCGTCTGCAGTTTCACCGCTATCAATATTGAGATCAAACTCCAGTCCATCAAGCGCATCATCGGAAACAATCTCGACATCTTCGGTGCCGCTGCCCGACAAATCCATATTGACGCCGGCCTCCAGGTCGATCTCGGGCGCCATGGCCTCTTCCTGCATTTGGCCGAGATCAATAGCCAGCGTCTTTTCAACAGCGGGTGAGGCTTTTGTAGCCGGGGTGGTCATCTCCAGCTCGGGATCGACATCCATTGCCGGTACGGTGGGTTCCCCAGGTGCATCTGCGCCTTGCGCCACAGGTGCCGGTGCTCCACCCTGGAACATCGGATTCCCCGGGCTGAGGGTTGAACCCATCCCCGAAACACGATCCCATAACTTGCCACCATGACCTTCCAGTGCCGCGTATAATTCTTCTGCCAGGGTCTCAAACGCGCCTACGTCACCACGTTGGGCGTAGATTTCAAGCAGCTTCTCCTTGAGTTCATGCCGTGCTGGACTTTTAATGATTGAATCTTTGAGTATTTCTTCCGCCTGCTCATCCCTGCCATAAGCCAGATACACATCCGCTTCTGCTATAGGATCAACTTCATCAGTGGCAATATTACCCATGCCACCTTGACTGAAGTCACTGAGGAAGGAAGTGTTACCCGTATCACCCTCAATATCTTCACTACCGGTTGATACCTCTCCGGTACTGATGTCACCGCTGGTTAAAATACTTTCCTCGAATTCGGATAGTGACTTACTGCGACGGCGTACATAGATCAAACCGATGACCCCACCGATGGCCACCAGGCCTCCGACAATTGTCAGGATAAATTGATTACCAAGAATGTCGTCAATCATGCCCATCGCGGTGTCCACAATACTTGTCTCTTTGTGAACCGGCGGCGGAACGCGTTTTACCGGCTTACTACGTTTTTTGGCAACCGCTACTGGCTTCTTGATCTCCGGTTTTGGTTCCGACTTGGCCTTGGTCGCTGCCACGGGTACATCCGACTTGGCGGGTTGCGCCAAATCTGCATTCTCCATTTGCAGCAGACGTTTTTCTGGAGGTGTTGTTGCCTCAGACTTGCCTGCTTTTGCGCCTGCTTCAGGTTTTGCGGTGCCTTCTTTCGAACTTTGCAGCGTTGCGACTTTTTCAGTCAATTGCTGCTTACCTTTGGCAGATTCCGTCTCGGCAGATTTGCCCGCGGTTTGGCTCTTCTTGTCGATATTGGCGCGAACAATACGTAATAACTCTTCTTTCCTGCCGTCGCGGGATGGCGGGATCTGCATGCCCTTGCGTTTTGGTTTGGCAACCACTGGCGCTTTTGGTTTATCCGCTGCTTTTGGTACAATTTTCTTTTTCTCTTGAGCCTTGGGCCTGGCTTCAGCTTTGGCTGCTGCAGGCTTGGCCTTCGCGATGGCGAGTGGCTCACCCAGAGAAACCGGCTGCCTGGCGCTGGCCAGTTTCAACTTGTACTCTTGCCAGCTATCGTAATGCGCACGGAATTTGCGACTGGCATTGCGTCGGCTGCGTTTAGTAATAACTTCCCTTTCCGGTATTTTAAGTATTTTACCTGCACGCAAGTTATTAGGGTTGTTGCCGAAGAATGCCTTGGGATTATTATCGTACAGGGCGAGGACAACCTGCTCTATGGTCAAGCTCGAGTCTTCCCTTATGTTGCGCGCAATGCCATATGCCGTATCACCACGTTTAACCCGGTATGTACCTGTATTGGCCCATGCCGGCGCACCACCTGGTAGCAAATGGTCTGGTGGGCCGAGTAATTCGTACTCCCCTGTGGTGGATTCCAGATCGAGGACGGGTTCATCCATCGCAGCTGTCATGGCCACTTTGGCAGGTGGCGCCTTCCTCGGTGCCAGTTCTTCCTCGATCAACAGCTCCGGCTCTTCGGCTTTCGCCATTACCTTCTTCGGTGCCGGTTCTTCTTCAAGCAGTAATTCAGGTTCACCTGTTGCACTTGGCGTCGTCTCTTGAAATGTTAATTCGGGATCCGGTTCCGGTTGTAACGGTGCAGGTCGTGGCGCACGAATCGCATCCGGTTTGGCAGAGGCCAGGAATGGCGGATCGATAAGGGCGGTATATTCGCGACGCAATCGACCAACGGAGCCACCGACGGTCCACTCGGCCTGCAATAAGATGTGCAAATATGGTTCGGGATAGGGGAATCGAGTCGTAAGGTGCAGATAGGGGCGACCGTCGTCGTGGCGTTCGATTTTGAACTGGATGGCGGACAATCGAGGATGACGTTCGATGCCTGCTACTTTAAAGGCACTAACGGGGGCCAGTCCGATTTGCAGGTCTCTGAGTTCACGCTCGTTAACGGATACAAACTCGATTACGGCGTTGAGGTTTTCGTTTAGCGCAGATTTAACCTTGATCGGGCCCAGACCCAGACCGTATGTCAACACTGGCAATAGAGCCAGCAGGAAACCCGCGCTCACGGCTATGCCCCGATACACCCCCCAAGTCGTTCGACTCATTTTTTCTCCGTTCTCCGCTTACTCTCCGCTTCCCTGGCCAATAATATCTTAAAAGACACAGGTTTACGTCAATATAGTATTAAGTTTCATTACAAATCTCAACTAACTATAGCTTGTAAATAGTCTTTTAGCACATCACCACATACTGGAACAGAGCCTGCCTACCCTGGTATTCAATCAAATATTCAAACAGTTATAAGCTTTGACGGGTAATTTTCGCTTCACCCCGGCAGTTCACGTTTTAACATCTTACCCTCACGGATATAGTCATCTCCGGCCCCGCCTGCAAGGACAAATCCCGTTTGACGACGACGTGCCAGCAGTTATAAACGCAAAAGGCGTCTTCCGGGGTTAGAAACAAGGGTTTGGAAAAGGTTATTCATTCTCCAGCGCAATACGCAACATTCGGCGCAGGGGCTCAGCCGCACCCCACAGTAATTGATCGCCGACGGTAAATGCCGCCAGGTACTCTGGGCCCATTGTAAGCTTCCGCAGGCGGCCCACCGGCACGGCCAAGGTGCCAGTGACCTTCGCCGGCGTCAATTCATCCATGGTCAGCTCGCGATCGTTGGGCAACACCTTGACCCAATCGTTTGCACCCGCAAGGATATCGTGTATTTCATCAAGCGGCACATTTTTGCTGAGCTTTATGGTCAACGCCTGACTGTGGCAACGCATGGCGCCGACGCGCACGCAAATGCCATCGATAGGTATCGGGTTATCTACGCGCCCAAGAATTTTGTTGGTCTCGACTTGTGCCTTCCACTCTTCCTTGCTTTGACCGCTGTCGAGCTGCACATCGATCCACGGGATCAGGCTACCCGCTAACGGCACCGACCAGTGCTCGACGGGATAGGCATCGCTGCGAATAAATTTCGCTACTTTACGGTCTATCTCGAGAATCGCAGACGCCGGATCATCATTGAGCGATTTAACTTCATCGTTCACTGCCCCCATTTGCCTGATCAGCTCGCGCATACTTTGTGCGCCAGCACCGGATGCCGCCTGATAGGTCATAGGCGTTATCCACTCCACCAGGTTATTATCGAACAGGCCGCCAATTGCCATCAGCATCAGGCTGACAGTACAGTTACCGCCAACATAGGTTTTGACGCCCCGGGCAAGCCCATCCTTGATGACGCCCAGGTTGACCGGATCCAGCACGATCGTGGCATTGTCATCCAGCCGCAGTGTGGAGGCGGCATCAATCCAGTAACCATGCCAGCCGGCGCTGCGCAGTTTGGGATAGGTTTTCTTGGTATAACTGCCGCCCTGGCAAGTAATAATGGCATCCATCGCTTTGAGTTCATCGATGTCGGTGGCATCCTTTAAGGGTTCCGCCCCCTTGCCGACGTCCGGTCCGGCCTGACCCACCTGCGACGTCGTAAAAAATACCGGCTCAATATCGTCAAAATCATTTTCATCGCGCATGCGCCCCATTAACACCGAGCCCACCATACCGCGCCAACCTATAAATCCGACCTTCATCATCGTCCCATCCACGCTAGACCTCTTTTAACCAACAATTACGCCGCCAATGCCGCCACAATGGCGTCACCCATCTCTGCCGTGCCCACTTCGGTTCCGGCACCGGTGAAAATATCTGCCGTCCTCAAGCCCCGGTCCAGAACTGTCGATACCGCCTGTTCAATACTGTCTGCAAGGACCTGTTCACCCAGGCTATAGCGCATCATCATCGCCACGGACAATATCGTTGCCAGCGGATTAGCCTTGCCCTGTCCCGCAATATCGGGTGCTGACCCATGAATCGGTTCGTACATGCCCTTGCCGCTTGCATCAAGCGATGCCGACGGCAACATGCCGATAGAGCCGGTCAGCATGGCCGCGATATCGGATAGAATGTCACCGAACATATTGGTCGTCACCATGACATCAAACTGCCTGGGTGCGCGCACCAGTTGCATGGCGGCATTATCGACATACATATGATTTAATTCGATATCGGCATAGTCTTTGGCGACCTCACTGACCACATCGCGCCATAATGCCGTCGACTCCAGTACATTTGCCTTATCGACTGAACACACTTTTTTGTTCCTTGTGCCTGCAATTGCGAACGCCGATTCGGCAATGCGCCGAATCTCGGACTCGTTATAGACCAGTGTGTTAAATCCTTCACGTTGCCCGTCTTCGGTTTGACGCACACCGCGCGGTTGACCGAAATAAATACCGCCGGTTAATTCGCGCACGATCATGATATCCAGACCCGCCACCACGTCCGCCTTGAGAGTCGAGGCATCGGCCAACTGCGGATACAGGATGGCCGGTCGTAGATTGGAGAACAGCTGCAATTCGGCGCGCAATCCCAGCAGCGCCTTTTCCGGTCGACTAGCCATCTTGACGGCGTCCCATTTCGGGCCACCCACCGCCCCCAATAATACTGCGTCTGCCGCTTTTGCCAGTGCCAGCGTCTTCTCCGGTAGTGCGTTGCCCGTCAGATCATAGGCCACACCACCGACCGGCGCCTCTTCCAAGGCGATGTCGAGTCCCTTTTGGTCGCGCAACAACACCAGCACCTTTTTGGCCTCGGCGACAATCTCCGGCCCGATGCCGTCACCGGCTAGAATTACGATTTTTTTTGTCATTTCTGTAACCCGTTTTACCGTTACCGAACAACCACGGTGCCTGCTGGCGCCGGCGGTTTTCGTAGTCCGTAATTTCATCGACGTGCTGCAATGTTAAATCGATATCGTCGAGACCATTCAACAAACAATGTTTGCTGTAACTGTCAACCTCAAAGCTCACTACTTCACGCGGGGGGGTGGTGATGATTTGTGCCTGAAGATCGATTTCAAGCTCATACCCGGGCGTTGCTTCGACTTCAGCAAACAGTTTATCGACAATTTCCGCGCCCAACACAATCGGCAATATACCGTTCTTGAAACAGTTGTTTAAAAAAATATCGGCAAAGCTTGGTGCGACAATGGCGCGAAAACCAAAATCCAGTAACGCCCAGGGCGCATGTTCCCGCGACGACCCGCAACCGAAGTTCTCCCTGGTCAACAGGATGCCCGCACCCTGGTAACGCCCATGATTGAGCACGAATTCCTCGTTCAAGGGGCGATTGCTGTTATCCCTCCCGGGCTCACCGTTATCGAGATAACGCCATTCGTCGAAGAGATTGGGACCAAATCCACTGCGTTTGATCGATTTAAGGAACTGCTTCGGGATGATTTGATCGGTATCAACGTTGGAGCGATCAAGTGGCGCCACCAAGCCTTTAAATTTCTCGAATTTCTCCATAACTAATTCCTGACGCAAAGGCGCGAAGACGCAAAGAAAATATTGATAGCTCTCCCTGCTAAAATCGCAGCGTTATGTCCTGGTAATAAAATCATTTATTTTTTATTAAAATTTCCTGCAAAGAGAGATGTTAATTCTCAAATCCTTTGCGCCTTTGCGCCTTTGCGTCGAGACTCTAGTTAATATAGCGTACATCGATAAAGTGCCCGGTCACCGCGGCGGCGGCGGCCATGGCCGGGCTCATCAGATGCGTACGACCACCCGGGCCCTGACGGCCTTCAAAATTACGATTGGATGTTGAGGCACAACGTTCTCCCGGTTCGAGTCGATCCGCATTCATGGCAAGACACATTGAACAACCGGGTTCACGCCACTCGAAACCAGCATCAATAAACACCTTGTCCAGCCCTTCCTGCTCTGCCTGTTGTTTTACCAGGCCCGATCCCGGCACCACCATGGCGAGCTTGATGTTATCGGCAACCTTTCGGCCCTTTGCAACTGCCGCCGCGGCACGAAGATCTTCAATGCGTGAGTTGGTGCAGGAACCGATAAAAACCTTGTCCGGCCGGATATCGGTAATGGCCATACCGGCTTCAAGATCCATGTACTCAAGTGCTCGCATCATGCCTTCACGCTTTACTAAATCTGGCTCTTCCACCGGATTCGGGATGTTGGCATCGATGGCCACACCCATCTCCGGTGACGTGCCCCAGGTCACAAACGGAGCGATCTCAGTTGCATTAATAAACACTTCACGATCAAAACTGGCGTCGGTATCACTGTGCAACTCGCGCCAGGCCTTGACCGCCTGTTGCCACAACTCACCTTTTGGCGCATAGGGACGACCCTGAACATAGTCAATGGTCTTGTCATCGACGGCAATAAAACCAGCGCGAGCACCGGCTTCAATCGCCAT
>JAZFSZ010000149.1:0-5314 GCA_036446455.1 Acidiferrobacterales bacterium
CCGAAGTATCCGGAACAGGTAACTATGGAACTGAAACCACGGGGTTTGGTGTTTTCTACGGTATCCCGGTATCGGAGGCGCGCAAAATCAACTTGGGGTTGGCGTATGAAGCCATACTTCTTGACGTCACAACCGGCCCAACAGGCAGTGCGCAGGTAGCTCAGACTTTCGTAGGTATTTACGGTCCAAAAGTAAGCACCCTGAAAGCCACCCTGGGCTGGTCTCACGATACACTGAACAGCTTTATTTTCCCGACCCAGGGCGGCCTGATTCGTGTGACCGCTGAAGGCGGTGTGCCCCCGGCAGGTCTGCAATATTATCGCGCCAGTGTGAGCGGCAGTTACTATTTCCCGCTGGAAAACGAGCGTAGTACCGTCAGAATTCGCGGTGAAGTCGCCTATGGGGACGGTTACGGCAGTACCGCTGAGTTGCCATTCTTCAAGAATTATTATGCCGGTGGCGCCAATAGTGTTCGTGGTTTTCGGGCGCGCGGTCTGGGTCCGGTTGATTCGATTACCAATGACCCCATTGGCGGCAACAAGCTGCTAACGGGCAACGTAGAGTATTATTTCCCGGTTCCCGGTTCCCCCGAGCAAGGGAGTTCGATGCGCTTGAGTCTGTTTCTTGATGCCGGTATGGTGTATGGCGCAACGGAAACGATCGACCCGGGCAGCCTGAGATACTCGGTGGGTATAGGGTTCAACTGGTTTACACCAATATTCCCGATTTCCATCAGTTACGGTATTCCGCTAAATGCGACATCTACCGATTTGACTGAGAGCTTTCAATTTAATATAGGATTGCCGATCCAATAGTATGATTCTTTTATTAAATACCAGAACCATTAACCGGAAGGCGATGAAGATAGTATCGCTTGTAGTCGTTGTGCTTCTTGGCATGAGCGCGTCCGCTGCGATGGCTACGAACCTGAAAATCGGTTACGTGAACAGCGTCAAGGTCATTGAACAGGCACCGCAGGCGAAGGCAGCATTGGCAAGGCTGGATAAGGAGTTTTCGCCCAGGGATAGAAAGCTGATCAACAGTCGGGAAAAAATAAAGAGCCTGGAAGCAGAACTGGAGAAGAACTCTCTTATTCTTAAAGAACCAGAAAAACGCAGCAAGGAACGGGAACTGCTAATTCTTAAGCGCGATGTGCGGCGAGCGGCCCAGGAGTTCCGGGAAGATTACAACCTGCGACGTAACGAGGAACTGGCTGCCCTGCAGAAACTTGTTTATAGAACCATCATCAATATTGCCAAAAAGCAAAAATTCGATCTTATACTGCATGAGGGCGCTATCTACGCCAGCGACAAGATCGACATTACCGATCGCGTGCTTGTAAACCTGCAGGGCAAATTCAAGAGGGGAAAATGAAGGTTGGGTATGTACTACGATCTGGCTCAACTGGCCAAAGTATGTCATGGCCGCGTAAAAGGGAATAGGGCGAAGCAAATAGACTCTGTGGCATCGCTGGATGTAGCCGGCCCTGGTCAGCTCGCCTACCTGGCAGATAGAAAGAACGAGCATTCTCTTGCAACCACAAAAGCCGGTGCGGTACTGCTGAATGAGGAAGTGTCAGAACAATACGAGGGCGATGCCATTGTTGTCGGCAACCCGCATCTTGCTTTTGCTGTCATTGCTCAGGTGTTAACCCCTCCGCAGAACACTCGGCCTGCTATTCATCCCTCTGCACAACTTTCACCCGACGCCAAAGTCAGTCCCGCAGCCTGGATCGGGCCCAATGTCGTGATCGAGGCAGGCGCGGAAATCGGTGACCGCACCAATATCGGAGCAGGTTCATTTGTTGGACGGTCGGTGTCTATTGGAGCTGGAACTGTATTGCATGCCAATGTCACCATTAACGAAAAATGCAAAATTGGGCATGAATGCATCTTTCAGTCAGGCGTGGTAATAGGCGGAGACGGGTTTGGTTATGTTGCCGATGAAAATGACCGATGGATTCGGATGCCACAGCTCGGTAAAGTGAGGATCGGAGATCGAGTAGAAATCGGAGCGAATACAACTATTGATCGCGGCACACTCAAAGATACTGTGATCCATGACGGCGTCAAAATCGACAACCTTGTCCAGATTGCTCACAACGTGATCGTAGGAGAAAATACGGCCATCGCTGCATGCGCTGGCATCGCTGGTAGTGCCGTCATCGGTAAGCGGTGCTCTATCGGTGGGAGGGCAGGCATACTCGGTCACCTCAATATAGGTGATGATGTAACGATTGCTGCGACCTCACTGGTGGCAAAATCTGTTTCTGGCCCAGGAATCTATTCTTCCAGTTTGCGTGTCGCTGACTTAAAGAGTTGGCAGAAAAATGAAGCAAGAATTTATCAGCTGGACGAGATGGCTCGTCGTCTGCAGCAGCTTGAAATTGAATTAAAGAAGTTATCGTAAGGAGTGAGTCGTTTGAGAAAGATAGATATAAACCAGATAATGGAGTGGTTGCCTCACCGTTATCCAATGCTGCTGGTTGATCGTGTTGTTGTATTTGAGCCGGACAAGTCGATCACTGCTGTCAAGAATGTAACGATCAATGAACCTTTTTTTCAGGGTCACTTCCCGGGTATGCCCATTATGCCTGGCGTACTGATTGTTGAGGCAATGGCTCAGGCGGCGGCGCTACTTTTCCGGGTTGATGAAGAAAACCAGCCTGGCGAAGACGCTACCTATTATTTTGTTGGAATCGATAAAGCCAGGTTCAAGAGACCGGTGGTACCAGGCGATCAGTTGATGATGAATATCACGATTAAGCGCAAGATGAGGGGTATTTGGAAATTTATGGGTACGGCAACCGTAGACGGTGAGGTATGTTGCACGTCAGAGTTTATGTGTACCTATAAGGAAGATTAGGTGATACATCCGCGGGCAGTAGTCGATCCTGCAGCTGATATCAGCGACAGTGTGGAAATTGGCCCGTATTCTATCATTGGTCCGGGTGTCACCATTGGCGACCACACCTGGATAGGACCCCACGTTGTCGTTAATGGTCCCACGAACATCGGGGCTGATAACAAGATTTATCAATTTGCATCTATCGGTGACGCACCGCAACACGTCAATTATAAAAATGAGCCCACCCGATTGATCATAGGGGACCGCAATACGATCAGGGAATATGTCACTGTCAATCGGGGAACCGTAGCGGGCGGTGAATTGACCCGGATTGGAAGTGACAATCTGCTGATGGCGTATTCTCATATCGCACACGATTGTGTGGTGATGGACCATACCATCTTTGCCAATGGTGCCAGTCTGGCCGGGCATGTGGATGTCGGGGATTACGCCATTCTTGGCGGTTTTACCCTTGTGCATCAACACTGCAGTATCGGCGCGCATTCCATTACTGCGATTAATACGGTTGTATTCAAGGATATCCCGCCTTATGTGGTTGCCTCGGGTTATGGTGCTGATCCTCATGGTATCAATACTACCGGCCTGAAGCGCAGAGACTTTCCGGACGAGGTGATCGACATCCTTAAGGACGCTTATAAAACAATTTTTCGATCTGGTTTGAATACGGAGGAAGCGTTGGCCAGTCTCGCGCCCAAGGCAGAAAAATATACAGAGATTGCGGAATTGATCCGGTTCATCGCTAACTCGGAGCGTGGCATTATCCGTGCCTGATCGAGATTTGCGGCAATTGCGCGTTGGCATTATTGCCGGAGAGGAATCTGGAGATATTCTGGCAGCCGGTTTGATGGCGGAGCTGTTGAAAAGGTTTCCCAACGCAAGATTTGAGGGCATTGCCGGTCCACGCATGCAAGCACTGGGATGCAAAAGCCTTTTCCCGATGGAAAAGCTGGCGATTATTGGCGTTGTCGAACTTGTCAGCAGTCTTTTTTCGTTGGCACGCATCCGTAGGAGGCTTATTAAACACTTTATTACATCGCCGCCCGATCTGCTTATCGGTGTTGATGCGCCGCAATTCAATATCGGAGTGGAAGAACGGCTACATTCTGCCGGCATACCGACGATTCACTATGTTAGCCCCACCATCTGGGCGTGGCGGCAATATCGTATAAAACAGATACAGCGTGCAGTGGATCATATGCTTGTGCTATTTCCTTTTGAGCAGAGGATATACGAAGAGAAGGGCATTCCTGTCACTTATGTGGGCCATCCACTGGCGGATGACTTGTCGGGCGAGGTCGATGTTGACTCAGCACGCGCAGCTCTGTCATTGTCCCGCAACCAGCTTGTCGTTGGCTTATTGCCTGGCAGCAGGAAATCTGAACTCAACCGGCATGCCGATATGTTTGTCAGAACGGCGCAATGGTTGCATGCCAGAAACAGTAAAATTGTATTTGCGGCTCCGTTTGTGAACAAGACGACCCGCAAGATTTTCGAGCGCGCGATCGCCAGTAACAACGCCGGAACACTGCCGATTACCCTTGTAGACGGGGATTCACGAAAAGTAATGGAAGCCTCGGATGTTCTGATTGTGGCCTCTGGCACAGCCACGTTGGAGGCGGCCCTGCTCCGGCGCCCCATGGTGGTGACTTACAAGATAAACTGGCTGACATATATAATATTCAGAATGTTCTCCAGCATTAAACTCTACTCATTGCCAAACAACCTTGTCGGTTACGAATTGCTGCCGGAATTGATGCAGAATCGCGCGACGGCGGAGGCGATCGGTAAGGCGACCGAACATTTTATTTCCCATCCGGGGGCAATGGATCAAGTGCGCAAGGAACTGGACCGAATGGCCAGTCAGTTACGCCAGAATGCCAATAAGAAGTCTGCACAGGCGGTAGCAGAATTTATTGTTGCAAGGCAACTCGGTGCCG
This sequence comes from Acidiferrobacterales bacterium, assembly GCA_036446455.1. Taxonomy (GTDB): domain Bacteria; phylum Pseudomonadota; class Gammaproteobacteria; order Acidiferrobacterales; family JAJDNE01; genus JAZFSZ01. Next base: position 4,806 of record JAZFSZ010000149.1, read on the forward strand.
CCGCATAGACCGATGAATATTATTCGTGCATTTGATTACGATGCTCTTGCTGCAATTGTGAGTAATTCAAACAGGCCGTTGGCAGGAGTGGACGAAGCCGGGCGAGGCCCGTTGGCGGGTCCCGTGGTAGCCGCCGCGGTCATACTGGACCCGGCTAATCCAATTGCTGGTCTGGACGACTCAAAAAAGCTGTCTGAACATGTAAGAGAAGAAATAGCTGGTGTTATTCAAAGCAAAGCAATCAGTTGGTCGCTGGGGTCCGCCACAGTAGAAGAGATCGATGAAATCAATATTCTCAATGCGACAATGCTGGCAATGCAACGTGCGGTAACCGGCCTGCAGGTTGAACCGGCGGTAGTGCTTGTTGATGGAAATAAAGCACCACAACTGGATTACATTACTTATGCCCTGATAAAAGGCGATGAATGGCAGGAGTCAATCAGTGCGGCCTCCATTCTGGCAAAGGTGGATCGCGACCGGCAGATGTTGGAGCTGGACCAGGAATACCC
>JAZFSZ010000150.1:0-12702 GCA_036446455.1 Acidiferrobacterales bacterium
AGCGCCGATGATAGTGTGGGGTTTCCCCATGTGAAAGTAGGACACTGCCAGGTTTTAATTGAGAGACCCCGTAGCTTTTTAAGTTACGGGGTTTCTTTTTGCACGGTGCAGTCGAATGGGGCAGCGTGCTGCTATATATAAAAGTAGGACACCGCTGGAGACGCACAGTCGCTCCCGGCATCCTGCCTCGGTTTCCGTTCCCGACTCAACTCTACCTCCTGCATCCATGCAGTCGTGCACGTCGTGCCAGGCTAATGCCGAAACTACTGCTGTTCGTGCCGGGGGAGCTATTTTCGAATTGGTAATACTCTTTTGCATTAAACACTTACCGATATCATGCGGCTGCGCGAATGCCTAGCCGATACTTGGGTTTCAGTAATTAACCCCCAACTTAATGCTTACCGGGTTGCGAGTTTGTCCGCTAACGGCTATACGTTACTAGTACGTTCCTAGTACGTTCCATATACTGATTTCCCACGGGGCCTGATCGCAGAAGATAAAATCAGATGTTTGCGCCAGTTACAAATGCACTGAATTCAGTAAAACTGCCTTCCGCCAGATACAAGACAACACCAGCGCACGAATCAAGTGGATTGAATGCTGGACAGCAACTTCGTTTACTCAGCTATAACATTCAAACCGGCATTGCGACTCGGCGTTTTCACCATTATCTGACCCACAGTTGGAAACATATCCTGCCGCATAGCGAACGTATTGATAATCTCAATCGCATCGCCCGAATGATTCATGATTATGATGTGGTGGGGCTGCAGGAAGTTGACGGCGGTAGCCTGCGAAGTGGATTTATTAATCAAACTGAATACCTCGCTGTTCGTGCCGGTTTTCCCTATTGGTACGATCAGACGAACCGAAATCTCGGTAAAATCGCACAACATGCCATTGGATTGCTGAGCCGCTTCCCCACGGCCGAAATTACCGAGCACAAACTCCCCGGCATTATTCCGGGTCGGGGTGCACTTACGGTCGAGTTCAAGACAGCAGGCAATCCACTTATTCTTATTATATTGCATCTGGCGCTAAGCAAGCGGGCGCGCAAACGCCAGCTGGAGTTCGTAGGTGAATTGTTGAGTGACTACGAACATGCGATCGTAATGGGAGACATGAATTGCCAGACCGACAGTAATGAAATGGTATGGCTGATGGAAAACTCACAACTGGTAGAACCAGCGAGTTCGTTGCCTACCTTTCCTAGCTGGCGCCCGTTTAAAAATATTGACCATATTCTTGTTTCACTGACACTGACTGTTGAAGAAGTTAAGGTGCTTAACTATCCGCTATCGGACCATCTCCCGATCGCGATGACGGTTCGATTGCCGAATTAAGTAGCACCCTGTTGACCTGTTTTCCTCCCCCATCCACTCCTTTTTATTTTTACCAATACCCATAGTAGTATTTCGCTCTCCCAGTAAAAAGAGAAACAGCCTAAATTGAGTGCATCAATGATTACCCAGATAGCGGCGATTGCCGTTGGTTTCGTATTGTTAATGTTGTCCGCTGATCGATTTGTACTCGGCGCCAGCGCGATGGCGCGGAATCTTGGTGTTTCGCCGCTGGTCGTCGGATTAACTGTAGTCGCGTTTGGCACATCTGCCCCCGAGATTCTTGTAAGCGGCATCGCCGCCTGGCAGGGTAAACCGGGTCTGGGAGTTGGCAACGCCATCGGATCCAATATCGCCAATGTTGGATTGGTAATCGGTATTACCGCAATGTTGCTACCCATGGTGATCAGATCAGACACCATGCGCCGCGAGTTCCCAATCCTGTTCGCCATCATGCTGGTCGTGTCTGTGTTGCTGGTCGACGGAACCCTGAGTCTGATTGATGGTGTTGTGCTCATTGCCAGCATGTTTGTTTTGGTCTACTGGCTGATCATATTGGGGTTGCGGTCGCGCAAAAATGATCCGTTGGTGGGTGAGTATGAGGAAGAAGTGCCAAGCAAGATGCCGATGAATATCGCCCTCATGTGGTTGTTTGGCGGACTTGCCGTTTTATTGGCCAGTTCCCACTTGGTGGTGTGGGCGGCAACGAGTATTGCCAGACAAGTCGGTATAAGCGACCTGGTAATAGGATTGACCGTTGTTGCTATCGGCACCAGTTTGCCGGAATTGGCCGCCACCGTTACCAGCGCCATAAAAAAAGAACATGACATAGCGATTGGCACTATTCTTGGTTCCAATATGTTTAACTTGCTTATCGTACTCGGCTTGCCGGGTTTGCTGAGTCCGCACGAGGTGGACAGCAATGTCATTACACGCGACATACCGGTAATGATCATTCTGACGTTGACACTTTTTGTGATGTCATTTGGATTTGGTCGAAAGGGCAATATTGGTCGCTGGAAAGGGGCCATTTTACTCGCTGTTTTCCTGGTGTATCAGTGGTATCTGTATTTACATCCCTGACCAGCCAAAGCGGTTTCTTTGCCAGGGCCTGTCATAAAATCGGAGCTTGTTCAGCAAGCCTTCAGGCATTTGAAGCGACGCAAAGAACGCCAAGGGTCGATCCCGGCATCCCTGCCTCGGTTTCCGTTCCCGACTCAACTTTACCTCCTGCATCCATGCAGTCGTCCCGCGGCACTTGTACGTCCAAGTACATCGCGCAAAGAACGCAGAGAACAATGGAAACTAAAGAAATTTTTCTTTTTTTTCGCCCACTCTGCGCCTCTGCGACCTCTAAGTTTATTCAGAGCGCTAAGCGACCTGAGCGCGTTTTTAGACAGAGTCCAGATCGCGCTGGAACCCAGGCGCTAAAAGAAGGTCTCACAATTGAGGTTGTTTTTGAGATTGCCGAACCATGCCAGAAAAACCCGAGTTACTTGTTACCGTCTATTCGGACTACATCTGCCCATTTTGTTATGTCGGCAATGTACGTCTGGCGCGTTTGCGAAATGAATACGAACTGAAGGTGAACTGGCGATTTATCGAGATACACCCGGAAACGCCCGTCGAAGGCCAGCCTGTTGATGCTCTGGGCTATGATCCGGCGCAGTGGAAGCAGATGATGGACAATCTTGGAAGAATGGCAGAAGAAGATGGCCTTGCTTTCGGCGATCATCACTTCACAACAAATTCGCACAAGGCATTGTTACTGGCTCAGGCGGCAAAGGAGGCGGGCAGGGAGGCTTTTTATGCACTTAATGACAACCTCTACGAAGCCTATTTCGGCGAAGGAAAAAATATTGGTGACAGTTCTGTGCTGAGGGAGATCGCGACCAGGAGCGGCGTCAGTAGTGAAATTGTCGAGCGGGCCTGGCAGGACAGCAAGTACGAAGAAGTGCTGAACAAGAATTTGTTGAATGCAGTGTCGCTGAATGTGACCGGTACGCCGACTTTCTTTTTTGGCGAGAATCGACTGACCGGTGCCGTATCCGAAACAGCATTACGCGAGGCTGCAAATACGACTGCATAGCGGTATGAACTATCGGAATTATCGCACGCCCATCAGCCTGGCTTTTAAAGCGGCGATATCGCGATCCATTTCCAGTCCAAACTTGTCATCGCAATATTCAAGCAGGGGCAGCACGCGTATGGCAAGGTCGAGCGCATAGGGATCAAAATTCCCCGGCTTCTCGCCAGCCAGTATTTCCAGGGCCGTCTCAATATCGGGTTCTTCCATGATCGTTTCTTCTATCGCGCCAGACTGATCCTTGTCTGCCGCAATCAGTTGATTGCCGCCTCGCGAGCGTGCAACCGCGACTCGTTGACTGGCTAGGTCCACCAGATCTTCAATCGAGTCAGCAGGATCGTAGCCGGCAGTGGCCAGACCCACGCTCAATGTGACCGGAATGGAAATACCTTCCTGAGCAAAGGAACCGGCTGACACCACTGCGCGAATACGATCGCACAATACCGCACTTTCCACCCGGCCGGATGAGGAGGTGAGTATTGCAAACTGCGCCCGCCCGAGCTGACCGATAGCATCTTCCTTGCGCATAATTTTCAAAAGAATTTTTGAGGTCCAGACCAACACCTGGTCCGCCACATCGTCTCCATGATAACCGCGTATGTCGTCGAAGTTATCGATATCAAGACGGATCATCGACAACATGTCGCCCTTCTTCTGGCATGCCGAGAATAATTTCTTACCGTTTTTAATGAAAGATTCGAGATTGGCAACCAGAGTAAGCGGATCCACCCCGGCCTGATCAGCGACTGTTGAAGTCACTTGACTGCCGGTGTGTGCCCGAAGTGCGGTTAACAGCTGGTTGGAGTCGATCGGCTTAACAATAAAATCATTGGCGCCGCATGCGTAAGCGCGTTCCTTGGTAATTTCATCTTCGGCGCCGGTGATAACGATTATCGGGATATCGCTGACATTCTTGTTGTCCGCCGCGCGGATGCGACAAATCATTCCGTAACCGTCGAGGACGGGCATCTGCACATCGCTGATGACGACATCAATATCCGGATTTCTGTTCAGCGTATCCCATCCGACCTGGCCGTCATCGGCTTCGATGAGATCAAATTCAGATTCGAGTATACGCTCAATGGCTTTGCGCATGACGCGTGAATCGTCAACGACAAGAACACGCGCCTTAGTGGTTTTCTTTACTGACATTCTTTTTTTACGAGTGTTTGTTTAATTTAGTTTCTTAATTTACGGTACCGGATATTCAGTGTACACGCAGTTTATTGAGCTCTTCCAGAATGTCCAGTACCAGATTTTCACCCCGGGTATCCATGCCTTCACTTAGCTTATCGACGTTTCTTTCGCCCTGCACCATGCGGCTGACCGCCTTGCCGAGGCGGCTCATATCGCCACGGGTATGGGTCATTTGTTCAGCCATGGAGGCGATCAGCTGCAAGGTGTTGGTATCACCTGAATCGGCAGCATGAATCATGAATGCCAGACCCGGCGCGGCCGCGGCGGGGTCAGACGTGATATTGGGGTCGGGAAGTGTTTCGGGGTTCTGGATACCAAGCAGTATAGCGTCAACTATAACGCCATCTTCCTCGTCCATCCCCGCCAGCAGTATCGGATCACGTTGTCCGTCAAGGATAAGCCGAATCACCCTGACCAGGTTGTCCCAACCATTTTCCAGCGCAGTCATCAGTATTGGCTCCAGTTGCGGAATCAGGTCACGATTCTGGCACGCCTGCACCACACTCACGATCAACTTGACATGTGACTGTACGATTTGCTGTTCTTTGGTCGGCAGTTCTGTCATGGCATATATCTTTCTCGATGTCGTATAATATTAAGGTAGGTTGTACCGCGTATTCAAGGGAAATAGCACTTAACCAGACGGAGAATTGGTTAATATTGGAATATGCTTGAACTGATAAACGCTATATTTGATTCCCGATCCTACGCGGACAACATTGTCGCGTGGGCACCGCGAATATCGGCCATTCTGATTCTGGCGCTGGGTGCCTATGTGTTCTGGCGCGAGCGTGCGTCACGCATCGGTATTCAGTATTTTCTATTTGACATATCAGTTTTCATCTATCTGTTTGCCGTGTCGTTTCAGATGGCGTCGCTGAACCATGAGATCGCTATGTTCTGGGCACGCACACAGCAAATCGGCGTGTTCCTGATGTATCCCACTATTTTTCAGTTCGGTGTACTGTTTATTGGATACGAGAAGGAGAAACGTAACTATGTAAGGGCTGCCTGGATCCTCAGCGGCATATTTATTCTTATCAATGTAAGCACAGATTTGTACGTAAACGAACTTTACCAGTATTGGTGGGGTCACTACATCAAATTTGGGTGGTTACCAACCCTTTTCTTTACATCATCATCATTCTTTGTGATGACCGGGCTGCTGTATATTGCGCAGGTATATCGACAGTCATCACCCGAAACGGTTCGACACAAGCGAGCCAAAGGATTGCTATGGGGATTTGGTTTCGGCATGGTGGCTTTCGTCGACATCATTGCCGGCTACGGAATCGAGCTATATCCTTTCGGTTATGTGGGGCTTTTGATACACGCGATCATTGTCGCAACACTGACCTGGCGTTACCGATTGGTCGGCATTACCCCGGAGTTTGCCGCCAAGGAAATTATCGACACCATGACAGACGCTTTGCTGGTGCTCGACAGCGAAAGAATCATAAGGCTGGCCAATCCGGAGGCCGCACGGTTGTTTCACTGCACGGAAAACGAACTTATGAATCAACCCATCAATAATGCGCTGAACAGTCCCGATTTGTCGGAGGAAATCGGGCGCCTGACACATGGCGATATGATAAGAAATGCCGAAGTCCGATTTACCAACGACATGGGCGAACCCAGGTTGATGAATGTTTCAGTATCGGTGGTGCGGGAATGGGGCGACCAGGCGCTCGCATATACTTGTGTGTTGAGAGATATAACCGAACAGCAACGTATTCAGGGCGAGCTGGAACGTAGGGTAATCGAACGCACTGCGGAACTGGCCATTGCCCGTGATCAGGCGCTGGAAGCGAGTCGAACAAAAAGTGCCTTTCTGACAAATATGAGTCACGAATTAAGGACGCCGCTAAATGCCATCATCGGTTACAGTGAAATGTTATACGAAGATGCTGCCAATTATGACAACAAAGAGATGGAGGAAGACCTGCATAAAATTGTCAGCGCCGGCAGTCATTTGCTCGAACTCATTAACAATGTACTCGACCTTTCAAAAATCGAGTCTGGTAAAATGGAGATGGACAATGCAGAGTTTGAGATTGCACAATCCATCGAAGAAGCCGTCGATGTATTTAAACCCCTTGCGGAACAAAACGGTAACGAATTGACGATGAGCTTGCCCCGTGGGCTTGGTACCATGATAGCGGACAGGACAAAGTTCAGGCAGGCATTGATGAACCTCGTTGGCAATGCCTGCAAGTTTACCAAGAATGGTACGATCGAAATCACCGCAGAACGCAGCTTCTCGGGTGATGTGGAATGGATTTGCATCAACGTCATAGACAATGGAATCGGCATCTCGCCGGAAGAGCAGGTGAAATTGTTCAGTGAGTTTACCCAGGCCAGCATCAGCATACCGAAAATTTACGGCGGTACCGGGCTGGGGCTTTCGATCAGCCAGAAGTTGTGCCAGATGATGGGTGGCGCCATTACGGTGGAGAGCGAACCGGACATGGGTACCGAATTTACAATTTGCCTGCCTATTGACGTACCGCGAGCGATCGCTTCCCGGCAATCAGAGGGTTCGGTGTAACAGAAAGTCTGGGCTCGGGACTCAACTGTCGATTTACTCCTGTATTTGGCATCTTCCTGCGCGCGACAATCTGTGAGCTTTCTGCAAGCCTTTATAAGCCATTTGCTCAGGAAACATCGACGGATTTGCCCCGAACAGCTGTCCCCGTTTTGCAGATCATACAATCTCGGCAGTCTGGAATGGCGTTGATGTGCCTGAATATTATTCAGGCATTACGGTATGCCAAAACAATTTGCGCTGATATCCGTGTGAGTCGGGATTACGGCGGGCCATTCGCTTGATACAATTTTCCCATGACAACAAAACACGATTTGCTGAGCCTGTTATCAGATGGGAATTTTCATTCCGGCACCGACATGGGTGCAAAGCTGGGTGTGAGTCGTGCCGCGATCAACAAGGCTATCAAGTCGCTGTCTCACACGGGAATTGATATTCACCGTGTTTCCGGCCGTGGCTATCGTCTGGCCGAGCCCATGCGGCCGCTGGACAAGCAAGCCATCCTCGGGTTTTTGCCGCGGCTAGGTGAAGGTTATGGTGACCGGCTGCATCTGTTTGACGAGATTGATTCGACCAGCAATTTTTTAAGCGCGTTATCCGCTTCAGAGTTTGTGTTGGGTGTTGTTTGTATTGCTGAAGTGCAGTCGGGTGGTCGTGGACGACGTGGTCGGTCCTGGGTTTCCACCCCGTACAGAAATATTATGATGTCGATGTCCTGGCAGTTTGACAACGGACCTGCGAGCGTGGCCGGGTTAAGTCTGGCGGCCGGGGTTGCGGTGGTCAAGGCGCTGCGTGAGTTCGGAATAGACGATATAGGGCTCAAATGGCCGAACGACATAATATGGCACCATCGCAAAATTGCCGGATTGCTACTGGATGTGCAGGGTGAGGCGTCGGGACCGTCGCGTGTTGTGCTGGGATTGGGTCTTAACGTGTCGATTGGCGAAAAAGATGCGCAAAACATCGATCAATCCTGGGTTGATATGAGAACCATTATTGATGAGGTGGTAGACAGAAACAGGCTTGTTGCAATGCTTGTGATAAAACTGGAAGACATGTTTACCCGATTTGAATCCTCGGGCCTGAGCGCGTTCGAGCAGGACTGGCAGGCAGTACATGTGTTTCACGGCCAGACCGTGCGCCTGTTGCGGGGGAACGAAGTGATTGTAGGCATCGCAGAAGGCATCGATGGCAGTGGCGCATTGAAACTGCGCAATGCCAGTGGCCGGATAAACTTCTATCATTCGGGTGAAGTCAGCCTAAGGGCGGTTGAGTGTGAAACTGCTGATTGATCTCGGAAACAGTCGGCTTAAATGGGCCTGGAGTGATGCAGATTTGTGGCAATCGGGGGCGATCGAAATAAACCGGAAACCGGCCGCGACCCTGATGGCGTCCGTCGGTGAGCCACATGGCGCTCCGCGTAAAGTGGGTGTTGTCAGCGTGGCACCGCCGCAATTACTCGATGGAGTGAGGCAGTTTATTGAGGATAAATGGGGCGTTACGCCCGTCATGGTGGAGTCGGTCACGGGGCAGGCGGGTGTGTTTAATGGCTATCAAGATCCAGAGCAACTGGGTAACGACCGTTGGGCTGCGTTGGTGGCGGCGCGGGCTGAGACATCCTCACCGGTGTGCGTGATTAGTTGCGGTACTGCAATTACCATCGATGCCATGAACAGTCAGGGCAGGTTTATCGGTGGCAGTATTTTTCCGGGCCTTGAATTGTTGCGTCAAAGTCTTGGTCGCGGAACTGCCGGAATTGACACTACGCACGGGAGTGACAATTCGTGCCAGGCAACATCAACGGCAGATGCGGTCATGGGAGGGACGCTTTTTGGGCTGGCCGGCGCGATCAACAAGGTCGTGGCCGAGCATCATCGTATTCTGGGTGATCATTGTGTGAACATCCTCACTGGTGGTAGCGGCGAAATCGTTGCACCGCTCCTGGAATTTCCTGTTCAGCCCATTCCCGATCTGGTTTTACGCGGGGTAAAGCGGATCATTGAGGCGCAACCATGATACGTTGGCTGCTGGCGACACTGGTGTTGGCTAACGTCGGTTTTTTCATGTGGGGTAGTTGGTATAAAGATGCCAACCGGCTACAGCAGCCCGTGCAGCAGACCCCGATCAATCCGGAAAAAATGCGGTTGATCTCTGACCCCGCAGTCAAGCCCCAATTGCGTAGTCGTCGTCAGCGGTCGGTCGTCAAGACACTGCAACCGGTCAGGCGACTTTGCCATTCCGTGGGTGCATTCAAATCCAACCGTGCGGCAATGCGTGCCGGTGGCCAGATGAAGAAAGCCGGGCTGGAATACAGTTTACGAACCATCGTCGAAAAGGAAAGCCGCTACCAGATTTACGTGCCACCACTGAAGTCGCGCAAGGCGGCACACGCTATGCAGAAAAAGCTGAGCCGGCTTGGATTTCGCGATAACTCCCTGATGTCTGACAGGGGCATGCGTAACGCCGTTAGTGTGGGTATTTTTAATGTCAAAACGAACGCCGCCCAACGCCGGAAGGAGTTACACAACAAGGGTTTTCGGATTCGTCAGCGGCGTCTGGTCAGCAAATCCCGACGTTTCTGGCTTGATGTACCCACAGACAAAGCCAAATTTGCCCGACTCAAGGCTATACAGTGGCGCCAGAAGGGCGTGGTGGTTGAAGAAACCACCTGCGCTCGCGCACCCACCTCAGCTCGAGCCAAGTAGCCGTTTTCCTGCTGCTGCGGTAGTATTCGCAGCCCATTTTGCCCGCATAGCTCAGTTGGTAGAGCGCCTGATTTGTAATCAGATGGTCGTTGGTTCGATTCCGACTGCGGGCTCCAGGTTCAACCTGACATCAAACCCGGCGAGCGAAAAATAGCCGCGAGAATAGAAATAGCGAAAGAGATAAAAAGATGGAAAAGACCCCTGCCGACGCCCTGCCCATGATTCGTTCGCATTACGGGACACTGCCCCAGCGCATAAAAAAAGCTCGCGAACTGGCAGGGTCGCCACTCACGCTGGCGGAAAAAATCCTCTTCGCGCATTGGTACGAAGGTAACGAGGGCAAACCCGTGCGTGGTGAATCCACTATCGGCTTGCGACCGGATCGCGTCGCCATGCAGGATGCCACCGCGCAAATGGCGATCCTGCAGTTCATGATTGCGGGCAAAAATGATGTCGCGGTGCCTACCACCGTTCATTGCGACCACCTGATTCGTGCCAAGGTCGGGGCGATAAAAGATCTGCAGGTAGCAGAGAGCGCCAATCACGAGGTCTATGAATTTCTGGCCTCGGCTGCCAACAAATATGGTATGGGTTTCTGGAAACCGGGCTCCGGCATCATTCATCAGGTGGTATTGGAGAACTATGCCTTTCCCGGCGGGCTGATGATCGGTACCGATTCCCATACACCCAATGCCGGTGGCCTCGGCATGGCTGCCATCGGTGTGGGGGGTGCCGACGCTGTCGATGTAATGGTGGGTCTGCCGTGGGAAGTATTGTGGCCGAAAGTGTTGGCGGTGCGTCTCACTGGTGAGATGTCGGGCTGGACCAGCGGCAAAGACGTGATTCTCAAACTTGCCGGCATTCTCACCGTTAGCGGTGGCACCAATCGTATTGTCGAATATTTTGGACCGGGCACCGAGTCGCTGAGTTGTACCGCCAAGGCCACTGTGACCAACATGGGCGCCGAGCTGGGTGCCACCACTTCCATCTTCCCGTTTGACTCGCGTATGGCCGATTACCTGCGTGCCACCGAACGCGGCGAAATTGCCAGACTCGCCGAAGCCGTGGCAGAACATCTGGTGGCCGATGCGGAAGTCGCCGCCCATCCCGAGAAATACTACGATGAGATTGTCGAAATCGATTTATCGACTCTGGAGCCACATATCGTCGGCCCGCACACACCGGATCTGTCACGCCCGGTGTCGCAGATGGCGGCGGACGTCGAGAAGAATAAATATCCAGTGGAAATAAGGGCCGCTCTTATTGGCAGCTGTACCAACTCTTCCTACGAAGACATTGGTCGAGCCGCCAATATTGCCCGTCAGGCCAAGGCCAAGGGGCTCAGTGCCAGAATCCCGTTCATGGTGACACCGGGTTCGCAGCAAGTGCTCGCCACCATCGAACGTGATGGTCTGCTTGCTGATCTCGAAGCCATTGGTGGCACCGTGTTGGCCAACGCCTGTGGACCTTGTATTGGCCAGTGGGAACGCAGCGATAGCCACAGGGATGAACCCAACTCCATTTTGACTTCCTATAACCGTAATTTTCCCAAGCGCAATGACGGCAATGCCAAAACCAATGCCTTTATTGCCAGTCCTGAGGTGGTGACGGCTTTCGCGCTGACCGGCAGTTTCGCTACCAATCCGCTGACCGAGCTGGGGCTGGAGGCGCCCAGTGCAGACGAACTGCCGGCCAAAGGGTTCGACCGTGGCGAGGACGTTTATCTCGCACCCAGCACTGATCCGGACTCGGTGACTGTGCAGGTCGCCGCCAACAGCGAACGTCTGGCCTTGCTTGAACCGTTCGAGCCGGTGGATAAGAAGAGTGGATATAATGACTTGCCGGTCCTGATCAAAGCGCAGGGCAAGTGCACCACTGATCATATTTCTCCAGCAGGACCCTGGTTGCGCTATCGTGGGCACCTCGATCACATCAGCGACAATTTGTATTCCGGCGCCAATAATGCATTTACTGATCAACCGGGGACAGGATTCAATGTGTTTACCGGCGAGGATAACCAGCCCCTTAATGAATTGGCGCGTGACTACAAGGCCCGCAATCAGGGTTGGGTGGTTATTGGTGACGCCAATCTCGGTGAAGGCAGCTCGCGTGAACATGCTGCCATGAGTCCGCGCCACCTGGGTGCCCGGGTGGTGCTGGTACGCAGTTTTGCCCGCATCCATCAGACTAATCTGAAAAAACAGGGCGTACTTCCTCTTATCTTCGCCGACGATGCGGACTACGACAAGATCCGCAAAGACGACCGTCTGGATTTTGTTGATGTGGATAATATTGCCCCGGGAAAACCGGTGACGGTTGAAATCAGGCATGCCGATGGCTCCATTGACACCATTGTCACCCAGCACACCATGACAAATGATCAGATCGCATGGTTTGAAGCGGGCTCGTCGTTAAATCTTATTCGGCAACAGCAACATTGAGCGCGACCCTGTCCAGATGGCGCAATGGACAGTTGAGTTAGCCGCCAGCCTCTAAAGCCCGATTCAATCCTTGCTCCGGAAGCCCGGATGGGCCCATAATAGCGCTGACGATGTGATCGATACCGACTTGCCTAGGCCAATCAAGGTCTTGGGCAGGATTTCTTATTGACAAGTTAACGCCCCTTCAGCAAAATGCGCGACCTGATTTAGGAGGGGTTCCCGAGTGGTCAAAGGGATCAGACTGTAAATCTGACGGCTCAGCCTTCGGAGGTTCAAATCCTCCCCCCTCCACCAGATATTACGGGGCGGGATGAGTCGGTCGTTTCTATCCTTTGTCCACACAGGACCAGTTGAGAGATCAATTGGCGGGTGTAGTTCAATGGTAGAA
>JAZFSZ010000151.1:0-18158 GCA_036446455.1 Acidiferrobacterales bacterium
TTAGTAGCGGGGTTGCCTCTACACGATACGCGCAAACAGGATTTTTCTTCCGATTCTCGGCGCTCCCGATGTCGCGGTAAGTCAAAACCAATCAACAAAAGTCTGGTTCAACAGAACCAGCGTAGGGAACAATAAGGCGTGGTAACGCCATACGTGCCATGGCTCCATATCACACATTAGACAAAGCTTATATTGAATGTCATGTTTCTTTTAAAACAGAGACTTGATGTTCTAATATACAAGCCAAGGCACAAACAAACGACGCCATGGTTTTATAATCAACTGTTACGTGCAAAAAGGATAAAGCATAAAATCATGTATGCAGTCATTTTCAGGGCAGAAATTAATCAACTAGACAGCGAGTATTTAGAGACTGCAAGAAAAATGAGAGACCTTGCATTATCCGAATACGGTTGCATTGAATTCACTTCAACTACTGAGGGGAACCATGAAATTTCTATTTCATACTGGAAAACGCAAGAGCATATAAAGGCATGGAAAGAAAACGAAGAACATTTAACAGTCCAGGAAGTTGGCAAAAGAAAATGGTACAAAAGTTATTTCGTGCAAATTGTTGAAATATTACGACAATATGGCAACAGCACATAACAAGGCGCTCGTTCGGACGCAAACTACGCGGCGCTTCGTTTGCGTCGCACAGCTTGGTCGTTAGTGTTCAGTGAGTGTCTACTTTATTGTTTTAGCCTCCCCGTGGATACTTAGAACTGCCTGAGGCAGTTCATTAAGTACTTCCTTGCCCATAGAACCCTTTCAGGTTTCATTATGGATACCCCACCCTTCGGGTCTGGGCAACTCGCAAGCTCGTTCTGGTCGCGCAACCGAAGCCTGACGAAGAAAACCGAATAGCGAGTTCCCTGTCGAACCCGAGCAAGAACAAGTAATAACGCTGTTCTTGCCGGTGAGTTGCACCCGAGGGCATAAAGGCTCGCGTCGCCGGTTTTCGAGGAAGGGTGAGGGGACCCGTTAGGGCCAGTCCCCGAGTGTCCTTTCTTCTTGGTGACTTCTTCTTTAGACAAGTAAAGAAGAAGTCACTGGGCTATCCGGACGCCCGAACGCAGTGACAAAGTGCCCTTGGGGTGCCAGCCCCGATTAATAGCTTTTAAAACCGCCGAAGGCGGAAACAAAACTAACCTTTCCGATTCCGAGATAAAACTAACGCCCGAATCCCCCCATTGCTTATAAAGCTATCCCATAACTGTCTAAGTTTGTCCGTGATATCAATACCGACTGCCAATGCCGCCGGTATGGTCACCAGCGTTACCAGTGTGGCGAACACCAATCCCCATGAAAGCGCCAGCGCCATGGGCGAGACGAAGGGATCCATACCACCCCAACCATAGGCCGTTGGCAACAGACCCACCACTGTGGTGGTGGCAGTCAAAATCACTGCGCGCAACCGCCGGCGACCGGCAAGCATAATTGCATCGCGGTAATGCATACCTTCTTTCATCGCCCGCTGGACAAATACCAGTAGAATCAGGGAACTGTTTACCACCACACCTGACAGCGCCACCATGCCCATCATCGAGAAGAACGACAGTGGCATTGGTTTCCACACGAGGTCATGTACCAGGAAGCTGAGAATAATGCCCACGGCTCCAAATGGTATTGCCAGCATCACGATGAGCGGATACTTCAGATTATTGAACTGAATAGCGAGGATAAAGAAGATCGCCAACATGGCAAAGCCAAATGACCGCACCAGTCCCTTGATGGACTCTTCATTCTTTTCCGACTCACCGCCGTAATTGACAGTAACCTTCGACGCATCATCGCCTGTCCACTGTAGTTGTTTATCGGCTGCCCATTTATTGATCTCAACGCTGGTAATTTTGTCCGCATTGATATTCGCCAGCACACTGACAGTGCGAACACCGGCGCGGTGGCGAATGGTGGTGTAGCCCGGTTTTTCTTCAAGCCTGGCAACGCGCGATAGCGGCACCAGCCCACCGCGCTTGTTGGGCAGTAGCAGATTCTTCAACATCTGCACCGGATCACCTGTCGATTCTGGATAGCGGATGGTAATATCGATTTCCTCTGTGCCGCGGCGAGTGGTCGATACACGTAAACCACCCACCGCAGCGCGCACGTGAGTCGATGCCGTCATCAGGTCCACGCCGGCATAGGTTGCAAGCCTGCGATCCAGCACCACATGCAACTCGTCATCACCGGGCAACAGGCCGGATTCAACAGACGTGACTCCTTCCACATTTTTCAACAGCTTCATCAAACGTCGCGCTACACGTTCTGTTGCGGCGTTGTCATTACTGGATATCTCTACTTCCAGCGGCCGTCCCGTAGGCGGGCCGGGAGCAATTTCGGTAAAGGCAATATCCAGATTGGGGAACAGTAGCGGTAGTTCTTTCCCCAGACTGTTCATGTCGTCGATGGCATCATGTTCCGGTCGGGCGACCGCTGGCGTATAGATTACGTTGATCTGACCAAATCGGCCGCCACGCTGGATCAAGGGATCGCCACCGTCACGTGCGATCTGGCCAGTGGTAATTACCGTGGTTTCAAAATATTCCGGTTTGATGCGCTTTCGAATCTCACTATCGATACGGGCCAGTTGCCTGCGCATGGTATCGTGACTGGTGCCACCAGGGGCGGTCACGCGCACCATGTACTGATCCACACCCGCTGACGGAAATAGTCTGAATTTCATCACAGTGCCCGCCAGCACGATGCTGCCAATCAGTATTGCCGCTGAAATTGCTACCGTTAAATAGCGGTGATCCAGCGCCTTTTCCAACAAGCGGCTATAGCCGTTTTCCAGGCTGACCAGCCACTGGCGTTCCTTGGGGTGTACCTGTGGTTTGGCCAGAAAGGCTACATGGCTTGGCAGAATCAGAAACGATTCCAGCCAGGAGAAAAACAGCAGTGACGACACCACGATGGGGATGGCAATAATAAATTTCCCGATCATGCCGCTCATGAACATCATCGGCAGGAAGGCGGCAATAGTGGTCATTACCGTCGCGGTAACTGGCCCCAGCAATTCCATGGCACCTACCGTGGCAGCCTTTTTTGGTGTCATGCCCTGTTCCATATGGTAGGTGATGTTCTCGCCAATAATGATGGCGTCATCCACGATCATGCCCAACACCATAATGAAACCCATCATCGATATAAGGTTAAGTGTGACGCCACCGATGAACAGTGCGAACAGACCGGTCAGGAACACAATCGGCAAGCCCCATGTGGTAGTCATGGCCACTGACGGACGCAGGAACAGTACCAGCGTCAGAAAGACCAGTATGAGTCCCACCAGACCATTGTTAGTGAGCACGCCAAGACGCAGGCGCGCAAATTTTGACATGTCGAGGAAGGTATCAACGCGCACATCCTCACCATACAGTTCGGGAATCTTCTTCATGTACTCCCGGATCTGGTTGACGATGGTAATTATATCGCTGTCGGCCTTTTTCATGACGATGATGACTGCCGCGGGCTTACCCTGCACATCAGCATAAATCCGCGCTTTTTCCAGCGACTCCGTTACCTTGGCGATGTCACCGAGACGAAGACCCTGGCCGCGTTCATTGGCGCGCAATACCAGGTTGGCGACATCCGGTGCATCTTTGAATTCACCGGTAATGCGGACTGCTTTTTGTCCCGTACTGGTTTCGAGGTCACCCCCCGGCGCGTTGATATTCCAGTTGGCCAGTACTGAAGAAATCTCGCCAATGGAGATGCGATGACGCTGCATCTGTTTGGGATCAACAACAATGCGTATCTCGGCCCTGCGATTACCCTGTATCAACACGCGGCCAACACCGTCAATTTCCAGCAAGTCGTCACGAATTTTATCACCGAGCCGTTTCAGGGCCAGGTCAGTGCGTGGTGCAGAGATGGCCAGTTGCAGGATCGGGAATACACCGCCGTCGATTTCGAGCACGCCGGGTTCATAGGGCAAGTCCTGCGGCAAGGTGGCACGACTGACCGCCAGTTGTATGTCGCTGGCGATGCGATCGCGGTTGCTGGCATTGGGATCGACCTCCAGTTCAATCCGCGCCGAACCGGGAAAGGCAATTGACGTCATCTTGTCGATACCGCTTAGCGACTTCAGCTCCTGCTCGATGGGCGTGATCAGCAGTCGTTCCACTTCCTCCGGAGAGGCACCGGGATAAGCGGCATTGATCTGCACACGATCGAGATTGACGTTGGGGAAGGCCTCACGATTAATGGTCATGATGGCATAGGTTCCGAGCAACAGCAGAAATATCGATACCAGATTGACGATCAGATCTCGTTCAACAAGGAATCGTATGATAGCTCGCATTATTGTTCTCCTTTTCTGCCCGCGCTGGGCGCCATTGCATCCCGCAACAGAATGCCCCGCATTAAATCGAGTGAGGCATGTTTGCGCGCCAGCTCGATACGTTGCCTTTCGCGAGCGAGCTTGCTGAGCTGATAATCATTTTCAAACTGGATCAATTGTGTCGTATCGGTGCGACCGCTGCGGTAACGCTTGCTGGCCTCATCGATTTTCTTGCGTTCGATTATTACCCGCTGTTGTTGGCTGGCAAGCGATTTATTTGTTTTTTCGATTTCGGCGATAAGTCCGGCCACGTTGTATTTCAAATCGTTACGAATGCGCTTGGCTTCACGCAGCGCGATGGAGCGGTCCAGCATTGCCTGTGTCACAACAGCCTCATTACCGCTGTTATCAAGAGACTTGCGAAACTCGAGACGCGCACTGGCAACGTAATCAGATTCGTTGACCGGTGGGGTGGCCGGTCCCTGCTTGTTGCCGTATCCCACTGCAAATACCAGATCGAAAGTAGATTTTGCCGAATCCTTGCTGGTCACCAGTTGTGATTCAGCAATTTCAATCTGCGCCAGCTGCCGGTGCAGGTCGGGGCTGTAGGCTTTTACCTGTTGAAGAATGGTATCGACATCAGCACTTACTGAACCGTCCTTATCATGCAGCACTGGCGTAAATTCCTCCGTACGCGGGCGGTTTAGTAATCGATTAATGGAAGTACGTTGTTGCTCCCAAATCGTAAGCAAGGCATCGTAATCTGCGATACGCGCTTGTAGTTGTGCATCTGCCTGTAACAAGTCCTTCTCTTCGCTCAAGCCCAGCCGGGCGTTGCCACGAATGTATTTCTTCAGTCGGCGCGCACGATCGACAGAATCATTTGACGTTTCCAGTTGCGCCTTCGTCAGTGCGGCGATAAAAAACAATTCCATGGTTTGCATCGCCAGCCCATCGCGTACGCTTTGTGCGTTGGCGCGGGCAATGCGTTCGCCCGCCTTGGCACTTTTCAGCCCTTCATTGTATTGGGGATTGCCTGCGCCCTGGGCCAGTGGCAGGCGATAGTTAGCATCTACACGGGTGAGGTGTGATGGATTCGGAAACGCAGCAGAAAAACTGAACGAACTGTCTTCATAACTGTAACTGCTACCGATTCCAAAGCTTCCCCCGGAGGACAATGGCCGACTCAGGTCAACGTTTAGATTGGCGCTATCGCTAGGTGTGCCGCTGAAGGGCGAGAGATCATGACTTGCACCGACCTGTCCGCCCAGGGTCCAGCCAAGCATGCTCCTGGCCTTGATAACATCCAGTTGCGCACGCCTTGCTTGCAGGCGGGCAATTTCCACAGACGGGTATGACCGCATCACCTGGTGCAGGGTCTGGTGCAGGGTAAACATTTCGGCGGTCGCCCATACCGGTGCGGCCAATGTGATTACTGCTGCAGATATCAATGTGCGGAGCTTGTTCATGGTGTTGTTATCTCCTGGTCAGGCGTATTGAACGGCCTTGATAATCCTTATCCCGATACCTCTGTCCGATTTACCAGCAAACCATGTAATATAATATTCAAATGGGCCTGCAGATACTTATTAACGTCGTAAGGTCGATCGTCGAATGGGGCCAATGACTGTTCCCAGATCGCTGCAAATATCATCGGCGCCAAAACCGCGCGCGCACTGTGGGAGATATCCGTTACTACAAATTCTCCCTTATCCACGCCACGCTGCAGGATGCGCTCAACCAGCGCGGTGCCACGAGCAACGACGTTGTCGACATAAAATCTGGCGATATCCGGAAAGTTTCTGGCCTCGGCGATAATTAGTTTGGGGATACCACAAATCTTTGTGTGGATAACATTGTCGAGCCAGAACTGCATGAGGCCAAACATCAGATCGGCGGTCGCGCCTTCATATTCGTCCACCGTAAGTTCCGATTGCTCGATACGGGGAAGCACCATTTCCTTCACCAAGGCCTGAAACAAAGCCTCCTTGCTTTCGTAATACAGGTATACCGTACCCTTGGATACGCCGGCGCGTTTGGCCACTTCTGTAAGTTTGGTGGCGGCGAATCCCTTCTCGGCAAACAAATCCAGTGCGGCCTCGAGAATTTCTCCTGGCCGCGCCTCTTTGCGCCTGCGCCAGCGACAGTCGCCGTCTGCATATATTTGCTGTTTGCCCATGGCATATAAATAACTTGCCGGTCAGTTATTTGTCAAGAAAGAATAGCGATATATTCATCTTGCAGGTTCGCGGGCGAACTCCAAACATACTTTTTGCCTGAAAAACAGGTGAATTCGGTCTTTTGTACTATAGTAGTCGGCTAAAGATAGCCTGGGATTGCAACAAGTTTGTAGCAATATTTGTGGTGGGCTCCCGGGATACACCCGGGATTCAACCTGTGTTTCACTATCGCACGGGGCCATGCCGTTTCGTGGCGATGTGATTGGCGACAGGGGTATCAGAACAAGTCAATGGGCCTATTTACCAACTATGACATCGAAGACATCATTGCCGAAGGCGACATGGCAACGGTATACAAATGTGTGCAAACCTCGCCCAGGCGCCCGGTGGCGGTCAAGGTGTTGTCTCAGCAACTGATAAATCGATATCCAGAGATCGCAAAGGTTTTTGAAAAAGAGTTCCTTATTATTGCGCGCTTGAATCACCCCAACATTGTGCCTGTGATTGATCGCGGTATGGCCGGTGGTCTGCCGTACTTTGTGATGGATTATGTAGATGCCATACCACTTGATGTAGCGCTCAAAACGCGCTCACTGGATTTAAGCAATAAACTCCACATGGCTTTACAGATATGCAAGGCACTGTCCTACGCACACCTGAACGGTGTTATCCATCGCAATCTCAAGCCTGCCAATGTGCTGGTTGATAAGGAAGGTAATATCCAGATTACCGACTTTGCTATCGCACAATTAGTAGATATTCATGCGGATAAGCAGGGGCTCATGGGTACGCCGGATTACATGTCGCCAGAACAGAAAGTGGGGAGCAAACTAACTGCCGCAACGGATGTCTACTCCCTTGGCGTCATAATGTACGAGATCTTTACCGGTCAGTTACCGGGTAAATCGCTGACCGCTCCGTCCTATCATGACCAGATCATACCAGCCTACCTCGATGAGATTATTACAACCTGCCTTCACCCGGACCCGATAAACCGTTATGCCAGCGCTGACAAAGTGAAAGATAAAATGCTGGAATCTCTATGGGGCGCGCATATTCAGGAACTGAAAAAGAAAAGAGTGTTGCAGGGCATGGGGGATATCAATACCCGATTTGCCATGCTCGATGTCATCAAGGAAACCCGGTTCGGATCGCTATATCTGTGTGATAACACGATTAACCACCGCCGAGTGGTAGTTAAGAAAGTGCCCGGTACAAAAGAGGGTTACAAGGAAAATACGGTGCTAAGCAATTTGCAGCACCCGAATGTGGTCAATATTTTTGGGACCTCCACGGAAGACAATGGATTTATTGTCATCATGGAATATCTTTCCCGCGGCAATCTCAACGACAGGCTGGTCCATCCCTTGGCGTGGAAGAAAGCAGTTAATACGGTAAAAGAAATATGCCAGGGTATGGCGTTTATCCATGCTAACAATCTGGTGCACGGTAATCTGCGCCCATCAAATATATTGTTTAGCAGAACCGGGGAGGCCAAGGTAGGCGATTGTTCGCTTCGAGAACATTATCGTGGCGAAACCACTGGTGCCAACTGGTATGTCTACCCGAATCAGCCAATTAGCAAACTGGGCGATATCTATGCAGCAGGCGCAATTCTGTTTGAAATGATTTGCGCAACCGTGCCAACGTGGAGAAAAAGCGAACTGGTAGCCAATAAGCAATTTGATTCGCTTCCCTCTGATTTACAGAGCAGTTTGAAGCGCATGTTGGCGGTCGTTCCCAAAGATCGTTACCGCAACTTTATGGAAGTTATCAAGGAACTCGACGGGCTGATAATCCATGATGAACATAAGGACATCAAGAAACAGAAACAAGTTTCATCCGGCGCGTTCACGTTCCTGTTGATTCTGCTGCTTTTATCTTCTATGTCAGCGTTGGCGTTTTATTTTCCGGAAGTTCCTGGCAACCTCATCAGAACAATCCAGAGTGTCCTTGGTCTTCAGTAGTCATCGTTAGGGCAAGCTTGCCTGCAAATGATAGCCGGCAAATTTACGCATATTGATGACACCCGAATCGAAGATCAGGTATTGACCTTTAATGCCCTGTAGCGTCCCGCCCAACACCGGCGTCTTGTCAAAATTGAGAGAGCTTATTTTCTCCGGGTATTTGTCAACCGGGTAATCGATGTTGACGATAGCTTCATCCAGCGAAGCAAAGCTGTCATCACCGTGTTCTGCACGAATTACATCGAGCGGCTTTGTACACTCGTCCAGAAGTGCATCGCGCATTGCCAGAAGGTCCACCGGTTCAGGTACGCCTTTCAACATACGTCGCCAGTCGGTACGGTCGCTAACGTGTTTTTTAATTATTACTTCTGCCAGGCCTGAAAGCAGGCGCGTTTTTGCTTGCAGAATGGGCAAGGCCGCTGACGCTCCCTGGTCGATCCAGCGTGTCGGTATCTGGGTGGCACGAGTAATACCAACCTTCGGTCCTGAAGAATTGGCAAGATAAATAATATGGGGCTGCATGCAATTTTCATCACCCCAGAGCGGCTCGCGGCATGTGCCTTCAGCATAGTGGCACTGCTCTGGACGTACAATACATTGATCACAACGGGCTAATGAGCGCATGCAGGGGAAACAATAGCCCTGACTGAAACTCTTGTTGGTTCTGCGGCCACAGGCGATACAATTAATCATACCGTTGTGTTCCAATGTAATTTCTTTGCCGATATAGTTATTCAATGCAACGAGCTGATCCCCGATGGGCAGCCGATACTGGACTGGACTTTCCAGTGAGACCACCATTTTGCGGATATTTCCGGCAATCTTCATAACGACGCCCTGAGGATAACAAGAAGTATTTTGTGCGGACGATCATACCTGATCGCAGTAGGAGAAAAACCTTTGAATTCCGCACCCCCACCGGGTCTTATTCGGGGATAGCCGATGGCGGCCCATTGCCGTCGAGCGGCACGGCCGATAAAATATAGTGATACACTCCGCCAAGCCGATAACAAACCAGCCAAAATGAAGAAATTTATAACTACCCTGTTAGTAATAATCTTTGCGTTAACAGCTTTGGGCAACGCCGCCGCCACCACGAAGAACCCGATAGTTAAACTTGCCACTACCTACGGCGCAATTGAAATCGAACTCTATCGCGATAAAGCGCCCATCACGGTGAAAAACTTTCTGGGTTACGTAAAGCGAGGTCATTACAATGGCCTGGTTTTTCACCGCGTGATCAAAGGATACATGATCCAGGGCGGTGGATTCAAACCCGGAATGAAGCAAATCCAGCCTGCCCGAACCATTCATAACGAAGCTGATAATGGTTTAAAAAATATCATTGGCACGATTGCCATGGCGCGTACAGCCGATCCACACTCTGCCGGCGCACAATTCTTTATCAACACCAATAACAACGCCAATCTGGACCACCGGGGGAAAACCAGCGATGGTTGGGGTTATACCGTGTTTGGTAAAGTGATCAAGGGTATGCGAATAGTACGTCGAATCGAAGCTAGCCGTACGCACACGGTGGGTTATTTCAGTGATGTGCCGGTAAAAAACATCATTATTCTCAAGGCATCAGTACTGCGCCGGTAACGAAACTACTGGCTAGCCAAGAAATAACTTGTAGGCAGGGTTGTTGGTTTCCTCGGCATATTCGTAACCGAGATCTTTGAGAAAACCATCAAAATCCTTCTTGTCTTTCGGTGGCACCTGCATACCCACCAGCACCCGGCCGAAATCGGCTCCGTGATTGCGATAATGGAACAGTGAGATATTCCAGCGCCCGCCCATTGCATTGAGGAATTTTATTAACGCCCCTGGGCGTTCCGGGAATATGAACCGATAGATAATCTCATTCTTGGCTGCCGGTGCGCGTCCGCCAACAAGATGGCGGATATGTAGCTTGGCCATCTCGTTGTCGGTCATGTCCAGCGTCTTGTATCCCTTTTTGCGCAGGCTGGCGATCAGCTGTTTTTCTTCACGCACACCACTGATTTGTACACCAACAAAAATATGGGCATTGGCCGGGTCAGCATAACGGTAATTAAATTCAGTGATACCGTGCCTGCCAATGATGGCGCAGAATTTACGGAAGCTTCCTGTCTTTTCAGGAATGGTAACAGCAAGCACAGCCTCGCGGCGTTCACCGATTTCGGCGCGCTCAGCGACATGACGCAAGCGATCAAAATTAATATTGGCGCCGGAGGCAATAACGATAAAATTTTTGTTCTTTACTTTCTTGCGGCTGACATAGGCCTTAGCGCCTGCCATGGCCAGTGCGCCCGCCGGTTCCAGCACCGAGCGTCGGTCTTCAAAGATATCCTTGATCGCGGCACAAATTTCGTCATTGCTTACCACCACCATTTCGTCAATTACTTTTCTGGCGAGACGAAAGGTTTCCTTGCCCACCTGGCGTACGGCGACACCGTCGGCAAAGATATTGACGTGATCCAGCAGAACACGGTGCCCGCTTTTCAGAGACTGGTCCATGGCGTTGGCATCTTCCGGTTCCACGCCAATTACCTTGATCCCGGGACGTACCAATTTGATATAGGCACCGATCCCGGCAATCAGGCCACCACCGCCCACAGGTACAAACACCGCATCGATGTGGTGCGGATGTTGTTTCAGGATTTCAAAGCCGATAGTCCCCTGGCCGGCGATGACATCGATATCATCAAATGGCGGTATAAAGACCATGCCCTTTTGCCTGACCAGCGCCATAGCATGGTCAAAAGCGGCGTCATAATTGTCGCCATGCAACACCACCCGGGCACCATAGCTCTTGACGGCATTGACCTTGATCTCCGGGGTAGTGCGCGGCATAACAATGGTGGCCTTGGTCTTGAGGCGGTCCGCGGCAAGCGCCACGCCCTGGGCGTGATTACCGGCACTGGCTGCCACCACACCCTTCCTGAGTTCGGCTTTCGACAAGCCTGCCATCTTGTTATAGGCACCACGCAGCTTGAAGGAAAATACCGGTTGTTCGTCCTCGCGCTTTAGCCAGATCTGGTTGTCCAGACGCGCGGACAGCACCGCAGCATATTCCAGCGGTGTCTCTTCGGCCACGTCATAAACATGGCTGGTCAGTATTTTCTTTAAGTATTTTGCCGGCATGGGCATAATCTACCAGACTCAAGTTAAGAGAGCGACGCGCGCCACTTTATTTTTGTCAGGTGCGCCCGGACAAAGAGAAGTAACATGACACAAGATGAGATGAAAAAAGCGGTCGCGGAAGCGGCACTGGATTATGTCGAAAGCGGTTCCATTGTGGGTGTGGGTACCGGCTCAACCGCCAACTACTTTATCGATGGTCTGGCCACCGTCAAGGGCAAGATCGATGGCACGGTCGCCAGCTCGGAGGCTTCGGCCAAACGCCTGCGAGGCCATGGCATCCGCGTGCTGGAACTCAATGAAGCCGGCCAACTGAGCCTCTACGTGGACGGCGCCGATGAATCTACCAAACACCTGCACCTGATCAAGGGTGGGGGCGGGGCTCTGACCCGGGAGAAAATTGTTGCAGCCAGCAGTGACAGATTCATTTGCATAGCCGATGAGAGCAAGCTGGTGGATGTATTGGGTGCCTTCCCACTGCCGGTAGAGGTGATTCCTATGGCCCGCAGCTATGTGGCACGGGAAATTGTCATATTGGGTGGCGAGCCGGTATTGCGCGATGGATTCACTACCGACAATGGCAATATTATTCTCGATGTGCACAACTTCAAGATCTTGAACCCGGTGGAACTGGAAGAGACGCTGAATCAGGTGACCGGTGTGGTAACCAGTGGCCTGTTTGCCAAACGCGGTGCTGATGTCCTGCTGCTGGGTACACACGAGGGAGTTGAAACCCTGACCACCTGAAGAGCCGGTCGGTTATCCGCCGCTTTTTAACCGCTGTTGCAACCCACGTTTCGATACCCGGCGTAAAATCTGCTTCTGCATCATTAGCTGGTTCTGATATTCGCGTCGTTTATTAAGCAGATAAGACTGCCAATGCATCTCGTGCAACTGTCGCTTATAGACATTGGTAAGCTTAAACCAGCGCCATAGACGCAATTCGAAGCGTAGATTCACCGGGGCATCGGTAGTCTCAAGGTAGGCCTGCAATGCCAGGTAGGAACGCACCGCATTACGCTCTATAACGCCTTGCATACCACGCACATATTCCGGTAGTCCCTGATTATTGCGACCAATTACCGTAAAGCCGACTTTATTCAGGGCGAAGGTTTTTAGATAAGCAGTGGTTGCGGCCTTGTTTATGCGACTGGCAAAATACTTTGACGAGAACCGTACCAGGGTTGCTTTACCGTATGGCACTGCTTCCACGAATACGGAATATTCCGTCTTTCCCCGACTTGCTTCTCTGGACGCTACCAACACTTTCAAATAATTCCGATTTTTCTTTTGCAACTCAAAATAGGGCTCGATCTCCAACGTGCGGTAAAGCGGCGTATAATTTTTTCCCGCTATATAGATGGTCATGAATAATCGCCTGCCCACCTGCTCGTAAGTACAGGTTTTGACGTTCATATTGAGAATCAGGAAATCGCACATCGCCGCGGGGCTACTCAGTGCCTCAGCGACACGGGGGTAGGGTTGATTCACAATCCCATATACATCGACACGCAAACGCCTGCCCTGCTCATCGGACTGAATTCTCAGCGCAAGATTTCTATCAAGCGGTTTTGTGGTGGCACTGAACTGGCGATACTGATTTAGCAGCAGGCGCGAATCGGACAGTGCCGCGCTGACAGTAGCGGATAGTACGAACAGTCCGACTCCGATGGTGATGATATACCGTGTCATGCTTCTCTTAATGTAAGGAACAATATGAAAATAGATACCGCCCAAAATGACTCGTTTTAAATATTAGAAAAGTATCCACTTTAGGTTAGTACCCATTTTGCTGTGAAAATTGCAGTCGCAGCAGGTAAAGAGCAAAAATATCGTAGGTTGCGTGACTCAAAATTGGCACCAGAAGGTTGCCGCTGTATTCATAGAGTAAACCGAACCAGACACCTATGGCAGTAGCCATAACGAAGTACGCCGGGGTGAGGGCATGCAACAAACCAAAAATGATTGCTGCCCCCCAGACACCGACAAAAGATTGCAACAGCCCACGAAAAAACAATTCTTCACCGATACCGGCAGCAAGCGACAGCAACACAATATCGGTTGCGGAAAGCGCGAGGATGGATGGACCAAATGGAGTCCGCAATTTTTCCAGTATCCGCGACATCGCTCGTTTGAGCCAGCCGTGGCGGCTCAGTGGTCCTGCCATCGTCATCAATACTGCAATGGCGACAGGTATCGCGGCAACAAACCCGAACAACAGGCTTATCAAGCTAAAGTCAATGGGATAAGGAAAGAAAACTCCACGTGATACCCGTGACACCCCAAGCGACAACAGCACCAATATCAGTTCGGTAATATAAAGAGACCATAAGAAACGATTTTTAGTCAATGTCATTCCTGATTTAATGTGTTGTTCTGTCGCATCGGTAAGCCTTTCATTGACTGAATTATTAGGTGCACCCCTTACTTGTAATATAGACAATGACAGCAGATGACAGCACAAAGTTTACAAGGCTGTGGATCTGGTACTGGAGCGCAGCGTCTGCTGCGATTGCACTAACACGAAGCAGACGAATCAATCCCTAACCCTGCAAGCACGTCTGTGAATCTTATACGCCGGAGGTCAGATCTCAGGAAGAGGGGGAGAAAGAGCATCAAACAGCTCCAGTTGCCCGCTCGGATCGTACAACTGCTGTGCGGTAAGCTCAACAAAGTGCACCGCTCCACCACACCAATTTCGGGCCACAACCTGCTTTACCAAGTCGACCAGACTTCGTGTGTTCAATTCATCGCATCGAATATCAAGCGACCCGACTTCTATCGCGGCTTGCCGCTGTTCCTGCATGGACAGAGAAATGGTAGTGGGAATGCGCTGCCGATTACGTAAAATGGACAACAAGCCATTGATCACACGACGAAGGTGGGAGTGGATTGATCGCTGGCTGGATGTGCGGGGAGGCAATACCGCACGGCAACGAACAGAGTGATATTGATCGTCGATCTCAAGTGCCCCCGCGTTGGTTTCTCCGCGACAAGCGCGCCATAGCGCGATACCGGCATGACCCAACACGCGTTTAATTACCGCTAACGGCTGTTCGGCGATCTGTGCACCGGTGCGGATACCAACCAACCTGAGTTTAAGCGCCAGCTCGGGCGTTAACTGACAAATATTCTCTATAGGTTCAAGATGCAGGCTTGACCGCACCTCCCATGGGGCGATCGCTTTTATGGTTCCGGTTCTGGCAATACTGGCAGCATAGGCCGCAACATAAGGATCGCTGGCGACACCCAACGTTGCCTCTTTGTCAGCCGCCTTGCTGAATTCTTTGTTGCCCAGTCGTCGTTTAATATGTTGTGCAATATGAAATGGCGATCCCATTACCGGCTGCAGATGAGTAACATCCAGTCGTAAACGCGACTGGGCCTGGTCCAGATCCGGATCAAAGTTTCGCAGAATATCGGCCGTGGTGGCATGCGCGCCAGGCGATGGAATCACATCAATAATAGCGCGCGGCCATAAACAGGAAGTGGCCTCGCTGTTCATCGATAGGACCGAAACTGCCCTACCACGATGCCCTGAATCTGCACCCTGTCAGCCGGGTAGCGCATGGGTTTGAACTCACGGTTGGCGGGCTCCAGCGTAACACTGCGGTCCGCGTTGCGCCTGAGGTACTTGAGCGTTGCTTCCTCGTTATCAATCAGGGCTATCACGATTTCACCGTCACGGGCGGTACTGCTTTTTTCGACCACCACCATATCGCCGTCGAGGATGCCGGCCTCAATCATGGATTCTCCCGTTACTTTGAGCACAAACCGGTTGGGACGGATAAAGAATTCACTGAGGTCAATTTCATCGTGATCGGGGATGGCTTCAATCGGTAAGCCGGCGGCTATCCGTCCCACCAACGGCAAGGTAAATCGCCTGAACTCACCCTCCGCTTCAAGTAGCTCAATGCCACGAGCACGGTCTGTAGCCACGGCAATGAGGCCGGCCTCTACCAACGCGCTCAGATACCGGTGCACTGTGCCGCGAGACTGTATGCCCAGATGATCGGCAATTTCGCGCAGTTTGGGCGACACCCCGTGGCGGGTGATATATACGCACAGGAAATCATAGGTCTTCTGTTGGCGGTCGGTCAGCGGCATGGGTCCGGATATTATGTTCTCATTTTGTTCTCATCAGCTTAGCGGCAATAGGTCAACATGGCAAGTTGACAACGTGGCAATAAAGCAAATTTTTCAGCATTTTTTTGGCTGCTGGTACAAAAAATAATCAGCTGAATCAGTCCTGTCGCACTGAAAATGCGCTGCTACACTTCATTTATGCTTATCGAGCAGACGGTTCAATGCCCCTATTGTGGGGAGCGATATTCCAGCAGTATCGACATCTCAGTAGGTGGCCAGGAGTACATCGAAGACTGTTACGCCTGCTGCCGACCCATCACCATTCGCGTCCGTATTGACGCCGGTGGCGACCTCAAAGGCATAGAAATTCGTCGCGACGACGACTAATTACTCCTTTCGTTTCGCCCGCGAAACAGTATGATCTGTCCCCCGATCAACGACAAAAATCAACCATGTTGCGAATTCTTTTCATTGGCCTGTCTCTACTGATCCCATTATCAAATGCATACGCGACCTGTCCCGCAAAAGGGGTTCATTTGCAGGTGTTGGGGTCAGGTGGGCCAAACCTGGACGGTGGCCGCGCTGGCAGCAGTTATCTTGTCTGGATAGACGGCAAGGCCCGCGCCATGGTGAATGCCGGCGGCGGCAGTGCATTGCGATATGGCGAAAGCGGAGCACGCTTTACTGACCTCGATTTTATTGCGCTGTCACGACTGCAGGCGGATCACACCGGCGGCCTGCCGTCACTGGTTCGCTCAGCGCAAAACGGTGTACGCAAACGCCCCCTGCCAATCTTTGGACCAGATGGAAACAAGTTTATGCCTTCCACAGTGGCGTTTATTCGCACACTGTTTGACCAGAAGCGGGGCGCCTGGCGCGATCTTGGTGAGGTGTTGAGCCCGCTGGGAAAACAAGGCTACCGGTTACGTCCACACGATATTCGAACCAGTCTCAAGAAAGGCAAACCGGAACTCAAAAACATCAAGAAGACCAACCCGGTTTTTGTTAACTCGGACATACATCTGTCCGCGGCGCCGATTATCAATGGCAAGGCGCCGACGCTGGCCTGGCGACTGGAAACGATGGGAGAAACCATTGTCTTTACCGGCGAGGCCAACAGTAACAGTGACAAGCTGCCGGCGCTGGCCAAGGGCGCTAGTGTGTTGGTAGCACACCTCTCTTCCGACAAAAAACAAAACTCCTCAGGGTTAGCGGACTATCTCAAGTCCGCCGAAGCAATGGGGCACATCGCTCATAATGCCGGTGCCCGCCGCCTGGTGATCTCCCGCCGCATTTCGGTCACACTGGGCCACGAACTGGACATCCATCGCGCAATAAAGAAATCCTTCCACGGCGAAATACAATTTGCTGATGACTTGAGGTGCTTCGCCTTATAGACAGGCTTACAAAAAGGCCATCGACAGTTGAGGCCAATAGGTAATAATAAGTACTGCGCCGAGCAGGATAAAGAAAAACGGCAGCGTCGCACGATAAAGTTGTGATACCGACTTATTGAAGCGATAACTGGCAATAAAGAGGTTCATGCCAACAGGTGGGGTGAAGTAGCCGATCTGCATGTTGGCAAGAAAAATAATACCAAGGTGCACCGGGTGTATACCGAAATCCATGGCCACCGGCAGAATCAACGGTACCACCAGCACCAGTGCCGAAAATATATCAAGAATTGCGCCCAGGCCCAGCAGGAATATGTTCAGCAAAATCAGGAATGCGAGCTTGCTGTCAACATGCTCGCGGATAAAGCTGAAAATCTTCGTCGGAATCTCGGCGTCGATCAGATAATTGGTGGACGCCAGCGACATACCAAGAATGATCATGATACCGCCGATCAGCACCATGGAATCGCGCAACACTTCGGGCAGGCGCTTCAGGCCAATCTCTTTGCGCACAAACAGTTCGATCACCAACACATAGAGCGCCGTCACCGCTGCGGCTTCAGAGACAGCAAAATAACCGCTGAAAATACCGCCCAACACCACGAACGGCAACGGCAGTTCCCATATCGATTCACGCAGGGCCGCCAGCAATTCACGCCCATCAAACGGCTGCAGATCCATATGGCGATGGCGATTTTCCCACAGGCTGAACATCACCAGCAACATCACCATTAACAGACCCGGCAGAATACCGGCGAGGAACATGGAGTTGATCGATACCTGGCCGCCGGTATCCATCTGCTGGGCAATGATACCGTAGAGAATCAAGGGGATGGATGGCGCGAATAACAAGCCCAGACTGCCCGACGTAGTGAGCAGACCAAGATTAAAATTCTCGCGGTAACCGGCCTGGCGCAGAGCCGGGTAAAGTAACGCACCGAGAGCAATAATAGTGACACCGGAGGCGCCGGTGAAGGCGGTGAACAGGGCCGAGGCCAGTATGGCAACGACCGCCAAACCCGCAGGCATCCAGCCAATCAATGCATCGGTCATCCGTACAAGACGTTTCGGTGCCCCGCCTTCGCCCATCAGATAACCGGCAAAGGTAAACAAGGGAATGGCC
>JAZFSZ010000152.1:0-23870 GCA_036446455.1 Acidiferrobacterales bacterium
GTCTACAGCCACCGCCTGGGCGATCTCTGGTTGGTCGGCGGTGCCTCCAATAGCGGCGGTTCGGTTTTAAAACAATTTTTTACCGATAAGGAGATGCTGGAGCTCAGTGAACAGCTGCAACCCGGTACACCCACTGGCCTCGACTATTATCCCCTGCCGGGTCCGGGGGAACGCTTTCCAATCAATGATCCAGACTTGCAGCCGCGTATCGAACCGATTCCGGGTGACAAGACAGTTTTCTTTCAAGGTTTACTCGAAGGCATATCCCGAATCGAGCAACGTGGTTATTGCCTGCTGGAAGAATTAGGCGCCCCGCCTCTCAAACGGGTCTTCACTGCCGGCGGCGGCTGCCACAATAAAGCCTGGTCAAAAATTCGACAAGGCATGCTGGGTGTGCCGGTAACAGCGGCGATATTTAGCGAAGCGGCTTATGGCAGCGCCTTGCTGGCTGCGGGTCGCGCCATGCATCTGTCATCAAATCAATAAAAAACCGTTGCAATATATTAATATCGCAACGGCTTATTCCAACCTGGTCAGGGTGCTTTACAGCTTCAGTGTTTGACTATAACTACCCGATTCTCCCTTGTTGTCTTTCCAGCTAACGGTAACCTTGTCACCCGTCTTGGCGCCGATGAGTCCAAACCCCATCACCGGATTCCTGGATACGGCGATACCCATGTCACAACTCACGACTTTTTTACCATTGTGAGTAACCGTCATATTCTCGATGTAGTGCGCTGGAATAATTTTCTTGGTCGCCTTGTCCTTCCGCATACCGGTTTCCATCGGGTGCTGGATGCGCACCATGAGTTCCGCAATATCGCCTGTCTGGCGTGCACGCATTAACATTTTTCTGGCCATTGTAATTCCTCTTGTCGGATTAACCGCCGCAACCGCCGGCCGTTACTTTAATCGATTTTGATGCGGTGTACAGTTTCCCATCGGCCTTGACAACAAACTCAACCCTGGAGGTCTTGGCCATTTTAATATTGATGCGCAAGTAACCGCCGCCGCCGGTAAGGGTGATACGGGCGACCAGGGGTTGCGCATTCTTATGCACATAAATACTCATGGTCTCTACGTTTTTCAATGTCGTCTTGACCGCAACCGGTACCGAGATACCGTTTTCTGCCTGCTCCGGTGCATTTATGATAATGTCCTTGCTGGAGACACGCTTTGAGGTGCCATAAAGTGAGGTCAACGCCGCATCCACAGATTTGCTACTAAAAGCAGCAGCCGGCCAGTTGGCTGCCAACACCTGCATTGGTTTCAGCAAGCCTGCGCCGGCTATTGCTGCTATCGCACTGCCGGTAATTGTTGCCCGCAGGAAGGTTCTTCGTTTCATGGGTGTCAAAATACTCTCCTGAGTTTGCGCCGGTTCATTGCTGCGAAGCCCACAGGCCCCGGCGCACTGGATTCATCTGAAGAGTTAGACCCGGCGGGGACCCGTTTTATTCCATTACCTTTTCCGCACTGAGCCTTCTGGAAACCAGCGAATAGATCACCGGCAACAGCAGCAGGCTCACCAGCATGGAAAACGATAAACCCGAGACAATGGTAATCGCCAGCGGTTGCAACATCTCCGAACCATCGCCAATCCCTATCGCCAATGGCAGCATGCCGAAAACGGTGGTGAAGGTGGTCATCATAATCGGCCGCATACGCAGGCGCGCCGCTTCGATAATGGCTGGCATCACGGACAGTCCATTGCGACGGGAAATCTCGATGTACTCCACCAGCACAATGGAATTGTTAACCACAATACCCACCAGCATGATTACACCCAGCCACACCGGCACTGACAGCGGTATCTGCGTGACCAACAATCCGATGGCGACGCCAATCATGGCGAACGGCACACACATGAGAATCACCGTGGGGTTTCGTAGCGATTCGTACTGTACGGCCATGACCACATACACCAGAAACAGGGCCAGGCCGAGCAAGACACTGGTCAACACCCTGCCCTGGGTCAGAGCCTCATCGGTGCCGCCGAAATACATGAAATATCCCTTGGGCAATTGCAACCCGGCCAGTTTTTGTTTGACCTCTTTCACTACCGAACCAAGGATGCGGTCTTCTGTCAGCGAAGCGCTGATTTCAATAATGCGGCGTTGATTCTCGCGCATAATGCTGGTGGGTACTGGCACCAGTTTCACCTGCGCAACATCACTGAGATAGACGGCCCGGCGTCCCTTTTGCTCACCGAACAGCAATAGACCCCCCAGAGCCATGGGGCTGCGAATATCCTCTTGCGGCAGGCGTACCCTGATATCGTAACTGCGGTCACCCTCAATATAGTCACTTACCACCAGTCCATCGAGCGCAATACTGAGCGCGCGGCCCACGTCCACAACGTCGATGCCAAGCTCGGTAGCGCGTTGCCGATCCACCTCAATGGCAAATTCCTGACGAATGTCTTCCGATGAATGCTTCAGGTTCATTAAGCCAATCGTGCCCTTCAGGCGGCCAACAATTGTTTCACCAATTTCAGCGAGGATGTTGAGCTCCGGTCCCTGTACACGAATGCTCAAATCGTCGTCGGAGCGGCTGGTACGCAGGCCGCGAATTCCGCGTGGCCGTGCACGCACTCTGATTCCCGCAATTTGTGCTTTTTCCAGCGCCTTGTAGAATATTTTTACCCACTGCTGGCTGCTGACGTCACGCTGACTTTTCGCCACCAGTTGTACGGTGAATGAACTGCGATTGGGTGTTTCGCGCTCGGTACGACCGAATATCCGACCGCCCACGAGTGTGTATAAACTTTGTACGTCGCCCAGGCCCCAGATCAATTTCTCGATACGCATTACGCTTTGATCCATGGCATCCAGGGAAGTCCCGGCGTCGGTCAGAATGCTGATGCTGATTCGACCCTCATCCATCTTTGGCAGAAACTCCTGTTTCTCCGAAATAAACATGGGCAACGATAACAGTAACAGCACCACCGCACTGACAATCACTGCCTGGGGTCGCTCAAGAATTTTGGCCAGCAACAGCGTGTAGCGGGTCTGTGCAATTTTGACATACCGGTCAACCAGGCGATGCAGTTCTCCGTGACTCTCATCGCGCATGCGTGCCGCCAGGCTGGGCACCAGCGTTACCGCCACCAGCAGCGACGCCACAATGGCGGCGGAGATGGTAAAGATGAGTTCGCGGAACAACAGTCCGACAAGACCGCTAACAAACAGGAACGGCAGCACTGCCGCCAGGTTGGTGGTGGTCGACGCGACGATGGCGCTGGTTACTTCACCGGCGGCTCGGGTGGCAGCCTCAAGTTCATCAGGGTCGTCCACGTCCTGTCGATGGCGTGCAATGTTCTCCAGCATAACGATGGTGTTATCGATCAGCATACCCACACCCAGTGCCAGCCCGCCCAGGGTCATGATGTTCAGTGTTAATCCGCCCAGCGCCATGATAATAAATGTCACCATGATGGATATCGGAATCGCGGTTCCAATAATCAATGTGCCGCGAATGTTGCCGATAAACAGATACACCACGATCATCGCCAGCACGGCACCACTGACCGCCGCCATGGAGGCATTGTTAAGTGACCGGCGCACATAAATGGATTGATCCGCAACAATGCTGATGGTGATATCTTCCGGAATCAGCTTGTTGGTCACCATCCACGCCAGCCTGGCGTGCACCCGGTCGGCTACATCCACCGTATTGGCCGTCGGCTGTTTTTGCACCGACATTTTGACGCCTTCGGTGCCATTGAATCGAATACGAATGCGCTGGTCCCTGTGCGTATCGACCACACGCGCCACATCGGACAACGGCACACTGCCACCCCCGTCCAGCCGCAGTGGCAACGCCGCGATTGCCGCAACACTGCTCAATCGACCGGTGGCACGGCCGCCGTATTCCTGTCCGGCAAAACGCATGCGGCCGGCAGAAACGTCTTCATTGCCTTTCTGAATTGCGCTGATCAGGTCATCAATCGACAGACCGAGCCCGGCCAGGCGGCGCTGGTCGGCGAGGATCTGGATTTCACGTTCGACGCCACCTCCTACTTCCACTGCGGCCACACCGGGCAGGTTGAGCAGGCGTTTAGAAAACACATCATCCACCCAGGTACGTATCTCCAGCGGGCTGCGCAAATTGGAACTGACCACGTATTCCATCACCGGAATCTGTGCCGGGTCCATTTTATAAATAACCGGAGGCTGTATGGTGTCGGGCAAAAATCGCTTGGCGCGATCGAGTCGGGTGCTGGCATCGCGAAGGGCAACATCGATATCCTTGCCGTAATCAAAGTGCAGATCGACTGAGGACGCGCCTTCGGCGGTACGGGACTCCACACGAATGGCGTCTTCGGTAATGGCCAGTTGCTCTTCCAGCTGCCGCGTCACCTTTTGCTCCATGATGCTGGCAGATACACCGGCATCAAGAATGCGGACGCGAATTTGCGGGTAGATGAGATGGGGAAGGAGATCAACGGCCAGACGGCCCAGACCGAATACACCCAACACGACGATGGTGAGGGTAAGCATAATGGTACTTACGGGATGGCCGATGGCCCAGGCAGCAATGCCACCTTTACGCACTGTTCTTGCTCTTTGTTCCCGGCTTCGGTGGGGGCTCTGAATCAGATTTGACGTTGACGGCCTTGATGGTCTGGCCCTCTTCCAGTCCGATGAAACCTTTTATGACGACCTGCTGTCCCTCGGTGAGACCGGACTGAATTTCTATTTTGTCGGCGAATCGCAATCCCACCAACACCGGAACGCGTCTGGCGCTGCTGTTTTCACCGGCCACATATACGAATTCACCACGTTCGTCACGGCGCACGGCTGTGGATGGCACCACCAGTGGCCGACTGCCACTACTATATAAAGTAACACGGCTAAAATGCCCTGCGCGGGCGCCCTTGGGTACAGGCTTCAACAAGACTTCAATACGGCCCAGGCGTGTGGCTGGATCGATTGTAGGATAAATACGCAGAATCTTGCCGACATAAACCTCGT
Source organism: Acidiferrobacterales bacterium (assembly GCA_036446455.1). Classification (GTDB taxonomy): domain Bacteria; phylum Pseudomonadota; class Gammaproteobacteria; order Acidiferrobacterales; family JAJDNE01; genus JAZFSZ01. The sequence continues at coordinate 4,974 of JAZFSZ010000152.1, forward strand.
CGCCAAGGGCGTCAATCCTGACTTCTGCGCGATCTCCGCGATTCAAACGCGCAATTAACAATTCTGACACCTGCACATCCGTAACCAACTGCCTGGTATCGACCAGGGTCAACAGGTGCGTGTATTTAGGCGCGATATCACCCGGCTCAACCAGGCGCGCCGCGATTTTGCCGGCAAAAGGGGCGCGAATGGTCATATAGCTGACCCGGGCCTTGAGTACGCTCTCGTCCGCGTGGGCGATATCGAACGTGGTTTTCGCACGCTCAAGTGTGTTTTCCGATACCAGCTTTTTCGCTGCCAGGTTTTTCAGGTTTTTAAGCTCAGATTCCGCCTGACGTCGCTTCGCCGCGGCCTTGCGCAACTCGGCCCGCAATATGCGTGCATCCAGTTTTGCCAGCGCCTGCCCCTTGCGCACGCTATCCCCCTCACGAACCAGTACGCGGATAATTTGTCCTTCTTCCTGATTAAACAACTTCACCTGCCGCAGGGCGCGCAGGCTGCCAGCGCGCTCGGCCGCATATTGCACAGGTGCTCGCCGCACCGGACCCAACTCAACCAGGTGGGGCTTGACCAAACGCCGTGCTTTGGCATTGCCGTTGTCACCACAGGCCGCCAGGATTCCGGCAGCCAGCACGAACACGGTAACAAGGGTAATAAGTTGTTTTGGCAGTATCGACATTATTAAATAAGGAAATCCTGTACTCATGTTCCGCTTAATGAAGGTTAAACACAAACCACCGCGAGTGGTTCGACCTCATTTGTACAGCAATGGTTCCAGTTCACTGAGTGCCAGATGATAAACCTTGCGCTTAAACGCAATAATGTCATCGGCGGCACTCCAGTAATCTGACCAGCGCCAGGAATCGAATTCCGGATTGTCGCCACCATTAAGCACGATATCACTCTCTTGGCCCAGGAATCGCAACAAAAACCAGATCTGTTTCTGGCCGCGGAATTCAGACCTCGATTTAGATCTCAGCATGTACTCGGGTAAGTCATAACGCAACCAGTCGCGGGTGCGACCAATAATTTTCACGTGGGACTCGTCCAGCCCCACCTCTTCTTTAAGCTCGCGATACATCGCTTGCTCCGGGGATTCCTTGCTTTGCATGCCCCCTTGCGGAAACTGCCAGCCGTCCCTTTTGCTGCGCCGGGCCCACAACACCTTATTGTCGGCATTACACAGAATAATACCGACATTGGAGCGATATCCATCTTTATCCAGCATCAAAAAGCGTTCACAAATTGAAATAATAACTGCATTTTTTCACGATATCTGTGTTCGGGCAATGTATAGACAATACAAAACCCCCGCCAATTGCGTCCTCTCTTTCCTCACCGCGACTTCCCCTCTATGCTTGGCGCCCGGCTTACATGAGGGCTTTGCGTTGAGTTTGGCAATTTTCGATCTTGATAATACCTTGATCAATGGCGACAGCGATTACGAGTGGGGTCAATTCCTCATTGAGAACCATATCGTCGATGGCGAAGAATACGAACGTGAAAATGCGCGCTATTTCGAACGCTACCAGGCCGGTACCCTGGATATTCTGGCGTTTCTCGCGTTTACGCTAAAACCACTGGCACAGCATGATCGCGAACAACTGAACAAGTGGCACACGGTGTTCATGCGACAGAAGATCCTGCCCATGATTGGTGACAAGGCGCGCGCGCTGGTAGAAAAACACCGCCATGCCGGTGATACCCTGGTCATCATCACCGCCACCAATCGCTTTGTTACCGCGCCCATCGCACGTGAATTCGGAATTGATCACCTCATCGCCACGGACCCGGAAATAAAAAGCGGACGCTATACCGGCAAGGTGACGGGCACCCCATGCTTCAAGGAAGGTAAGGTCGAGCGACTTCAGGACTGGCTTGAAGCCAACCAACACAATCTTGACGGCAGTTGGTTTTATAGCGACTCCCACAATGACCTGCCGTTACTTAATCTGGTTGAGCATCCCGTTACTGTCAATCCGGACCCACAGCTCAAGGCCGAAGCCGAACGATTACACTGGCCAACCGTGCAACTGTACTAATGATGGATACACCCCGCAGTCTGACACTGCTACTCATTACACTCGCATTAACCTGCATTGTTATTTCTCTGGCCATCGGATCGGTTAATATCGAAATTGGCGAGGTACTGGCGGATATCGTCGCTGGCAACGACTCAACCGCCAAACGAATTATGCTCGAACTGCGTTTACCGCGAACTCTAACCGCATTTGCCGTTGGCGGTTTGCTGGCGCTGGCGGGCGCCCTGTTGCAGGTATTGCTGAGGAATCCATTAGCCGATCCCTACATTCTTGGTGTTTCAGGCGGAGCCGCCGTGGCCACCCTGACGGCAATGCTTGCGGGAATCAGTGGCGCCTGGCTCACCGGTAGCGCATTTGTCGGCAGCCTTGTCTCCATCGCGCTGGTGTTTGGCATCAGCCGTGCCGGTGCGGGGGCGGCGAGACTGAAACTGCTGCTCACCGGTGTGATCATTGCTTCCGGATGGGGAGCGCTTATCAGCCTTATTCTATCCATCAGTTCCAGCCACCAGATCTACAGCATGCTGTTCTGGTTAATGGGCGATCTTTCCTACGCGCAAATGCCCACACTGGGTATCGTCGTGCTGCTTACCGGAACGGGTGTGGCATGGTGGCTGGCACGCCCTCTTAATCTGTTTGCACGTGGCGAAATGTTTGCTGCTTCACTGGGTGAGAATCCGGTACGCTTGCGGACGATTGTGTATTTCCTGGCATCCTTGCTTACCGCCACCGCGGTTACGCTCGCGGGCAGCATCGGATTCGTCGGCCTGGTCATTCCTCACATGTTGCGTCTGGCCGGCATAAACGATCATCGATGGTTATTGCCACAATGTGTCCTGCTGGGCGGCAGTTTTCTGGTGCTGGCGGATATACTGTCGCGCACCATCATCGCTCCACAGCAATTACCGGTCGGCGTAGTGACAGCATTGATTGGCGTACCGTTGTTCCTCTACCTGTTATTAAGGTCAGAAAAAATATGAACACATTGACCACTTCCAATCTCAGGCTCGTCGCTGGCGACAAGATGCTGATCGAGAATCTGAACATTGAGTTCCGTAGCGGACAAAGCTGGGCGATTCTGGGGCCCAATGGAAGCGGTAAATCTACGCTGCTACACACTTTGGCGGGCCTGGTTCAACCGGCATCGGGCACCATTCACTATAACAACCGCGATCTGAATGACATTGCACACCGTTATCGTGCGCAACACATCGGTATCGTGTTTCAGGATTTTGACAATGCCTTCCCCACCTCGGTACTCGACACGGTAATGGCCGGTCGCCACCCACACCTCGCACGCTCCCTGTTTGCAACCGAATCGGGGGAAGACATTGAACGGGTTAACTGTGCGCTGATTAAGATGGCGCTTGTGGAATTGGCTGATCGATCCATCACAACCCTGTCCGGGGGCGAGCGCCGGCGTACCGATATCGCGGTATTGCTGGCACAAAATCCGCAAGTCAGGCTGCTGGATGAACCCAGCAATCATCTCGACCTTTATCACCAGCATAGTGTGTTAAGCCTGCTTACATCGATGGCGCGTGATGACTCGACCGGAGCAATGAATATTATTGCTCTACACGATATTAACCAGGCGCTCCACTATTGTGATCATGGCATTCTTTTGTTTGCGGACGGAAGTGTTCGCCACGGTCCGCTGAAACAGATTGCAACCCAATCCGAGCTGGAACGCTTGTATGGCTGCAAGTTGATCGAGATTGAAAGCGGCCAATCACGATTGTTTATGCCAGGCACCCTGGCAGAGAAACGAAATTAACGAGAGCGACACGGGTTGCAGAAGACATACTGGAAACCAACGCCTCCAGATTTTTAACAGGCGAGTGTCGAAACGGTTTGATCTGACTGCTATGTCAGTGTATCGGCCACATCGATAACTGATGCAATACATCAGTAACCAAGCATGTTAAATTACAACCTGTAACTGCATCAGGCCTTCAACTATCGCTTTTACAAAACTCCCGAAGCACACAGCATGAACTGGCCACTACGCCACCCCAAAACCCTCTTTACGCGCATGGCGTTGGCGTTCACTGCGTTGTTTACCGCGACAACGGTCGTCATCACCTGGGCCATTACTGCCGAAACCGCTCGCTCCCAGTTGCAAGTATATGAACGCATTGGGGAGAGCCTGGTTCAGCTGACGCGACCCGCTGTGCAACGTATGCTGGTGGAATACAATACCGCTGAACTCAAATCCTACATGAGTGCTCTGTCCGGCGATCTGGTGATCGCCGCCATCGAAGTAACCAACGACCGTGGCATCAGTATGTACCATTTCCGGCGCGATTTTGAAACGGCGAGCTGGCTGACGCGACTGATGACAAGCGGTACTGACACACCGCGTATCATCTCAACCGACTTTGATATTGCTGGCAAAAACTGGGGGCAAATGGAGGTGACGCTGTCCTACACACCACTTAATGCGAAAGTGGTATCGGCTGTCGTAAACAGTCTGGCATTGTTAACAATCATATTGCTTATCACGCTGGCGCTGGCTTATGCCCTGCTGGCGAGGTTTACCCGGCCGCTGAAACCCTTGACAGAACTGGCGCAGGAATATGCGCGCGGTAACTGGCTGGCGAAGGTGGAATTTATTAAATCTGGCACAAAAGAAATCCAGGAACTGACCAGAGCCTTTGCCGACGGCTCTGCTGCCATGCAGCATTACATTCACAGCCTGGAAGAAACGCGAGAATTACTGGAACAAAGCGAAACGCGTTTGCGCACCTTGATCAATAATATGCACGAAGTTTTGTTTGAACTCGATAGCAAGGGGCACATCAGTTTTGTTAATCCCTCCTGGCAAACCGTCTCCGGTTACACCATTGACGATTCACTGGGTAAACCCATGGCGGATTTCCTGTCAGAAGAGAGTGCCGACATCTTTTCACCGGAGAATCTGTCGAAGATAAAGGAGAAAAATCATGAGGTGCTGCTGAATACCGCTGACGGTGATCCGGTGTGGGTAACACTGGATGCCGAAAGACAGACGGACAGCAACGGGAATTTCACCGGCGTGATCGGTACGCTAGGCGATATCAGCGAAACGGTGGAGCTGAATCGCATGCTCACCACCTACCAGGATGAACTCTATCATCTTTCTGTAACCGATCCGTTGACGGGCTTGTTCAACCGCAGACACTTTGACACCCAGTTCGACATCATTTTGTCCGACCATCTTAAAGACAAAAAACCACTTTGCCTTTTATTTATTGATATTGATGGTTTCAAATTTATTAACGATACCTATGGTCACCCCTTTGGCGACGAAGTCCTGAAAACTATTGCTTTGCTGTTGCAGGACCTGGTGCGGCGCGATGACTACATTGCCCGGCTGGCCGGCGATGAATTTGCCATGGTATTGAAAAATACCGGGTTGAAAGATGCCACCCGCATTGCTTACAAGCTGCATGACAATATTAGCCAGACACAGATTCAGCTACCCGTTGGGCACATCCAGATCCAATGTTCTATTGGTGTGGCGGAAGCACCTACTCATGGCGATTCGGCTCAGGCGCTGATCAGTGCGGCAGACGTGGCTCTGTACCAGGGCAAACGGGCCGGGCGTAACCGTGTGCAAGTACTATCGCAAGATATCAATAACGCAACCATGTCCATCTTTGGCCAGGGATTCAAGATCCGAAATGCCATCGAGAGCGGGAACATTCGCCCGGCTTTTCAGCCTATTTACGACCTGAAATCCGGGAAAACCATTGCCTTCGAGGTGCTGGCACGCATGGATGTGGATGGAGAAATTATTGCTGCCAAAGATTTTATTGCTGTCGCCGAGGAACTGGGCCTGACCCGCGAGGTGGATCTCTATATTATTGAACGGGCACTAATTCAGTCACCCAAAGAGCGCAACCTGTTCATCAACGTCGACTTGTCGTCGTTTAATGATGAATCCTTTGTGCGATGTTTGCGAGACCTCCTCAGTCCGGCCTGCGATTCGGGTCGCCAAATCACCATCGAAATTACCGAACGTGAAAGCGCGCCCATCAATAGTGAATTATTAAAAGATATCGATACACTGCGGAAAATGGGCTGCCTGCTGGCACTGGACGATTTTGGTAGCGGCTACTCTACTTACAAATTCCTTGAGCTGTTTCAACCGGACTACCTGAAAATTGAAGGGACCTTTGTGCAATCGATGCTGCAAAGCGATTATGCAAACAAGATTGTTCGTCACATTCACGACCTGGCCCATTCTTTTGGTATGGAAACCATTGCCGAAAATATTGAAAATCAGGAAACCCTGGAGGCGGTCAAAAAACTCGGAATTGAAAACGGTCAGGGTATTTTTCTTGGCAAGCCGGAATTTCTTCAGTAAATTTCCGTCACGGATCAACAGTTTCCAGCTTCGCTTGACTCCTTTAATCACCGGTCCTACTCTAACCGCGCTTCAGGTGTTCTGACGACTGTCGTCGAAAGAATGAAACGGGAAGCCGGTGCACTTCTGATGATCATCATCATAGTAATTCCGGCGCTGCCCCCGCAACGGTAAGCGAGATTCGGTCAACACGCGGCCACTGTGCGCCTGACAACAGCACGGGAAGGCGTTGACCCCAGCAAGACTCGTAAGCCCGGAGACCGGCCTGACGCATCCATGCAGTGTTGCGGAGGGCAACTTGATGGCGGGTATTCCGCTGTTTCACCTTCTCACCAATGCTGCTCCTTGAATAAAGACTCTGCACGGCGGGTGCGGTTAGGAGAAGTTTTGAGATTTCACGTCACTATGGGCGTTTTTATTAGCGCGTTCTATTTTCAGTGGGCAGTCGCCGATACCATGGTTTCCGGGGAAGAAATTATTGTTACCGCGGCGCGCTCGGCACAGACAGCGGATGAAGCGCTGGCCTCAGTCAGTGTAATCAACCGCAAAGATATCGAAAACAGTCAGGCTGCAACCGTCACAGAGTTACTTCGCCTTGAAGCGGGAATCGATATTGCGCGCACCGGCGGCCCCGGTCAGCAAACGAGTTTATTCCTTCGCGGCGGCAACTCCGATCATGCGCTGGTTCTAATTGATGGTGTGCGCGTGTCCTCTGGAACCACTGGCAGCTTCCCTTGGGAAAAAATTTCTCTCCAACAGATCGAACGAATTGAAATCGTACGTGGGCCTCGTTCCGTGCTTTATGGCTCGGAAGCCATCAGCGGCGTAATACAAATATTTACGCGCCGATCAGATCGGGCAACTGCGCGGCTGGACCTAGGGAGCTTCGGCACTCATGGCGCATCTGCGGCAACCTCATTTGGCGATAAACTAAAGATGCATCTAAGCGCTGACTACCGGGCCGCAACCGGTTTTTCAGCCACCAATCCGAATTCGGGTGGTTCCTATGATCCTGATAATGACGGCTACACGATCCGTAGTATCTCAGTGGGCGCCCGGTCACGACTATCGGACAAGAGCAATGTTGATTTTAGCTTGTGGACCACACGCAGCAGCGACGAATTTGACAGCGGTACTCACAAGAGCGCAAACCAGATCGCCCGATTTCGACTGACAACAACACAAAGTGAAAACTGGTCGCACACGCTGATACTGGGAAATATTGTTGATGATCTCACTACCGCGAGCGCCTTCCCGTCACGCATCATTACCCGTCGTGATACGGCGGAGTGGCAGCACGATCTGTCGCTGGGCAAAGCCACAACGGTGACAGCGGGATTGAGTTATGCCAACGAAAACGCCAGCAATGATTCTGCGCCGTTTAACAACCAGATTGCCAACACAGGCTTTTTTGCCGACTGGCGGTATGCTGCCGGAGCAAATGACCTGGAGCTGGGTCTGCGACGCGATATCCACAGCGCCTTCGGCCAGCATGATACCGGACAAATCGCATGGGGCAGAAAATTTTCGCGCCAGTGGCGTCTGTTTGCGTCCTACGGTACTGCCTTCAAGGCACCTGACCAGAATGAACTTTATCATCCCGGTTTCGGTGGCTGGTTCGCAGGTAATTCGGCTCTGCTACCGGAAACCTCCGTCAGCAGCGAAATTGGCCTGCGCTTCAGAAAAGATAAAAACGTCTCTGCCAAAGCCAGCATCTATACCACTGAGGTCACCAATCTGATTGCCTACCAGGGAACTAACAATCAGGCCATCAATATTAGTCGCACCCGTTTGCAGGGCATCGAGACCGAGTACTCTCACCGATTTGGTAAATGGGATACCCGCACCAATCTCACCCTGCAAAGCGCGAAGGATGTAAGCGCCAATAGTAATCTGCTCAGAAGACCGGCGGCAAAGCTGTCGCTAAAACTGAATCGTCGCCTCAAGCGTCGAGGAAATCTTGGTGTCGAGATTCTTGCTGTCAGTAATCACGTCGACTTTGATAACATCAGCTTCAGCACCATCGATGTCCCTGGCTACGCCATCGTCAACCTCAGCATGCGCCGATCACTGAGCAAAAACTGGGTATTTGAGGGGCGACTGGAGAACCTTCTGGACAAGCGATATGAGATTGTATCGGGCTACAATACCGTCCCCCGGTCAATCCTGGTTGCACTGCGATATGTAACATCGGACTAATACATGACATCAAGCCGCATTATTTATTTTTTCCTGCTCCTGTCCGTGCTTGCGCATGCGGGACTTGGCCAGTGGTTGGATGGTGATAACTCTCGGCGTTTGGCGGGATCAACGATCGCAGTATCTCTGCTGCTGCCAAATAGCCAGTACAATTCGAGCCTTGCATCCAGGCAGTCAGCTGGCGGGATATCGATTTCGCAGATGTCGGGTCCGGCCTTGCAGAAAAGCACAAATCCAGATGTATTTGCAATACCTGGTCGACTGGGTCCGTCGAGGCAACAGAATCGAATCCAGCAGTCAGGAATTGTGGCGCTGGATAGCAGTGATAATGCTGACACCAGCACTTCACAACCGGGCAGGACCCAAGCTTTTGCAACCGGTAAATTACTGAAACGCATGCTGCTAAATAATATGACGCAATACTTTAACTATCCCCGATTTGCGCTAATACGCGGTTGGCAGGGCGAAGTCATTATCGGTATCCGCATCGAACCCGATGGTTATATTTCACGGACACGGCTTGTCAATTCGTCCGGTTACGGTACGCTGGACCTCGCCGCACTCGAGGGTGCGCGCAAGGTAAAGTCATTGCCCAACGCTGTCGCCCTACTGAACGGCCAGCCCTTTGACCTCCAATTACCTGTCATCTACCGGCTGCAGGACGGCTGAATAAAATTAATATGGGCCATCGACTATCCAAAATCTATACACGCACCGGCGACAACGGCACCACCGGTCTTGGCGACGGCAGTCGTGTAGACAAGGACGCGCCGCGTATTGAGGCCATTGGTACGATAGATGAACTAAACGCCGTTATGGGTTTGCTGTTGACGGAGAATCTTCCGCAAATTATTGCGGACTATCTGATAGAAATTCAACATACGCTTTTCGATCTTGGTGGCGAACTGGCGGTGCCTGGCACATCGGCACTCACCGGTGCTGATGTGACAGGTCTTGAAGAAATGCTTGATGAACTGAATGAAGACCTGTCGCCTCTGAAGGAATTTATTCTGCCGGGTGGCAGTCCTGCCGCGGCGATCTGCCATGTGGCAAGAACCGTCTGCCGGCGGGCAGAGCGTTGCCTCTTTAGTCTATCAAAGAGTGATTCGGTACCAGAAGTGTCACTGCAATTTCTTAATCGCTTATCCGACTATCTTTTTGTTGCAGCACGAGCGATCAACAAATCTGCAAACGTCAATGACGTATTGTGGAAACCAAAAAAACACACGGATTACTAGCGGATTCCTGTAGATACTGCCATGGCGACTACCCGGCGGCAGCTAATCCGCGACACATTATTTCAGCGGCCTGAATAATTCTCGGGCCCTGTCGATGCAACAGGTCTGCGGGGACGATGATAAATCCCTTTTTACCGGCGGCGGCGAAACCTGACCACTTCCCCCACATGGAAGTCAGTTCACTGCGCCCAACAGAACTGGCAATTATATAATCAGGGTTAGCAGTGATTACATCTTCAACCCCCACCACTGGCGTCAAAGAGGACAATGACGCAAACACGTTCACACCACCACACAACTCGATTACGTCATTAATGAGATGATTTTTGTTTACTGTCATGATGGGTTGGTGCCATAACTGGTAAAACACCGATATGGCGGTTTGGCCACTGTGGCGGTTCAGCAGCTCTTTATGTTTTCGAGTGAACGTCCTTGTTGCCCTGACCGCTATTTCTTCAGTCGCGGACAGCTGCGCCAGATTCGTGATTTGAGTCGGAATATCTTCCAGGTGTTTTGGGTCAGAATAAAATATTGGTATACCAAATCGTTTGATCATGGCGATATCGCTGTCTGAATTACCGGATGTCCATGCCACCACCAGATCTGGCTGCAGCGACACCAGCCCCTCCATATCCACTCTAAATGCACTACCAATGCGTTTTATTGTCCTGGCCGCCGCCGGATAGTCACTGTATTCCACAACCCCGACCAGACGGTCGCCAGCACCTGCCGCAAACAGCAATTCAGTGATGTGAGGGGACAGACTGATAATTCGACTCGCTGGTGCAGCGAGCACAATCTGCTTGCCTTCGCTATCGATGGCAACAACATTTCTGTCTATTGCCGCTACCGCTCCGGGTGCCAGAAAGGCAAGCAGCAAAAGCACTGCCCGTGCAGGCTTCTTGTTGGTAAGCGCTAACTTCATTAAGCAGTTTGCTGGCATAAATGCCGATAGTGCTGCCAGTCAAAGTGGGGGCCAGGATCTGTTTTTCGTCCCGGCGCCACATCGCAATGGCCGTAAACATGTTGCAAAGACAGGCCATGGAATACAGAGATAAGCAAACGCGTCAGTTCAGCCAGCTTTTTGTATTGCACACCTTCAAATGGTTTTTCGTCGCAGCCTTCAAGTTCGATACCAATGGCAAAGTCATTCACTTCCTTTCTGCCCCGGCACTCCGATTCTCCGGCGTGCCAGGCGCGCTGGTGAAGCGGAACAAACTGCACCAGTTCGCCCTCCCTCGTAATCAGTAAATGGGCAGATACGTAAACACCTTTAATCTCCTCATAGTAAGGATGTAGCGCGTAGTCCAATTTGTTACAGAAGAACTGCTCGATGGCATCACTGCCAAACTCACCCGGTGGCAAACTGATCGCGTGGATTACAATGGTATCAATGTCGGAGGCATCGGGCCGTTCATCAAAATTGGGTGATTTCACCAGGCGTGCGCCTGCAACCAATCCTGTTTCCGCATCGTATTTCATGATGAAGGCAAATATGCCTTATCTTCTGCGCCAGGTCAGTAAATACCTGCTTCGGGGGAAAAGAATGGTGCCGGAGAGAGGAGTCGAACCTCCGACCTACTGATTAAGAATCAGTAGCTCTAACAACTGAGCTACTCCCGCGGAAAACCGGGAGTATAAGACCTCATTGCTGGAAATCAAACCAGCCTACTAGGCGGCGATGGCGAACAAGATGCCGAAAAACACGTTTCTTCGTAATTCGCTTGCGGTACATGAAGGTGCCGGCATTTTTATTTCATGCACGTGATTGAAAAATGGGGAATCCGGAAAAAATATTTTATTCCGGATTGGTGCTGAAAAAGGATAGGGAAATCCTTTTTCAGCATCCTGTTAATGTCGGCTGACGCGGATGATGATATCCACTCCTTCCAGCCGGGCACCCTGAGGCAACACAGGCATGCCCTGTATTTTCATATCGGTTTCATCCACATCAATCAGGGTGTGGCTATCAACATCATATATATGGTGATGCGGTGCGGTATTGGGATCGTAGAAAATCCGGGTTGGATCGGCGATTACCTGACGAACCAGCCCCTTTTCGGCAAATAGTCCGAGGGTGTTATATACCGTCGCCTTGGAGACGCCACACGGATACAATTCGTCAACATTGACGCGTTCAAATAATTCATCGGCAGATACGTGGTCGCCATGGGCAAATAGCACCCGTGCAATCTCCACCCGTTGACTGGTGGGGTTGATCCCACACCTGACTAGAAGCTCATCAAGCTCCGGAATGCTGTAGTGTATGGGTTTCATTTAGAATGAGTATAAATTGGTTTCAGGTGGAAGTCGATATTAAACAATATCTTAGTGCATAGACAGACATAATTGGCTATTTATACACTCGATAGACCGCGGTCCAAACCATATGGCCCCGGATCGACCACAGGCTCACGACCCAGCAGCAAGTCCACCAGCAATCGAGCAGATGCCGGACCCAGCACGAATCCGTTGCGAAAATGGCCGGTGCAGGCAAAAAGACCCTGTATATCGGGGTGGGGCCCGATATAAGGAATACCATCAGGTGAGCCCGGTCGTAACCCGGACCACTGAAGCTCCACTTTTGTGTTGGCAAGCGCGGGCATCATCGATAGCGCCGCCTGACGTAACTCTATTGCCGCCGATTCTGTAGTCGATTTATCGAACCCCACGTCTTCGAGCGTGCTGCCGACGAGAATGCGTCCGTCGCGTCGTGGAATCAGGTAGCGTTTATCCTTTAATATGATACGTTCCAAACCACCGGGATTATCCCGAAATACCAGCATTTGACCCCTTATCGGCTTGATCGGGATGTCTAAGCCAAGCTTAGAAAACAACCCCCCGCTCCACGCCCCCGCGGTGATAATGCATACATCTGTACCGATTGTCTCTGTATTGGTGTGAACTCCTCTTAATTCTCCATTGGAGATGTCAAAACCGGTAATTTCTTGCTGCTCTTGCAACTCAACACCGTCATTTAATAGATCGCGCTTCAACGCCGCAAGTAGACGCGGGTTTCGCACCTGGGCAATATCCGCCATCCAGATCACGGAACCGTTACCAATACTAATGCCGGACTGAATATTCTCCGTGTCGGCAGAATTCACTATTTTCATGGAGTTCGCGTATTTTAGACCCCATTCTGCCGCTAGCTGATGATCTTCGGCACCAACTATCAGCAGGCCGGAACGCACCCATTCAGCATCGATGCCGGAATGCTTCTGCAGATTGCTGACCAATCGCGGATAAGCGACCTGGCTCCATTTTGCCAATTCGTTAATCGAATCCGGGTATCGCCAGGGATAAAGCGGAGATAAGATGCCGCCGCCGGCCCATGACGACTCCCTGCCGGTTTCGCCACGATCAACAATGACAACTTTTTTACCGGAATCAACGAGTTCGCGCGCGATCAGCAAGCCGATAATGCCACCACCAACGATACAAATCTGGTTTTTCATCCCCTCAAACCATCCCGAAATCGAAAATCCCGCGCAGTATACCCGAGAGCCATGCCAATGTTCTGTGGACAGATACACCTGGTTGCAAGGTAGCAATTGGACGTTAGACTTATCAGAAGGAAGAACCGTTTTACCTAGTTTCTTGGGGATTACGTATAGAGCGATATGACGCGATGACAGTGAAACTGCATATTCCAGGCTCCACATGGATGAATTCTGGCCAAACTATGCCGCCTTTTGTCGGCAAAAATATACCGTTTGTCGGACACTTTAAACCGCTTATACTACCGTTTATCGGTAAAAAACTACCGCTCGTTACGAATCAGGGAAAACAAAGCGCTTTTACGCTCATCGAGCTCATTATCACTCTTTTAGTACTGGGAATTCTGTCGGCAATCGCGGCACCGGCAATGCGCGACATCGTCATGAACAATCGCATTGTCACTGAAACCAATGACATGCTGGTTTCGCTAACGTTTGCCCGCAGTGAGGCAATCAAACGCTCAACACCGGTGTTCCTCTGCAAAACACTTGATCCGGAAGCCTCTCCACCAGTATGCAATGCTGCCGCGGCCTGGACCAATGGATGGCTCATATTCGCCGACGCAAACCCCAGTAGTCTCTATGAAGACGGCACAAGCGACGTCCTTCTCCGATTCGGCGATGGTTTTCCCGGCACCGGGAACAAAATAAAGCTGGTTAATCCAGCCAACTCGTTTGGGTTCACTCGATTGGGCTTGCTGACGACAACCGGCAGGTTGTTTCACATATGTGACAGCCGCGGCAATGACTCTGCCCGGGTTATTGATATTTTCAGTACCGGCCGAGCCCGAGTAAACCGGACCGTGGCCAAGGATTGCTCGTAATGGAAAGTCACGCAATGAATAGAAAAATCCCGCGAGACATGAACCGGCGTAAAACACGACAGCAAAATCAGCGCGGCGCCTCCCTCATCGAGGTAATGGTCGCTGTGACGATTCTGTCCATTGGGCTGTTGGGCCTGGCTATGTTGCAGGTCAAGAGCCTGCGTCTGAATACCGATGCGTATCTTCGCAGTCAGGCAACGCTAATTGCCAATGAGTTTATTGAAGAAATGCGCGCCAATCCAACCGCCGATTATGTAGTAACCGCAAAACCGAGTTCGGCGTGCACCAGCTGCGGCCTGCAACAACTTGCCGATGAAGCCATTATTCGCTGGTATGTGGCTCAAGAAAATCTTCTACCCACGAACACATCCACGGTCACCGCGGCGGGATCGGAAGTCACCGTCACGATGATATGGAAGGAACGCGATATCAATGTCACTCAAACATGGGTGCTGACACTATAAATATGAAACCACCAAAACGCCAATACGGATTCAACCTGACGGAACTTATGGTCGCGATCACCATCGGTTTAATCGTGCTGGCAGGCGCATCCAGCGTCATGATCAGCAACAAGAAAACCTACACCGCACAAGATAGCCTGGCACGGCTGCAGGAAAATGCCCGCATCTCCATGTTGATATTGACCAGTGAAATGCGAAATATCGGCTACTGGGGCTGCAACCCGGACATGGAGAATGTCAACAGTGCACTCGAAAGCACAGCCACTGATCCCTCCTACTTGTTCGGCAATCCGGTAGAGGGGTCAGAGGCCGGCGGGCCCCTGCAACCGACCAATACCGCGTTGGCAGTGACACCACGAAGTGGAACGGACGTGTTTATCGTGCGAGGCCCGGATACGAGCGAGAGCTTCACTCTTGAGCAAGCGATGACGAGTCAGTCGGCGTCTATGAAAATTGCACCCGGTAGCGGTCTTGTGGCGGGCGAAGTGCTGGTAATCACGGATTGCAGCAGCGCTGATATATTCCAAGTCACTAATATCAATTCTTCCGGTACTCTGGTTCACAATCCCGGCGGGGATTGGGAGCCTGGCAACGAGATGGACAGTGGCGGTAACAAACTGAGTAAGGCTTATAACGCCGATGCCACGATCATGCGTTTCAAGGCCAATATGTTTTACATTGATACCGGAGCCAGTGGCGAGCCTTCCCTGTTTCGTCGGTCACTCGCAGTGACGAGCAGTTTCTTTCAGCCAGAGTCGCAGGAAATGGTAGAAGGCATAGAGAATCTACAGGTGCTCTATGGAGTTGACACCGATGGCGACAAAATTGCGAACAGTTACAAAAGGGCAACATTCGTTGGTGCCTCGACCTGGAACAATGTGGTCAGCATTCGCTTCGGTGTCATTGCGCGCGCGCTGGCCAATTTGCAGACGACGGATTTAAAGACGGCGGCGACAGCATCGCAGCTGGATACCAAGCCGCTGGATATTGATGGCGATACCATCATGGATTTTACCGGTACCGAAATGACCAGCACGATGCAAACCAGCGGCTCGACAGCAAAGGATCGTCAGTACCAACGACGCATGTTCCGTACCACAGTGCTGCTGAGGAATATGCCGAAATGAACAATGCGAATAAACGATACGGGGCGGCAGGTAATCAGCAGGGTGTGGCACTGATAATGGCCATGGTGATACTGGTGATACTGACGATGCTGGGTATCAGCGCCATAAAATCCAGCAGCTTGCAACTAAAAATGGCGACTGGTCTCCAGGACGCTACCATGGTTTTCCAGGCCGCAGACTCCGGGCTGGCAAATGCACTAGGGGTCAGCGGTGGTCTGGACCTGAACGGGTCCACCAGCGTGCCATATTCTCCCAAGCCAGGCATTAACGTGTCAGTGGATACAGAATTTACAAGTTACTCCGCCCCACCCCGCGGATCGGGTTACAGCGCCGTGGACTATCAAACAGCCAATTTTGAACAGACAGCTACCGCCACCATCCCCAGCAGTGGCGCCAAGACTGTGATTCGCCAGGGCGTCGCCAAATTATTGCGCAAATAGACACAGGAAGGTTTGTCATGCAAAAGATGGAACTGAAAAAATTTACACTCCTGACGGCAACCAGCATTCTCATTGGCCTTTCGGGTGTTTCACCGGTACACGCCGATGATACCGATATTTATCTTGCTCCGCCGCAAGTGGCCACAAGTGGTGCCGCCAACGCGCCAAACGTATTACTCATTCTCGATACTTCGGGAAGCATGACCAGTAACAGCATTACCGCAAAAGGGGCCTACAATCCGGCAACGACCTATTCCAGTGTTTCGGGCAACAATTCAGATATTCAGGCCGGCAAGATCTACTGGTCTCTGGACGGTAATCCACCGGCTGCGGACTCCACCCAGTATTTTGCTGCAACAAACAACAACTGTGAAGACTCGTCCACACCCTTAAGCACGGCAGGCTACTACGCCTCTGGTGGGGCCGTAGTGCGCCATGATCAAACCAACAGCGGTTGGCAAAATAATGGCTGGAAGTCGCTGGAAGCAGGTACTGATCAAACAGTCGACTGCGAGGCCGACGATCCAACCGTTTCCACTTCATATTCAAGCCCATATGCCTATTTGAAGGAATCCGAAAACGGTTCCGGCGGTGATAATCCCTATAGCACTAATGCGGCAGATGAAATCGCTTTTGGTAACTACCAGGCACCACAATACAAACCCACTCTCTACACCTCCAACTATATGTCCTGGCACCACAATACTACCAATAATCTTGATGTCACCTTGACGCGCGCGCAAATAGCCATCAACGCCATCAAGTCAATTATGAATGCCAATCCTAATGTCAATTTCGGCCTGGAAACGTTTAATGCTGAATCGGGGTCGAGTGAGCGCGGTGGCCATATTGCCATGAGTGTTGGCCCACTGGCCGAAGAACGCTGGTACAACCGCAACGGCACCAACCTGCAACAGACCCGTCACCAGCACTTGATCGATATTCTCGATAACCACCCCTTCCCCGGTGGTGGTGGCACACCCCTGGCCGAGGTACTGTGGGAGGCCTATCGTTATCTGGGCGGCCATCTCGTTACACAAAACTATGGTGGTCAGGGTTGGGATGGCGGCAGCGAGTGGTCGCAACCTCGGGCTGACGGCTGTGCCGAGGACCCGACTGCCAATACAAACGCCAAAAAATGTCGTGGCACCGCTTTTGACGGCCGTTATGCTTCACCACTAGCGTTATCTTGCCAGTCGGCTTATGTTATTTATATTACTGATGGCGATCCCACGGGCGATGATGACACCCTGATTAATTCTACCAACCTGACTGCACAACCACCCTCCGGTGCCGATCAGGGCCAGGTATTGGCAAGTATCTCCGGCAATCGTTTGGATGAAATGGCCGAGTGGATGCACAACAACGACATTAACCACGGTTCCACCGCTGACGGACACCTCGACGGCAAACAAAATGCCGATCTCTATTTTGTCGGTTTTGGAAGCGGCATTGGTGGCACCACACGTCAATTACTGGTAGATGCGGCCAGCAAAGGAGGGGGTGACTATTTCGACGCCAACGATACCACCACACTGACGCAGTCGATGCAAAGCGCGCTGTTATCTATCCAGACGGGCACAAGTTCGTTCTCGGCACCGGCGCTGACGGTGAACGCGTTCAACAAACTCTATAATCGCGACGACATTTACTTCGCGCTATTTGAACCGTCCACCACCGTTGGCTGGGACGGCAACATCAAGAAATTCAAACTCTGCAACAAGGTCCAGGAGACCGCCAGCCTGTGCACCTATGGTGACGTGGTCGATGCTTCTGGCTCACCTGTCGTCGGTACCGATTTCCGTATCATCGATAGTGCCAGCAGTGGCTGGGGCAGTTCCGGTGACGGGGGTGAAGTACTGAAGGGAGGCATTGGTGCCAAGTTAGAGGCATTAGCACCTGGTAGTCGCAAACTCCTCACTTATCTTGGCTCCTATTCCGGCTTGTCATCAACAAGCTCGGCAACGTTGGTGGAAATCGAAACATCCGGCGCGGTTTATGATGCCGCTGATCTTTCAGCCTCCGGTGATCCCCGCATCCTCGGTCTGGCGTCATCCGCGAGCACCAGCGATGTGACCACGCTGATCAACTGGATGAACGGCTATGACGCCTATGATAATTATGACAATGACGGGTCGACAACGGACAACCGCTGGGTAATGGCGGATCCATTGCACAGTCCGCCAATATCGATCACCTATGGCAAGGAAAGCAACGATAATGACAAGCCAGTCGTCAAGCTGCTGACCGCGACCAATGACGGCGCCATTCACATGTTTAACGAATATAACGGTAATGAAGAATGGGCATTTATCCCCAATGAAATGTTGCCGTTCCAGTATGAACTCAGCCAGGACGACAAGGGCTTTCATGTCTATGGCGTGGATAATAAAATCACTATTCACATAATTGACATTGATAACGATGGGATCATCGAATATGGAGACGGCGATCATGTGTACATGTATGTTTCCATGCGCCGCGGTCGAAACAATCCATCGACTGCACCTTTCAATAATATTTATGCCTTTGACCTCACACCAACGTCGATCTTGAATACAAGATCCAGTGTGAACGACATCACACCCAAACTCATGTGGGTGATTGAAGGCGGCAAAGGGGATTACCGGCGCCTGGCCCAAACCTGGTCGGAACCCCAGGTTGCCACCGTCCGCATCAGCTGTACCGGCAGCTGTACCACGCCCACCAGGGACG
>JAZFSZ010000153.1:0-16569 GCA_036446455.1 Acidiferrobacterales bacterium
GTGCAGTTGCCGGGCGGACAGGGAAACCGCTCCGGTGGGCAACGTGAGTTTATTCCTGTGTTGGCACGTGCGGCAGTGGCAACCGGTGTCGCCGGGCTCTTTATGGAGACCCATCCCGATCCGGACAAGGCACTAAGCGATGGCCCCAACGCCTGGCCCCTGCAAAAAATGGAAGCATTGTTGACGACACTGAAAGAGCTGGATGCTGTCACAAAGAAACAGGGTTTTCTCGAATCCACTGGCTAGTCCGGGACCAACCGACTTTAGATTTGTAGCAAGAAAAACTACCGAGTAAGAACATGCCTATTATTGCCCAGATTCATGCGCGTGAAATTATCGATTCGCGCGGCAATCCCACGGTTGAGGCCGATATTACCCTGGAATCCGGGGCCTTTGGCCGCGCGGCCGTGCCCTCCGGGGCGTCTACCGGTGAACGTGAGGCAGTGGAGCTGCGTGACGGTGACGCATCACGCTATGGCGGCAAAGGTGTGACCAAGGCCGTGAATAATGTGAATACGGAGATTCGGCAGGCGCTGCTGGGACAGGATGCCCGTGACCAGGACAAAATTGATCGGACCATGATTGATCTGGATGGTACCGAAAACAAGGGTCGGCTGGGCGCCAATGCCCTGTTGGCGGCATCACTGGCCAACGCACGTGCCGTCGCTGCCCATAGCGGTCAGCCTCTGTACCGCTATCTGGCCGGAGATAACGAACTCGTCATGCCAGTGCCGATGATGAACATTATTAATGGCGGCGTCCATGCGGACAACAACGTCGACTTGCAGGAATTCATGATTCTGCCACTGGGTGCGTCACGTTTCTCGGAGGCATTGCGTTGCGGTGTCGAAGTGTTTCACGCCCTGAAAAAAGTGCTGCAGGACAAGGGCCTGAATACCGCCGTGGGCGATGAGGGTGGATTTGCGCCGGACCTTGAATCCAACGAGGCGGCGATCCACGTTATCCTGCAGGCTATCGAGGCTGCCGGTTACACACCGGGCAAGGATGTTTACCTGGGGATTGATGCCGCCAGCTCGGAGTTCATGCGTGATGGTAAATACGATCTCGCGTCCGAGGGCAAAAAATTGACGTCGGCGGAACTGACTGATCTTCTGGCCGACTGGGTGAAGCGCTATCCCATCATCACCATTGAAGACGGCATGGGTGAAAACGACTGGGACGGTTGGGCCATGCTCACCGAACGTCTGGGTAATAAAGTGCAATTGGTTGGTGATGACTTGTTTGTCACCAATACAAAAATACTGGCACGGGGAATCGACAAGCACATCGCCAACTCCATTCTGATCAAGGTAAACCAAATTGGCACATTGAGTGAAACAATGGCGGCCATTCGTATGGCCAAAAACGCCGGTTATACCGCTGTCATATCCCACCGTTCTGGTGAAACCGAGGATACCATTATTGCCGATATTGCCGTCGCCACCGGTGTCGGCCAGATCAAGACCGGGTCGTTGTCGCGCTCTGATCGTGTCGCCAAGTACAATCAATTGCTGCGAATCGAGGAAGCGTTGGGCGATGCGGCGATCTATCCTGGCTTGAAAGCCTTCCCGATGCTGGGCTGAAACCTAAAGAGCTTCCGATGCAAAAGAAAACAACTTTCAACGCAGAGGGTCGCTCTTGCGCAGTCGCTTCGGGCGTCCTCCCCTCTCGCGACACTAGTACATCCTTATACGTCGTCCCTGCGCCCGCGACACTTGTGCATCCATGCACATCGCGCAGAGGCGCTAAGACGCAGAGAAAACCTTGTAAGCGGTCTTAAAGACCGTTAAATAAGGAATATTTATTATAAGGTCAGCTACGATAGCCGGCTTTGATTAAAAGATACTTCAGTTTCTGCGGCCTGAAAGGCCGCCCTTTGTTTTCCTCTGCGTCTTAGCGCCTCTGCGGCGGATGTTGATTTTTTAATATAGAGCAATGCGCAGGGCTCAATTAGGCACGTGCCATTACTGGCTAAATGTACTGGACAGAGAGTAAAATGGCAGGCATGAAACCCGTCTTCTATGCGCTGATCGGTTTGTTTCTGTTGCTACAGTACCCATTGTGGTTTGGTAGTGGCGGCGCGCTGGCCTATTGGCGTTTACACCAGGGTATTAATGCTCAGGTGGCGGAGAATAAAAAATTACGCGAGCGCAATGAGTCTCTGAAGGCAGAAGTGATAGATCTAAAGAGTGGGCAGGATGCAATTGAAGAGCGTGCCCGATCTGAACTCGGCATGGTCAAGGCCAATGAAACATTTTATCAGGTCGTTAACTCTCCCAGGCACTCTCCCAGGCAATAGAGCCTGCTCGATGGGGGTGTTGTCCGCCGCCAGGCTTGATGCCAACGGGCTTACAGAGGCAACAAAGCGGCAACGAGAATTGCGAGGATGATGGCAAACACCAGTGCTGCCAGATCACCCGAGCGATCATTTTCCAGAAAGGACAGTGCAGTACGACCTGTCGGTTTTGCAAACGACATATGAATCTCCTCCTGTGGCGCGGCACATCCTGGCGCCACATCTATTCTTTATCTCCGGCCTGTAACAGTAACCGGTAAGTTTTATTATTAACTCTTACTCTTTAACCTTAGAGGTAACGGGTTTTGCCGAAGGGGAAAAATTTAACCACAGCGGACACGGTCGGGCAAGTGCCGTTGGTCAGGATTCTGTGGCCGTTGGCAGGGCGTAGGGGAGATCAGTCAGTTCGAGTGTGGGTCCGTCTACCGTGTCATGGTGCAGTTCGCCAGCATCGATGGCGGCCAACTTTGCCACAGCGAGGAGGTCATAACCGCTTTCCGGGCTGGGCTGTGCGTCGACGACGGTGCCGACGGACTGGTCACGAAACCCGGGAGCGAACAGGCTGTCGCCCGGCTTGGGTGCTTCACTGGAGTTTATGTGAGCGGATATCATGCGTTGCTTGAGTTTTCCCAGGTACTGCATGCGGGCAACAATCTCCTGGCCGGGGTAGCAGCCTTTTTTGAAGTTGATGCCGTCAATCAAATCGAGATTGGCCATCTGTGGCACAAACGCTTCTGCTGTCCCGGGCAGCACCACGGGCTGCCCGGCCTTGATCTCCAGCCAGGACCAGGCCGCGGTACCCACCGCGGTCAGTGTTTCTACCAGTTGCTGCCAAATCGATTGTGCGCTTTCGCTATCGGCAATTGCGGTGAATCGGGGTTGATCACCGGGAAGCCGTGTTACCAGTATCCCGTCGTGCGCTAACGTTTCATTTGTTTGCTGTGGCACGCCAGCGGTGACCGATTTCAGCGCCTCTTCTGCCCGCGGTCCGGCAAAACCGATGCAGACCAGTCCGTCCGCCGGTTCCAGCGTAACCTTTGAACGCATCACATACATGCGCAGGCGCGGAACAATACTGTCGGCAATGGTGGTTGGCATTTGCAGCAAATAGCCACTGTCATTTGCGTATATGCGGAAAATGGCAAGCATGCGACCCTTGGGGGTGCAGTAGGCGCTCAGTTGACTGTGTTGCTTGTCGACTAGACGCAGGTCGTTGGTAAGCTGGCTGAGCAGAAAGGTTTCTGCATCTTCTCCGCTTACCTGAATCAGGGCAAGATGCGATAAATCCGCTATCACGTCACCAGACGCGGCGGCATTTATTTCTGACGAGACGCCTTTGAACTGGATTCGACCTTCATTGTCAGATTGCGCACCCTGATGAGAAAGAAAAGATTGCCAAGCATCATTCAACGGCATGTTCCTCGCATACTGCAACTGCTATATTGATCAGGATCACGATGATAGCGGAAACCACAGACTAGGGAAGAGTAACGGGTGCAGAGCAACAATAAGAATACTATGGGAAAGAGTCAGCCACGCCCAGTGTTCCTGAACCTGTTCGTAATCCGACTGCCCATTAGTGGCATTATTTCCATCGTCCATCGCATCTCCGGTGTGCTGCTTGTTCTCCTGACACCCGCTGCAATCTATTCATTTGGACTTTCGCTTGAGAATCCTGAGCAGTTTGCCAGGGTGCAGGCCTGGTTTGGCTCTGTGTCGGGTAAGCTGGTCCTGCTTTTCATGGTAGCAGTATTTGTTCAACACCTGTTTTCGGGTTTGCGTCATCTGGCCATGGACATCGATTGGGGTGTCGACTTGCAAACTGCTCGCTTGAGTGCCTGGGGCACGTTGGTGGCTACGGTTGCTGTGCTCGGCATCCTGGTGTTGCGGTGGTTGACATGAAAATGCGCGTCACAAGCAGTTCTCACTCGGGTCTGAGTGAGTGGCTGTTTCAGCGATTGAGCGCTATCTATCTTGGCCTCTTTATTCTTTATGTGGTGATGCGGTTCTGGCTTTGGCCCATCGATGATTTTAGTGCATGGCAAGACTGGTTCACTTCCCCTTTGGTGCGTATCGCGTGGTTGCTGGCCTTCACCAGTTTGTTGGTGCATGCCTGGATTGGTATTCGCAGTGTCTTCCTTGACTATCTTAAACCGTTCTGGTTGCGCTTCAGTGTTTCCGTAATATCTGCAATCGGCCTGCTGGCCTGTGGTTTCTGGGTGATCGATATTTTGTACGGTCGTGGAGGCTAGGTATGTCGATACCGCGTCGTCGATTTGACTGTCTTGTGATCGGTGCCGGCGGCGGCGGCCTGCGCTCGGCTCTGCAGCTTGCCGATGCCGACGCCCATGTGGCGGTGGTCTCTAAAGTCTTCCCAACGCGTTCCCATACCGTTGCCGCCCAAGGTGGCATGAACGCGGCACTGGGCAATGTAACACCAGATAACTGGCACTGGCATATGTACGACACCATTAAAGGAAGTGATTATCTTGGTGATCAGGATGCGATTGAGTACATGTGTCGTGCCGCATCGCGGCTGGTTATCGAGCTGGAACACTTTGGTGTGCCGTTTACCCGACTTGATAACGGGTTAATCTATCAACGCCCGTTTGGCGGGCAGAGTCAGAATTTCGGTGGCAAACAGGCGGCACGCACGTGCGCCGCCGCAGACCGGACCGGTCATGCCATTCTGCACTCCCTCTATCAACAGAACTTGAGAGCAAAAACACATTTCTTTGACGAGTTCTTTGTTGTTGATTTAGTCACGGCGGACGATGGTACGGTGCTGGGCGCCGTGGTTATAGATATTGAAAAGGGTGAGCCGCTGCTGATCGAGGCCAAGACAACCTTGCTGGCAACGGGCGGTGCCGGACGGATGTTTCGTACCACGACGAATGCCATGATCAATACCGGCGACGGCATAGCCATGGCCCTGCGTGCCGGTGTACCGATTCAGGATATGGAGTTTTTTCAGTTTCATCCCACGGGTATTGCCGGTGTGGGCATATTGATTTCGGAAGGTGTTCGCGGTGAGGGGGGGTACCTGCTTAACAGTGAGGGTGAGCGTTTTATGGAACGTTATGCCCCGAATGCCCGGGATCTCGCCAGCCGCGACGTAGTGAGCCGTGCTATCGCCATCGAAGTCAGGGAAGGCAGGGGTTGTGGCCCCAACAAGGACTATGTCCTGCTCAAGGTTGATCATATAAGCGCAGATATTATTCGCAAACGCCTTCCGGGTATTCGCGAACTGGCCATGCGATTTGCAGGCATTGACCCCATAAAGGAATCGATCCCGGTTTATCCAACAGCCCATTACACCATGGGCGGTATCCCTACCAATCGACATGGTCAGGTAGTGGTGCCCATGGCCACCGGGCCGGAAGAAGCCATCCCCGGATTTTATGCAGTGGGCGAGTGCGCGTGTGTCTCAGTGCACGGTGCCAATCGACTGGGCGGCAATTCACTGCTCGACATTGTTGTGTTTGGTCGTGCCGCGGGTAATGACATACTTGAATATCTGGGCGAGAACCAATATCACCGCGAGGTACCGAAAGAAAGTGTAGAGCGCGCCATGAAGCGCCTCGTTCGCTGGGACCGGATCGGTGACGGAGAATCAGTCGATCTATTGAAAGAAGAGCTCAGCCGCACCATGGAGAAATACTGCGGTGTATTCCGCACTCAGGATGTGCTGGATGAGGGTGTTGAAAAAATACTGAAACTGGAGCAGCGCTTGCAGGACGCGGTACTGAAAGATCACAGCAACGTATTTAACACTGCGCGTATCGAGGCACTGGAACTGGAAAACCTGATGGACATGGCAGTGGCAACCGTGGTTTCTGCGGCGGCACGTACCGAGAGCCGTGGCGCCCACTCACGCCTGGATTACCCGGATCGTGATGACAAGAACTGGTTGAAACACACGCTGTTCAGTAAAGAAGGACGGCAGTTGGATTACAAACCAGTGCGGTTAAAACCCATGAGTGTGGAATCATTCAAGCCAAAGGAACGGGTGTACTAGGTTATGAAATTTTCCATTTATCGCTACAGCCCGGAAACCGATACCAAGCCCTACATGCGGGACTATGAGTTACCGGATGATAGCGAAGCCATCATGTTGCTGGATGCCTTGCTGTTACTGAAAAGAGGGGATGACAGCCTGAGTTTCCGCCGTTCCTGTGGTGAGGGCGTTTGCGGTTCCGATGCCATGAACATCAACGGTCGCAATGGATTGGCCTGTATTACACCGCTTACCGATTTGAAGCAGCCGATCACCCTGCGGCCGATGCCGGGGTTGCCGGTGATCCGCGACCTGGTTGTGGACATGGCTCTGTTTTTCAACCAGTACAAATCTGTCAAGCCCTGGTTAATCAATGATGACCCGAAGCCGGAGATTGAACGCTTGCAGAGCCCCGAAGACCGCGATCAGCTCGACGGGCTTTACGAATGCATTCTCTGTGGTTGCTGTACGACCGCATGCCCCTCGTTTTGGTGGAATCAGGATCGCTTTCTTGGTCCTGCCGCGCTGTTGCAGGCGTGGCGCTTTCTTGCCGATAGCCGGGACAAGGCCACCGGCGAGCGCCTGGACGATTTAGAGGACCCATACAAATTGTTTCGTTGTCGCAGCATCATGAATTGCGCTGACGTTTGCCCCAAGGATCTGAATCCCACCAAAGCGATTGGCTACATTAAACAAATGTTGTTAAAACGACGATTATGACAACTCAGACTGAAGAATTGCGCCGCTTGCGGTGGCGATGCCGTCGAGGCCTGCTTGAGCTGGATATTGTGTTACAGCGCTTCCTCGACCAGGGGTACACCGGGCTTGATGAATATCAGCGCCAGGCGTTTAACGATCTTCTGGAATTGCCGGATAACACCTTGCTGGCGTATTTGACCAAACAGGATAAACCTGAAGAAACACGTCTGCTCGAGGTGTTGTCAGTCTTGCAATAACCGCTGTGGCTAAAGTGCTTATCAATCTTCATCATTCAAGATCAACCGGTGTGGTTATGTTGCTAACCCATCTGTCGGCGCTCACCATATTTTTCTGGATTGATCTCGCCATCGAAATCAAAGTGTTATTAACCTTGCTTGTACTGGCCAGTCTGATCGATGTGTTCAGGTATGTTGTGCTGCGCCGCGCCAGTCACGCGATTACCGCAATAGAGCTGGACAGTGACAACAATATGAAACTGATGTACCGGTGTGGCCGTCAATCCCGGGTGTCCCGGGTTCACTCTGTCTATATTAGTCCGGTAGTAAGTTTGCTCACCGTAGCGGTAGAAGGCAGGCGCTTCGCGCAAAAACTGGTCATCCCTTTTGATGCCGTTGATAAAGAGGAATTTCGTCAGTTGCGGGTGAAATTAAAACAATCGCAGGCAACCTGACTGTTATTGTCAATAGCATGCTATTGAATCATGCTGCCAAGATAGTTTTCCGGTACCAAAATGGAATCGGTGGGACTACCCGCCATGGGTTGCGGATAGTCACGGGTGTAATGAAGCCCCCGGCTTTCTTTTCGTCGCTGCGCGCAGCGAATAATCAGCTCGGCGACCTCCACCAGATTGCGTAATTCGATCAGGTCGTTACTGATAGTAAAATTGGCATAAAATTCCTGGATCTCTTCCTGCAGCAGCTTTACACGATGGAGTGCGCGCTCCAGTCGTTTGTCGGTGCGAACAATACCAACGTAGTCCCACATAAAGCGACGCAATTCATCCCAGTTGTGGGAAACCACCACTTCTTCATCGGCATCGGTTACCCGGCTTTCATCCCAGGGTGGCAAGGCGGAAGCCTCCAGCTGGAATTCACCGGTACGTTGATTGATATCTCCGGCGGCTGCCTGGGCAAATACCACGCATTCGAGCAAGGAATTGCTGGCCAGGCGATTGGCGCCATGCAGTCCCGTATGGGCGCACTCGCCAAGGGCGTACAGCCCATCCAGATCACAGCGTCCCTGGAGATCGGTAATCACACCCCCACAGGTGTAATGCGCAGCCGGTACCACCGGAATCGGAGCTTGCGTTATGTCGTAACCAAGATGGAGACAGATTTTATGGATATGCGGAAAATGTTCGATGATGAA
The DNA here is from genome assembly GCA_036446455.1 of Acidiferrobacterales bacterium. Lineage (GTDB taxonomy): Bacteria > Pseudomonadota > Gammaproteobacteria > Acidiferrobacterales > JAJDNE01 > JAZFSZ01. The sequence goes on from JAZFSZ010000153.1 coordinate 8,382, forward strand.
TTTCTTTGATTTGTGACTGATGTCAAGGTGTACACAATCCAGACCACGCTTTTTCATTTCAAAATCGATGGCGCGTGCCACAATATCCCGGGGAGCCAGTTCTTCACGTGCATCATGTTCTTTCATAAATGGTGTTCCATCCGGCAGGCTGAGCTTTGCACCTTCGCCGCGCAGCGTTTCCGAAACCAGAAAGGACTTGGCCTGGGGGTGATACAGACAGGTGGGATGGAATTGCACAAACTCCATATTGGCGACTCGGCAACCAGCGCGCCATGCAATGGCAATGCCATCACCGGTAGAGGTGTCGGGGTTGCTGGTGTAGAGGTAGACCTTTGATGCACCGCCGGTGGCCAGCACGGTGAAATTGGCGGAGAAGACTTCAACTGTGCCGCTATTCCGATTCAGCACGTAGGCGCCGAGGCAGCGATTGGGGCCATCGAGACCAAGTTTGTCTCGGGTGATGAGATCAACGGCAATATGGTGTTCCAGTAGCTCCACATTGGGGTGTTGCCGTACCAGCGACTCCAAAGTGTTCTCAATAGCCTTGCCCGTTTGATCAGCAGCGTGAATCACCCGGCGGTGGCTGTGACCCCCTTCGCGTGTCAGGTGGTAGACCGATTCATCCTCGCTGTCAGTGATTTTGGTAAAGGGTACGCCTTTCCGGATCAGCCAGTGGATGGCATCCGGACCCTGCTCAACAACAAATTTCACCGCTTCCGGATTACACAAACCAGCACCGGCATCGAGGGTGTCTTGTAGATGTGATGACAGGGAATCTTCCTTGTCATCGAGAACGGCGGCGACGCCACCTTGCGCATAGAGGCTTGATCCTTCGGTAAGTGCAGCCTTGGCCAACACGGTTACCCGCGCGCTGGAAGCAAGACGCAGTGCAAGGGTCAGCCCAGCAATTCCAGCGCCAATAACGAGAACGTCTGAGGGGTTAGGTTTGGACATAACGGGCTTCAGGCAGGCGCCACTGATTTTTTTTGTTATCCTACCACAAGCCATGGCTTCTCATTCCCGGGAGGACTGCCTGTAACAGGGCCATAAAGAGAATAAAAAGCCTTTTGGTACCTATTTTTATGAACTTTGTTGCCTAATGCCGGTCATTATGGATGAAACCGGCGTGGCGCTAGCTGTAGGAAAATCCGGAGTTTCCTGAACTTGGAAGAAAGAAGCGTCGACGCAGAAATCGTTGCCCGTGTGCAAAGCGGGGATAAATCGGCTTTTGACCTATTGGTGATTAAATATCAGCACAAAGTCGCCAAGCTGGTTTCCCGCTATATTCGGGATAGTGCCGAGGTAGAGGATATTACCCAGGAGGCTTTTATCAAGGCCTATCGCGCACTGGCCAATTTTCGTGGTGAGAGTGCGTTCTATACCTGGCTCTACCGGATCGCGATCAACACGGCAAAGAATTTCCTGGTCTCGCAGAGCCGCCGTCCACCTAACTCCGATATTGAGGTGGAAACCGCCGAAGTGCTGGATGGCGCTGCCAGTCTGCGAGATTCGGCGACACCGGAACGCAATCTGTTACGTGATGAGATTGCCAATACGGTACAGCGAGCGATTGAGAATCTGCCGGAAGATTTACGAACCGCTATCACGCTACGCGAGATAGATGGCCTGAGTTATGAAGATATCGCACAAGTCATGACCTGTCCCATTGGCACCGTCAGGTCCCGCATATTTCGCGCACGTGAGGCTATCGATAAAGAGCTCAGGCCATTGATTGACGAAAGTGACTGAATGACGAAACTAACTACGTAAGACACTATTTATTTCGGGGTTATGATGAAAGAGAAATTGTCTTCCTTACTGGACGGCGAACTCGAAGCAAGCGAGCTTGAGCAGACGGTAAAACGAGCTGCGGGCGAGTTACTCATGCGTGAGACCTGGGGGCGCTACCACCTGATTCGTGATGTCATGCGTGGGCAACTGAGTAGTCTGGCGGCTCCGGGGTTGGTGCATGCGGTGTCTTCACAACTGCAATCGGAGCCCAGCATTCTGGTTCCGCGTCGCCGCTCCAGAATCCGGGTGAAGGCAACTCTATGGGTAGCCGGAATGGCGGTTGCCGCGTCGGTGGCGTCGGTGGCGATTGTCGGCGTGCGCTGGTTTGCACCGGATCAGGCTAGCGCGCCTTCACTGATTGCGCAGTCGGTTGAATCGGCTGACTATTTGCGTAGTAGCGGTATTCGTTGGCAGGCCGTGTCGACGGATGTCGAGCGTGATCTGAACATGTATCTGGTACAGCACAATGAGTTTACGCCTGCCACTGGCATGAATGGTGTTATGTCGTACATGCGTTTTGTCGGATACAATACCGAGAAATGATTCCGCGACAATTCCGTTTACTTTTGCTCGCCTTCTTTGTATGGCCGGCAAGTGCGACCGCGGCAGATTCTGCCATGGACTGGCTGATGAAAATGAATATGGCGGTGCAGAAAATGAACTACGACGGTATCTTCGTATATCGCCATGGTGATCAGCTGGAAGCGATGCGCATTATCCATCGTGTACGCAACGGTGAACATCGTGAACGACTGGTTTCTCTAAACGGTGAAGCACGTGAAGTTATTCGCAATAATCGTGATGTCATCTGTTATTTGCCATCCAAAAAGTCGGTGGTGATCGAACACCGAAAGACCAGTCAGAAGAATTTCCCGGCCCTGTTACCCCACCGCCTTGACCGGCTGTCGTCGTATTACCATCTCGGTCTCGGTGGCAGTGATCGCGTCGCCAAGCGAGCTACACAAGTAGTCATAATCAAGCCCAAGGATGCCTATCGCTATGGGTATCATTTGTGGGCTGACAAAAAAACAGGCTTGTTGCTCAGAGCCAACCTGGTGAACGCAAAAGGCCGGGTGGTCGAGCAATTTATGTTTACCGATATCAGTATTGGCAATCAAGTCAGCATGGCCGACCTGAAATCAAGCTACTCCGGAAAAAAGTGGATTTGGCATCGGGAAAAAGAGATGGGTAGCGACAAGGTAAAGGAAATGCGTTGGAAAGCCGTGCGATTACCAGGGGGTTTTTCCCTGTCACGCCGCATACTGCGCAATATGCCTATGGGAAACATGCCGGTAGAGCACCTGGTTTATTCCGATGGTTTGGCAGCTATTTCGGTATTTATTGAACCTCGTGGCAAAAAGAACAAGCACAGGATGAAAGGTACGACCGGAATGGGTGCCGTTCACGCCTTTGGCGCCGTGGTAAATAACCACCAGATCACCGTTGTTGGCGAGGTGCCTGCTGCCACTGTCGCGCTGGTTGGCAATTCCATCACCTACAAGTAATTGTCGCCTGATTCGTCGCGATATCCCCGATTCTTTTGTTGTCCCATAGCAGATCGGCTATGATACGCGCCGATTAGACCCTGTGAATTAATCCCACCAATAGCAAAAATTGGCGCCGGTATCCCGGCAGCATTCATATCCGAACAATGACTGACTGGTACCCTGATCATATAAGAAATTTCTCCATCATCGCCCACATCGACCATGGTAAATCCACTATGGCGGATCGTTTTATTCAGCTGTGTGGTGGACTGGACGACAGGGAAATGGAGGCGCAGGTCCTGGACTCCATGGACATTGAGCGCGAGCGCGGCATTACAATCAAGGCGCAGAGTGTGGCGCTGGACTACACGGCGCGTAATGGCGAAAACTACCGCCTGAACATGATCGATACACCCGGCCATGTTGATTTCTCTTACGAGGTATCACGCTCTCTGACTGCCTGTGAAGGGGCGTTGCTGGTGGTGGATGTCGCGCAAGGTGTGCAGGCGCAGACGGTCGCCAACTATTTCACCGCATCCGAACTCGATCTCGAAGTGGTGCCGGTGCTAAACAAGATCGACCTGCCTTCCGCCGACCCGGAGCGAGTGATTTCGGAGATTGAGGATATTATCGGTATCGAGGCACAAGACGCTATTCGTGTCAGCGCCAAGACCGGCGAAGGGATTGAAGCGATTCTCGAGATCATCATTGACAGAATCCCCGCGCCCGTTGGTGATGCCAATGCGCCGTTGAAAGCGCTGATTATCGATTCATGGTTTGATAATTATCTGGGTACCGTGGTATTGGTGCGCATTGTACAAGGCACGTTAAAGCCCAAAGAAAAAATTCGATTGATGGTGAGCGGCAAGGAATACGAGACCGACGAAGTCGGATTATTCACTCCCAAACGCAAGCCCGTGTCGGCCTTGTCTGTAGGTGAGGTTGGTTATGTTATTGCGGGCATCAAAGAGGTGCACGGCGCACGTGTCGGTGACACCATAACCCATGTCCGACAACCCGCTGCAGAGGCCTTGCCGGGCTTCAAGGAAATCAAGCCCCAGGTATTTGCCGGACTCTACCCGATTAACTCGGTTGACTACGAAGCTTTTCGCGAGGCATTGCAGAAATTGCGTCTCAACGATGCCTCGTTGACGTTTGAGCCCGAAACATCTCAGGCGCTTGGATTTGGTTTTCGCTGTGGTTTTCTAGGTATGTTGCACATGGAGATTGTGCAGGAGCGCCTGGAAAGGGAATACAACCTCAACCTTGTTACCACCGCGCCAACCGTGGTGTACGAAATCAAAACCACGACGGGAGAGACGCTTGAGATCGAAAATCCCGCCAAGTTGCCAGAAACACAAAAGATAAGTGAATTTCGTGAACCTATCGTAAGCGCCACTATTCTGGTGCCGCAGGACTATGTCGGTGCGGTGATGGGGCTTTGTGTAGAAAGGCGCGGCGAGCAACAAGACATGCGTTATATGGGTAACCGGGTGATGTTGAAATACAATTTACCACTTAACGAGATCGTGCTTGATTTTTTTGATCGCCTGAAATCGGTTAGCCGCGGTTATGCATCACTGGATTATGAGTTTCTGGAGTTTCGTGCCTCAAAGCTGAGCAAGCTGGATGTGCTGATAAATGGAGACAAGGTAGATGCCTTGTCTGTCATTGTGCACCAGGACCAGGCACATTACCGCGGTCGTGAGTTGGCAAAACGCCTGAAGGAAATAATCCCCAGGCAAATGTTTGATGTCGCTATTCAGGCCGCGATCGGGTCGCGCGTTATTGCCCGCGAATCAGTAAAAGCACTAAGAAAGAATGTGACCGCAAAATGTTATGGTGGCGATATTTCGCGAAAACGGAAATTGCTGGAAAAACAGAAGGCAGGCAAGAAACGTATGAAGCAATTTGGATCGGTCGAGATTCCGCAAGAGGCGTTTCTGGCGGTACTGCGAGTAGATGAGAAATAGTTGATGGATTTTTCGGTATTAATGCTGATTTTACTGGTGGTAACCGGTGCCATCTGGTGGCTGGATCGCCTATTGCTGGCGCCGAACCGGCGCAGATCTGCAGATGAATTGCGCCAGGGAAATGCGAGTGGAGACCTTGTCGAAAAGGCGCTTGGCGAGCCTGTTATTGTTGAATATGCGCGTGCTTTCTTTCCGGTCATCCTGGTAGTCTTTATATTACGTGCGTTTGTTGTTGAACCGTTTCGCATTCCGTCGGGGTCCATGATGCCCGGTTTGCTGGCGGGGGATTTTATTCTTGTCAATAAATCCAGTTTCGGGGTGCGCTTTCCTGGCATTAATGTGAAACTGATCGATAGCGGTAACCCCAAACGGGGTGACATTATGGTGTTTCGCTATCCGGATGATCCCTCGGTTAACTACATCAAGCGAACCATTGGCTTGCCGGGTGACCATATTGTCTACCGCAACAAGCGCTTGTTTATTAACGGTGCAGAAATGCCACAAAAACTTGTTGCTCCCTTTTTGATGCGAGAATCGGGGCAACGTCTGACTGAAATGCAGCGCTGGACCGAGAATCTAGGTGGGGTGCAGCACGATATTCTGAAATACGGCAGTGATCATGATCTAACGCTGGAGTTTCGAGTCCCTTCCGGCCACTATTTTGTGATGGGCGACAATCGGGATCGCAGTAATGACAGTCGATACTGGGGCTATGTTCCAGAGAATCACCTGATTGGCCGGGCCTTTCTGATCTGGTTCAGTTGGGATATGAATAATTCCGAAAAACAGCTAAGTGACCGTATTATGTGGAACCGAATTGGAACCCGCATACATTAATCGATATAGTTGTTTACAGAAAGAAGAGCCATTCCAGGAGCACGTAAAAGATGAAACTCAGTCAACAGCAAGGTATGACGATGTGGTCAACAGTGGGCCTGGTGATGATTGGAATCTTTTTCCTGCTGTTGGCCTTTAAGCTGGTTCCTCCTTATGTCAACGATATCAAAATTGGCTCTGCGATCGATAGTGTGGCAAATAGAGCGGGAGCGGGATCAAAAACCGCAGCACAATTATTCGAAAGTCTGGAAAAACACTTTGATATTAATTACATAACAAACATCGTTCCCTCGAAGGATATAGAAATCCAGCCCCTTGGCGAGAACGCCAAACTTATCAAGCTAGAGTACGAAGTTGTGATTCCATTGTCAGGTAATATGTCCGCGTTACTCTATTTTGAGCACGAATACGAGGCACACTAAATTGATAGCTGCTCAGGCCGAACTGATCAAACGGCTGGGTTACAAGTTCAGGAATACGGAACTGGTAGAACGTGCGTTGACCCATCGTAGCCTCGGCACAAAAAACTACGAGCGTCTCGAGTTTCTCGGTGACAGTGTTCTCGAATTTACAATCTCGGCTTATCTCTACGAGCAATTTCCCGACCTCAGTGAAGGCGAGCTAACGCGTTTGCGTGCCAGCCTGGTGCGCAAGGAATCGCTGGCACAGTTGGCACGGCAACTTGAGCTGGGTCGTTACATCAGGCTGGGGGGTGGTGAGTCAAAGAGCGGTGGACACGATCGTGACTCCATACTTGCAGATGCCATGGAGGCATTATTCGGTGCGGTTTACACTGACGGTGGATTTGAAGCGGCGAGCCGCGTGGTATTAACGCTTTATCAGTCGCTGCTGCAAGCAGTTGATCCGGCTGCCATTCAGAAAGATCCCAAAACCCGTCTGCAGGAATTACTGCAGAAGCACGCACAGCCGATACCGGAATACGAAGTAGTGAAAGTCAGCGGGAAAGCCCATGCTCAACACTTCCGGGTCAGTTGTCGTGTCGACGGGCTCGAGCAGGCGGTAGAAGGGGAAGGCCGATCTCGCAGAGCCGCCGAGCAGGATGCTGCTACCAAGGCACTCTACAAACTGGCGGAGGCCACGTGACACCGCCGGTAAAAAGTGGTTTTGTCACTTTTATCGGGCGACCAAATGTAGGCAAGTCTACTTTGCTCAATGCGATGGTTGGCCAGAAAGTCAGCATTACATCACGGAAACCCCAAACTACCCGCCATCGCATCATGGGTGTGAGCACCAAGGAACACGGTCAGATAGTCTACATTGATACACCAGGCTTGCACCTGGGCAAAGGCAGGATTATCAACCGGTTTATGAATCGCACTGCTTCCGGCGCACTGCACGGAGTTGACTGCATTGTCATGCTGATTGCAGCTACGGGTTGGCAGAAAGCAGACCAGCGGGTGGTGGAGCTGTTTCAGAATCAGGAGATACCGGTAGTGCTCGCCATTAACAAGATGGATTTGCTCAAACGGCGGGAAGATTTATTGCCATTAATTGAAGAGTCGAACCGACGTTTTGATTTCACTGAGATTATTCCAGTGTCGGCGGTCAAGCGCACGAATCTCAATCCGCTGGAGGCAATATTATTGCAACTGTTACCCGAGCAGCGGCCGCTGTTCGCGGCGGACCAGCTTACCGATCGCAGTGAACGGTTTATGGCGGCGGAACTGGTACGGGAGCAGATATTCCGCAAAATGGGACAGGAGATCCCTTATGCGGTTGCAGTCGAAATCGAACAATTTAAAACCAAAAAGAAAGTACTTCATATTAATGCGCTTATTTGGGTCGAGAAAACGGGTCAGAAGGCCATTATCATTGGCAAAGGTGGAGAGCGCCTCAAAAAAATCGGTATTGCCGCACGACAGGAAATGGAAACTTTCTTTACTAAAAAAGTGAATCTGGGGCTGTGGGTCAAGGTGCGTGGAGGATGGTCGGACAATGAACGGGCGCTTCGCAGTTTCGGGTATGCCGACGGTGATTAAACAATGCGTGTCCATCAGCAGCCTGCCTTTATTTTACACCACTACGATTACACCGAGACGTCTCTGTTGCTGGAGATTCTCACCCGCAATTACGGTCGCG
>JAZFSZ010000154.1:0-12824 GCA_036446455.1 Acidiferrobacterales bacterium
GACTGGACCAACAAGAACGTACATCCCAACAAGATCGTACAGCTGGGAGACGAGAAAGAGGTGATGATCCTCGACATTGATGTCGAGCGTCGTCGTATCTCCCTTGGTATCAAGCAGTGCCAGTCGAATCCCTGGGAAGAATTTGCGGCCACCCATAACAAGGGTGATCATGTAACCGGCAGCATCAAGTCGATTACCGATTTTGGTGTATTTGTCGGTCTTGAAGGCGGTATCGATGGCCTCATCCACCTGAGCGATCTTTCCTGGAACCGTCCAGGTGAGGAAGCGGTGCGCGAATACAAGAAGGGTGATGAAGTTGAAGCCATGGTGCTGGCAGTCGATCCCGAACGCGAACGCATTTCATTGGGCATCAAACAGCTAGGCGGTGATCCGTTCTCGGCCTATGTTGCCGAACACGGAAAGGGCGCTATCATTAACGGCAAGGTAACCAGTGTCGAAGCCAAGGGTGCGGTAGTGAATCTCGGAAATGATATCGAGGGTTATTTACGCGCCAGCGAACTGTCGCGGGATCGAGTGGAAGACGCTCGATCTATCCTTACTGAAGGTGACGAGATTGAAGCCAAGATCACCACAATTGATCGCAAGAATCGCAAGATTTCGTTGTCCATTAAGGCCAAGGATATGCAGGATGAAAGTAACGCTGTCGAGGAATATTCCCGTAAGGCCCCCAGTGCGACGACATCGCTGGGTGATGCGCTGAAAGAGAAATTCGGCACGGATGATGAAGGCGAGTCCTGACGTTAAAAGATACGTGTACGGGGTGGACGGATATGACTAAGTCGGAACTGATTGAATCCTTAGCAGCGAAGCAACCGCAGCTTGACCACAAGGATGTTGAGTTGGCGGTCAAGGAATTGCTGGAACAAATGTCTTCGGCGCTGGCGATGGGAGACCGGATTGAGGTGAGAGGTTTCGGTAGCTTTTCGCTTCACTATCGCCCTCCGCGGGTGGGCCGTAACCCCAAAACCGGTTCCACTGTACATGTGCCCGATAAGTATGTCCCGCACTTCAAGCCGGGCAAGGAACTGCGTGAACGAGTAAAAAATACGAATGGCGGAGAGAGTCAATAGATTTTATCTGCGTTACCAGACCGGGTAATATTGAAAGGCATCGGAGCACCGATGCCTTTTTTTGTGAACGGGACAAGAGAGCACAGTGATGACGGAGGTAAAATGAAGCGCATCTTTTATATTATTCTGACGATGTTCATATTCTTTATCGGCCTGACCTTTACTTTTCAAAATAGTCAAAGCGTGGTGCTGAGTTACTACTTCGGTTGGCAGTGGAATGGCCCATTGTCATTGATGCTGATTCTGACGCTTGCGATAGGGGTGGGCGCGGGTTACCTGGTGACACTGAGAATGGTGGTACGGACCCGTCGGGAACTGGTGCAGGCAAAAAAGGAGATCAAGCAGGTCGAGCAGGAAGTTGAAAATCTGCGATCACTGCCCATAAAGGATGTCATTTAATATTCAGGATTTGATTTGGTTGTTGTTGCCGGTAGCGGCAGCCTCCGGCTGGTTTGTTGCGCGCACGGACAGCAGCCGCAAATCATCAAAACTCAGTAATCGATTTGATCTTCCGGAGGCCTATTTCCGTGGCCTCAATTTCCTTCTAAACGAACAACCGGACAAGGCAATCGAGGTATTCATAAAGGTACTGGAAGTCAATTCCGAGACTGCTGAAACCCATCTCGCTCTGGGCAACTTGTTTCGCCGTCGTGGTGAAGTCGAAAGAGCCATTCGTATCCATCAAAACCTGATCGCCCGCCCAACGCTGGACCGGGAACAACGCTCACTGGCCTTGCTGGAACTGGGTCAGGACTATCTCAAGGCCGGATTGCTGGACCGGGCCGAAAATCTTTTTTCGGAACTGATCGAAAATCGTATGTACAGCGAGCAGGCCCTGCGCTGGTTGCTCAGTATCTACCAACAGGAAAAGGAGTGGGAAAACGCCATTGCTGTCTGCCGCCGTCTGGTGCGAATTACCAAGACGCCAATGGATAATGTTATCGCCCATTACTATTGTGAGCTGGCAGATGTAAAAATGAAGGCGGGAGACCATAATGCAGTTCGTTTATTTTTGCGTAAGGCGTTTGCGGTTGACAGAAATTGTATTCGGGCCAGCATATTGCTGGGTGATCTTGAGGCAGAGGAGAAAAGGGATCCCGAGGCCATCAAGGCATGGAAGCGGGTAGAGGAACAGGATCCGCAGTTTCTGGGTGAAGTCGCCAAGCGCATTGGCGATGCCTACCGGCGTCTTGGAGATGAAGTCGGTTTGTACCAGTATTTTGACAGAGTCCTGGCACGTCAGCAGAGCAACGACTTGATGCTGGTACTGGTCGATATTATTAAGGATCGGGATGGCCTTGATGCCGCCGAAAAATATGTTGTCGATTGGTTGCGTCGCAATCCTTCGGTGCAGGGCCTGGAGAGACTGATTGAACTGAACATGTTGCAGTCCGAGGGCACAGCGCGAGACGATTTATTGTTGCTGAAGGGGATAATCGAAAACCTGGGCGAGCAACAACATGGTTATCTTTGCCAGCACTGCGGGTTTCGCGGCACAGCATTGCACTGGCTGTGTCCGGGTTGCAGTCACTGGAATTCCATCAAACCCGTGACCGAACAGACTTCATAAAATGACAAATGCAGATAATCACGAGGCCAGAGTCATTCTCGCCCTGGACTATGCCGATGGCGCCTCTGCACTGGCACTTGTTAACAAGCTCAGCTCCAGGGATTGCCGCCTGAAGGTTGGTCTTGAATTATATACCGCAGCCGGAAATGAGTTTATTCGCGAGCTGGTAGTACGCGGTTTTGATGTTTTTCTTGATCTTAAGTTTCATGATATTCCCAATACGGTTGCTGGAACATGCAGTGTGGTTGCGGGGCTGGGTGTGTGGATGATCAATGTCCATACATTGGGCGGAGCGCGAATGATGGCAGCGGCACGTGACGCGATCGATGACTGTTCACATCAACCGCTATTGATTGGTGTCACGGTATTAACGAGCCATGGCGGGGAAGAGCTGCATCGAATCGGTATTGACAGTGACCCGGCGACTGCGGTATCACGCCTCGCCAGCATGGCGCAACAGGCCGGACTGGACGGTGTGGTGTGTTCACCGCAGGAGGTCTCCCGATTGCGCAATGAACTAGGGGCAGATTTCAAGCTTGTCACGCCTGGCGTCAGACCGCAGGGCAGTCATGCCAATGATCAGAAACGCACAATGACACCGGAACAGGCGATGGCACAGGGGTCGGACTACCTGGTGATTGGGCGCCCCATTACCCAGGCGGTAGATCCTGTTGCTGCCCTTAACAAAATTAATCAGTCGCTATCGGGTCAGTTTCAAGCTTGACTTGAGGTCAGCCCTCAGTATGATGGCGACTCACCACAGGAAGTGGTGACTTGGATAATACTAACTACCTACATGGAGGTTTCGCTATGAAGCTGTTTCAAGCTTTTATTCTTTCCCTGTTTATTGTTTTTTCCAGCCAGTTCGTTGCGGCTGCTCCGGTTGATATCAATACGGCAGACGCCAAGGCAATCGCCAAGATAATGAAAGGTGTCGGCCTTAAAAAGGCAGAGGCCATCGTCGCCTACCGCGAGAAAAATGGAAAATTCAAATCAATCGATGATCTATCGAAAGTGAAGGGGATTGGTAAAAAAACCGTAGCCAAAAACCGGAAAGCTATCGGGTTAGGCAAAACCCGGTAGTATCAGACAGAGTCTGAACTATCGACAGGGCGCCATTGGCGCCCTGTTTTTTTATGCGTCTTTAAATACATTGGGTCGACAGCATAAGTAAAAACCCTGATAATACCGACACCTATAGACGTTAATTAAAGCTAACCCGATATAAAAATGGCAAAGAATCCATGATTCCCGGTCTTCTTGAAAAAATTTCACAGGCCAGGGTGCTGGTCGTTGGGGATGCGATGCTGGATCGCTATTGGTATGGCGGTGTTGAGCGCATTTCACCGGAGGCACCCGTACCCGTCGTAGCGGTCACCTACGTCGAGGAGCGACCGGGTGGAGCGGCCAATGTCGCCAGCAATGTGACGGCACTAGGAGCCCACTGCACGCTATTGGCGGTAACCGGAGATGACACCGACGCCGATTGTTTGGCCACGATGCTGAAATCCCGGGGAATCCAGACCCGGTTACTGAGGGACAAGCTGGTGAGTACGACGGTCAAATTGCGTGTTATCTCCCGGCAACAACAACTGATCCGCATCGATTTTGAGGCACCGCCGGGCAAAGATGCCCGCAAAAAAATGCTGGATGGCTATCTCAACCGCCTGAACGAGTTTGATGTAGTCATATTATCGGACTATGGCAAGGGTGGTTTGGGCGACATTCGAGAAATGATCCAAGCGGCGCGCAAGAATAACGTACCACTGGTGATTGACCCCAAGGGCGCTGACTACACGCCTTATAAGGGAGCCACCCTGATCACGCCTAACCGCACAGAATTTGAGCAAGTGGCAGGACCCTATCAAAGTGAAGATGAGTTGGTTGAAAAAGCGAGAGGTCTGGTGGAACGGCTGGAGCTGGAAGCGATTCTTGTTACCCGCAGCGACGAAGGTATGAGCCTCATTAGTCATTCTGGAAACGTCGTGCATATGCCGGCACGGGCGAAAGAGGTTTTTGACGTCACTGGCGCCGGTGATACCGTTATCGCGACAATCGCCGCTGCCTATGCCGCTGGCGGCGAACCGGAAGATGCGTTACATCTCGCCAATATCGCTGCCGGTATTGTGGTCGGCAAGTTGGGCTCCGCGGCCGCGACGCCGGAAGAAATTAATCGAGAGTATGAACGAGAGGAAAAACTGTAAATGTTTGTAGTAACAGGTGGCGCCGGTTTTATCGGTGCCAATATTGTCAAGGCGCTCAATGAGCGTGATGTCGAAGATATAATTGTTGTCGACAATCTTGAGAAGGCCGACAAGTTTCTCAATCTAGCTGATTGCGAAATCGCTGACATTCTGGATAAACGCGATTTTATTGAGCGTATCAGGTCGGGTGCAATAAAAGAAAAGTTTGATGCAGTATTTCATGAAGGCGCCTGTTCCGACACTATGGAGCACAACGGTCTTTATATGATGACCAACAATTACGAGTACTCAAAAACGTTGCTGCACTATTGCCAGGAAATGGACACGCCGTATCTGTATGCATCGTCGGCAGCGGTCTATGGCAACGGAAGCGTATTCAAGGAAGAGCGGGAATTCGAGGCGCCGTTGAACGTCTATGGATATTCCAAATTTTTGTTTGATCAATACGTGCGTCGTAAGCGGTCAAAACTAAAGTCACAGGTAGCCGGTTTTCGTTATTTTAATGTTTACGGTCCACGCGAACAGCACAAAGGACGCATGGCCTCTGTTGCGTTTCATCACTTCAACCAGTTCCGTGAAACCGGCAAGGTAAAATTGTTTGAAGGTTATGACGGTTATGGTAACGGGGAGCAAAGCAGGGATTTCGTTTCGGTAGAGGATGTGGTTGCTGTGAATTTCTGGTTCCTCGATAATCCGGATAAAACAGGCATCTTCAATCTGGGCACCGGTCGCGCACAACCCTTTAACGATATTGCGACTTCAGCTGTAAACACGCTACGTCATGCAGAAGGCAAAGAAAGGCTCACTCTTGATGAGATGGTCGATGAAAAGATTGTCGAATACGTTGATTTTCCTGATGCCCTGAAAGGCAAGTACCAGAGCTTTACCCAGGCGGACATTGGCGCATTGAGAGAAATTGGATACGACAAGGATTTTCTGACGGTGGAGCAGGGCGTGGGTCGGTACGTCAAACACCTGCTGTCAAAAACCGCGGGACCATAACGGGATAAAATATCGAAATGAATATTTGTCCCGTGATTCTGTCAGGAGGCTCCGGAACCCGGTTGTGGCCGCTGTCCCGGGAATACTATCCCAAGCAATTGCTGGCCCTGACCGGTGAGCGAACGCTTTTACAGGAAACCGGCCGTCGCCTCGATGGTATCGAAAATGTCTTGCCGCCGATTGTAGTCTGTAATGAGGAACATCGATTTCTGGTTGCAGAGCAACTACGAGAGGTGAATGTCATTCCAGCCTCTATCATTCTGGAACCGGTTGGGCGCAATACCGCACCGGCCCTGGCTCTGGCAGCCATGTCGCTATTGGAAAAAGGCGTTGATCCGGTAATGCTGGTGATGCCTGCTGATCACATTATATCCGATGTCGCTACCTTTCAGTCGGTCGTAAAAGAAGGAGCGAAACTTGCCGCGAAAGACCGGCTGGTCACGTTTGGCATCGTGCCAGACTCTGCGGCTACCGGTTATGGTTATATGAAGACAGGTGATGGCACTGACGTGGATGCCTTTGTCGAAAAACCTGATGCCGAGACTGCGAAAGTCTATGTCGATTCTGGTGATTATCTCTGGAATAGTGGTTTGTTCATGCTGAAAGCATCGGTGTGGATGGAGGAGCTACATTGTTTCCGTTCTGATATAGCCGTTGCGGTTAAAAAAGCGCTTAAGAACGGCAAGGAGGATCAGGACTTTTTCCGGGCGGACCAGGAATTATTTAAAAAGTGCCCCAGTGATTCCATCGACTACGCTGTAATGGAGAATACTGCTCGCGCGTCTGTGCTTCCCCTTGCTGCTGGTTGGTCGGATATTGGAGCCTGGTCATCGCTGTGGGAAGTCTCGGAAAAGGATAGCTCGGGCAATGTGCTCGAAGGGGATGTGATAGCGCACAATACAAATAATACTATGGTTATTGCTCAACATCGTGTGGTGGCTACCGTCGGCGTGGCAAATTTGATTATTGTCGAGACCCCGGATGCGGTGCTGGTTTGTCATAAAGAACAGGCCCAGGATGTCAAAGAGATAGTGACCCGACTGAAAGATGGCAATCGAACTGAGTACCAGATACATCGCAAGGTCTATCGCCCTTGGGGCAGTTATGAAGGTGTCGATGCGGGAAATAATTTTCAGGTTAAACGCCTCATTGTAAAGCCGGGCGCCGCCCTGTCTCTGCAATCACACAAGTACAGAGCAGAGCACTGGGTTGTGGTTCGCGGAAAGGCCAGGGTAACACGGGGGGAGGAAGTGCTGGAGTTGGAAGAAAATGAATCAACCTATATTCCGGTCGGCATGAAACATCGTCTGGAAAACCCGGGTTCATCTCCTTTGGAAATAATCGAAGTCCAGTCCGGGAGCTATCTTGGAGAAGATGACATCGTTAGATATGAAGATATTTACGACCGAGTGACAAAAAAATGAAGAAAAAAGCGCTGATTACAGGAATTACCGGGCAAGATGGTGCGTATCTGGCGGAATTCCTGCTTGAGAAAGGCTACGAGGTCCATGGATTGAAGCGCCGCACCTCATTATTTAATACCGACCGAATTGATCATCTGTATCAGGATCCTCATGAAACGGACATAAAGATGTTTCTTCATCATGGTGATATGACAGATTCCAGCAGCCTTATCCGGATTATCCAGCTGGTACAACCAGACGAGATTTACAATCTGGCGGCACAGAGTCATGTGCAAGTGTCGTTCGATGAGCCAGAATATACCGCTGATTCGGATGCGATTGGTGCATTAAGATTGCTGGAAGCGATCAGAATTCTCGGTCTGGAAAATAAAACACGCTACTATCAAGCGTCGACATCAGAGTTGTATGGCAAAGTCCGGGAAACTCCACAAACGGAAAAAACGCCTTTTTATCCCCGTTCACCCTATGCTGTTGCCAAGCTTTATGCCTACTGGATAACCGTCAATTACCGGGAAGCATATGGAATGTATGCCTGCAACGGTATCCTGTTTAATCATGAGTCGCCTGTTCGCGGTGAAACATTTGTGACACGCAAGATTACACGCGCCCTGGCGCGCATCCGCCTCGGTCTGCAGGATTGCCTGTACCTGGGAAATCTTGATGCAAAGAGAGATTGGGGCCACGCCAAAGACTATGTTGAAATGCAGTGGCTTATGCTGCAGCAAGATGAACCCGACGATTTTGTTATAGCCACGGGGCTACAAAACAGTGTTCGCGATTTTGTTAATAGCGCAGCAGCCCGGTTAGGCATAACCATTGAATGGCAGGGGGAAGGTTTAAATGAAACCGGAACCGTCGCAGCCATATCAAATGATGAAATCAGTGAACATATATTCCGCCAATTGAAACCGGGCGACACTATCGTTCGCGTTGATTCTAAATACTTCCGACCCACAGAAGTGGAAGCGCTCCTTGGGGATCCCACCAAGGCAAAGGAAAAACTGGGCTGGACACCAAAAATATCTTTTAACGATTTAGTCTCAGAGATGGTGATCAGGGATCTGGAGTCTGCAGAACGCGACGAATTGGTAAAACGGCACGGCTTTTCAGCTTACGATTATCACGAATAATTAGCATGGATAAAGATTCAAAAATATATATCGCGGGACACAGGGGGCTTGTTGGATCCGCAATCCTTCGCCGGTTGGGAGAAAAAGGGTACACAAATATTATTACCCGGTCTCACGGGGAGCTTGATCTTACCGAGCAAGGCGCAGTGCAGGAATTTCTCAATAACGAAAAACCGGAATATGTCTTTCTTTGTGCAGCAAAAGTGGGCGGCATACTCGCTAACAAAACATATCCGGCTGAATTCATCCACCAGAACGTGGTGATTCAGGCCAATATCATACACGAATCGTATAAGTCCGGAGTCAGGCGACTCTTGTTTCTGGGGTCATCCTGTATTTATCCGCGAGAATGCCCTCAACCAATGAAAGAAGAGTATCTGTTGACTGGATCACTGGAGCAGACAAACAGGCCTTACGCGGTCGCCAAGATTGCCGGTATTGAAATGTGTTGGGCCTATAATCGGCAATACAGAACACAGTATCTCGCTATTATGCCGACTAATCTGTACGGCCCAGGTGACAACTATGATCTCGAGAATTCACATGTTTTGCCAGCCCTGATACGCAAAATGCATGAAGCAAAACTATCAAGTGCGCAAAGCGTCAGCATCTGGGGCACGGGTAAACCAATGCGGGAGTTTCTGTATAGCGACGATCTGGGTGATGCTGCGGTATTTCTGATGGATCTTGCCGACAAGAAATTTGCCACACTTCTTGGCACCGGGTCCACCGGTCTCAGCCTGCGGTCAAATGGATCGGCGCCTTCATCTATCACGCCTCAATTCTCACCACCCCTGATAAATATTGGCGTTGGTAAAGAAATATCAATAAAAGAACTGGCGCTATTGGTGCGGGACGTAGTTGGATATACGGGTAAACTTTTTTGGGATAGCACCAAGCCTGATGGGACTCCAAGGAAACTGCTGGATGTAGACAAAATAACAGAACTTGGGTGGACTTATCGGACATCACTGAAGGATGGTATCAAGAAGGTGTATAAAGAATACCAACAGCGTGTGAATCGCGATAAACCAGTACAAATTCAAGACCAACAAAAATGATGAAAATAAGAAAGGCAGTGTTCCCCGTCGCGGGTTTGGGAACAAGGTTCTTGCCTGCCACCAAGGCGAGCCCCAAGGAGATGCTTCCAATCGTCGACAAACCACTGATTCAATATGCAGCGGAAGAAGCAATCGCAGCCGGAATTGATCTTCTGGTTTTTATTACCGGTCGTGGCAAGAGAGCGATAGCAGACCATTTTGATGTTTCATACGAGCTGGAAGCAGAGCTGAAACAACGACAGAAACTGGACCTTCTGGACGAAGTGCGGGGGGTTTTACCTGAAAATATTGATGCCGTATTTATTCGCCAACCGATGGCGTTGGGTCTGGGCCATGCTGTGTTTATGGCCAAAAGCGTGATTGGGGATGAACCGTTTGCGGTATTGCTGGCGGATGATTTAATTGATAGCGCCAAACCCTGCCTGTCGCAAATGGTTGATGTGTATAACGAATACGGCGGCAGTGTACTTGGGGTGCAGGATGTTCCCAGAGAACAGATCAGCCAGTACGGTATTGTCGAAACAAAAGAGAACCCCGTCACTCGGGGATTGACCCGGATCATCGGAATCATAGAAAAGCCTGACCCGGTCGATGCGCCCTCTACGCTTGGTGTGGTGGGTCGGTATATTCTCTCACCAAAGATATTTTCTTACCTCGAGAATACGAAAGCGGGCGCAGGTGGGGAGATTCAGTTGACTGATGCCATCGCCGGTTTGTTAAATGATGAGCCAGTATACGCTTACGAGTTCGAAGGTACGCGATATGATTGCGGCAGCAAACTGGGGTATCTCAAGGCAACGGTACAATATGCTTTAAAGCATAAAGAACTTGCGGATGACTTCCGCGCATTCCTGAAAGAACTCAACACGTGACCGTTATCGGACTTTAGTCTATGGAAAATATTAACGCTCAATCTTCTCGGCAGATACTACAGGAAGCGGAGTGCCTGTACTCGACCGCAGAGGTTGAAGTGGTGATTAATGCCATGGCGCAAGCCATAACCAAGGAATATGCTGCGGATGATCCCATTGCCGTCTGCGTACTCAATGGTGGCGTGGTGCTGTTCGGCAAGTTATTGCCTTTGCTGGGATTTCCGCTTGAAACCGATTATGTCCATGCAACGCGTTATACCAATAACGAGCCGGGAGAGGATCTTGAATGGATAGCCGGGCCCATTCATGACCCCAAGGGTCGCACGATTTTATTGATTGAAGATATTCTGGATGAAGGCACCACCCTGGAAGGTATTGTCCATTATTACGTCAACGCAGGTGCGAATCGCGTTGTAACAATCGTACTGGTTGTGAAAGATCGAGATCGTCCAACCGATATCAAGGCAGATATAGAGGGGCTACGGGTACCAGATCGTTACGTGTTTGGATACGGCATGGATTACAAGGGTTACCTCAGGAATGCACCGGGCATTTACGCGGAGAAGGAGTAAGCCTTGGCCTCAATAGCAATCATTGGCGGTAGCGGCCTTACTAATTTAAAGAATCTAAAGATTATACGCCGTGAAGTGGTGCGTACACCTTATGGTGAGCCATCCGCGCCGATGGTATTTGGTGAGATTGAAGGCATTGAAGTTGCATTCCTGCCGCGCCACGGTCCGCGCCACAGCATTCCGCCACATGAGATTAATTATCGGGCGAATATCTGGGCGCTGAAGAATGCTGGCATCACCCGTGTGATTGCGATTGCCGCAGTCGGTGGTATAAGTGAGAATTATCGCACACCGCGTTCCATCGCCATTCCCGATCAGATTATTGACTATACCTATGGCCGCGAACACACGTTTTTTACAGGCGCAGATAAACAGGTAACACATGTAGATTTTACCCACCCCTATTGCGATGAATTGCGATTGAGTTTAATTGAGGCGGCTGCCAGGATCGACCTGGCGGTAATAAATAAAGGCACCTATGGTGCCACCCAGGGTCCGCGCTTTGAAACCGCGGCGGAGATTCTGCGTATGGAAAAAGAGGGTGCCGATGTCGTTGGAATGACCGGCATGCCAGAGGCAGGTCTCGCACATGAACTTGATCTGTGTTATGCCGCTATTGCTTTGGTGGTCAATCCGGCGGCCGGCAAAAGTGAAAGCAAGATTACACTGAAAGAAATTGATCAGTATCTGGAAAGCGGTATGCGTGAGGTACGTCGCTTGCTGGAATCAGCTATTGTGGTATGTGCGAAAGAACGCAGTCACTAGTTTGTGCTGACTTCAATCTGCTTTACCAGAACCAGAACGCCGAATTTGGGATGGTCAAAATACTGCACCTCATTTGATCGTATTCGACGTCGCTCGCGCAATTGATACGCAATCCGCTGCAAATCATCTGTGTTCCCCGCCAGAAAAAACGAATTCGAGATTTTTTGCTGAAAAATCAGATTCAGATCCACATGCAGGAAGCGACTCACAAAGAACTTTATTGTGCCATCGAGTTCGCCGTTTTCGGTAGTCAGACGTATCAATCTGGCATCAGACTGTGGGTCGGCATTCTGCACCCACTGTTTGTGCGTCAACAATCGATAATTTCCATCCGCATCCAACACTGCCCGCGCATTAGTCAGATCTGATTCCTCCGACGGTGCACTCCTTATCTCAACCGCCTTGTCGATATCAACGAGCTCCGGGTTAATACGCTCGTTTATCCAGAGCTCATTGCCCTCCAGTTCGTTTTGTATGTTCTGGAATACCATTACCTCGATTTCATAAGTCTTTGGGGGTGGTACGTTGGTAGCGGTGGGTGCCTTTTCGGCCTGGGCAAGAATCGGGAGCAGAAAGAGGGTAATGAATATCAGCGGTTTTCTCACGGTAGTTCCAGATAGTCTTTCGTTAAATCGGAGCCTATAGTATGAACACATTTGTCTCTAAATTCGAGAGGAGTTGTTTGTGGCGACCCGGCCAGTGCTCAAAATGGGTGATCCCTTGTTGTTCGAAGAAGCGGATCCGGTGATAAAATTCAGTACGCCAGAACTCGATCAACTTGTCGAAGACATGTTCGATACCATGCGTGCCGAATCTGGCGCCGGTCTTGCCGCACCGCAAATCGGTGTATCACAGAGGGTAGTGATTTTCGGCGTGGAGGCTAACCCACGATATCCGGATATCGAAGAGATTCCGATGACCGTGCTCATCAATCCGATCATTGAGCCGATTGGCGATGAAATGGAGCAGGGGTGGGAGGGTTGTCTTAGCGTGCCGGGCATGCGCGGCCTGGTGCCACGTTACACCACCATCCGTTATCGCGGTTTCAATCAGAAGGGCGAAACGCTCGAACAGGTGGTATCTGAATTCCATGCGCGCGGGGTGCAGCACGAGTGCGATCACCTCGATGGCAT
>JAZFSZ010000155.1:0-30747 GCA_036446455.1 Acidiferrobacterales bacterium
TGCGAACAGTAGCCGCAATCCTCGGAACAACCACCGGTCTTGATTGATAACAGGGTACTTACCTGCACAGTATTGGCATCAAAATACCGCCGGTGAACCTGCTGAGCCTGAAAAATCAGGTCATTGAAGGGTTGATTGAACAGGTTTTCGATTTCGACACGATCTTGGGACATAACGTGGATCCACTTTCCTTGGTGGCGAGAAACTATGGGAAGGTTGGATAGTTGTCAACCTGTCCCGTCCCGGGTGGTTGACAAAATCAGTTCTGAACGTGGTGGGACGGAATGTGCACCTCGGCAACGCCGGCCAGATCTGCCAGGCGGTCGCGGTCGAGAATGCAAATCTGTCGCCCGTCAACAGCAAGCAGGCCCTCGTCATGAAAGCGGGAAAACAGACGGCTGACGGTTTCCAGCGCCAGACCGAGGTAATCGCCCAGGTCCTGTCGTGACATACTGAGCTTGAACTTGGTACCCGAATAACCCAATTGGTCAAAACGCCGGGAAAAACTCAGCAGGCAGGCCGCCAGCCGTTCTTCGGCATTCATTTTTCCCAGCATCAGCAATAATTCCCCATCCTGAACAATTTCACGGCTGAGTATTCTGAATAACTGGTGCTGCAGACCTTTTATCTCGCGGGCCAGCTCTTCGAGCTTATCAAAGGGAATCTCGCAGACTTCGGTGGCCTCAAGCGCCACGGCATCACAATGGTGGCGCTCGGAACTGATACCATCAATACCCAGCAATTCGCCGGCAAGATGAAAGCCTGTGATCTGGACTTCGCCAGTGGCGGAAATTTCACAAGTTTTGGCGCTACCGGAACGGACGGCGTAAAGCGAGGTCAGGCTCTCGCCCATGCGATAGATATACTCCCCTTTTTTGAGCTTGCGCGTGCGTTTTATCATCGCGCTCAGGGTCGAGAGGTCTTCCGCCCCCAGACCCAATGGCAAACATAACTCACGCAAAGAACAGCCCTCACAAGCGGCTTTGACGCTTGCCAGACTTACCACTGTTGCATTTTCTTGTTTGGTCATTCCTCGCCTTTGATCTTTACCGGAACCGTCCATTTGACCAAGATTACTCAGGCGCGTCCATCATGCCCCTACTGCTGTAATGGTAGTCCAGGTCACTTGCAGTTGCAGCAAAAATAGTGGCGAGCGGGCTGGATTTGGTGGCGCTGTGGCGCCGGCTTAGATGACTTTTGAGAATTGTTGCGGACGCGATTTCAGATAGCTGTCGAAGACCATGCAGACGTTTCGAATCAGCAGCTTACCGGCCGGCAGGACCTCGATCGCCTTGCCGCCAATGGTCAGCAGACCATCGTCCTGCATCAGGGTAAGGGCCTCCAGTTCAGGGGCAAAGTAATGGGAAAAGTCGATTTCAAACTGTTTTTCAATAGCGCCGATATCGAGCGAGAAATGACAGATCAGCTTCGCGATCACTTCCCGTCGCAGGCAGTCATCGGCGGACAGTTCGACTCCACGCATGACGGGCAGCCGGTCGGCATCCAGCACTTCATAATATTCATCGAGGGTACGCACATTCTGGCAAAAACTGTCGCCAACGTTGCTAATGGCGGTAATGCCCATGGCCACCATGTCACAATCGGCGTGGGTTGAGTAACCCTGAAAATTGCGATAGAGGCTACCCTCACGTTGCGCCACAGCCAGCTCGTCTTCCGGTTTGGCAAAATGGTCCATTCCAATATAGACATAACCGGCATCACCCAAAATAATTATGGCGGCCTGCAATATATCGAGCTTTTCTTCCGCACTCGGCAGATCGTCTGCATTAATACGCCGCTGGGGTTTGAACATCACCGGCAAGTGGGCGTAATTGAACACAGACAAACGATCGGGGTCGGCTGCGATCACCTGCTCCAGTGTTTCACTGAAGCTGGCGACAGACTGAAATGGCAGACCGTAAATCAGATCCATGTTGATGGACCGGAAACCCAGACTGCGCGCCTCTTTCAATACCGACAAAGTTTGCTCGCGCGATTGTATTCGGTTAACGGCCTTCTGTACTTTTTCGTTGAAGTCCTGCACACCCATACTGAGTCGATTAAACCCAAGTCTGCGTAACAACGGCAGACTGCTTTCACTGATTTCGCGTGGATCGACTTCAATGGAATATTCGCCGGTGTCATCGTCATGCAACGTGAAGTGCCCACGGATCTTATTCATCAAGTCGCGAATTTCATCGTGACTGATAAAGGTTGGCGTGCCGCCACCCCAGTGCAGTTGATCCACTATGCGCCGGCGATCAAACAAAGCGCCCTGAATCTCGATTTCATGGTGCAATCGCCGCAAATAAGGGCCGGCGCGAGAGCGGTCCTTGGTGACTACCTTGCTACACCCACAAAAGAAACAAACGGTATTACAAAACGGAATATGAAAATAAAGCGAAAGTGGGCGGCCGCTGGCATTTGCCTCTTGCGCTATTTCGCGATAGCGACGCTCGGTAAAGTTGTTATTGAACTGGACCGAGGTGGGATAGGATGTATACCGTGGGCCACTCTTGTCATAGCGCCGGATCAGATCAGCATTAAATTTTATTGTGTGTCGCATCGTATCCCTTGATCAAGTTATTGGGTCATCAGTAAATGCGCAGCTTCGGCCAGCACGCCACATCTTGATACGTTGATTAACAATGGTGACCGGGCGCACGGGTAGTGAAATTGACTCCGAGTTCTTGCGCCAAACGCCGGCACGCCGCCAGATCGACGTCCTTGGTATCCGCCATCGCCGTGATAATGATGTTGGGCACAAACTCTCTGGTGCGTCGAATGAACTCGATCACGGCGTCATGGGCTCGATTTATTTTAGGCCTGCAAATCTTTTCATAGGTATCGCTGTCCTGCGCCTTGATTGCAACCACCAGGGTATCGATATTACCTTCCAGGTCCGGTGCAATATCGCGCCCAAAAAATACGCTGGCGAGACCATCAGTCTCAAGGCGCACCTTGCCGCCCATGCCGTGAACCCAGCGCGACACCTCCAACATATCATAGAGCCTGAGGGTCGGTTCGCCATAACCCGAAAACACGACGTATTTCCACATGAGCGGATTACCAATAGCAACCAGCATCTCGTTTACGCTAGGTTCGCGATACAGTTGCAGGTTATGGCCGTGGAATTGCCAGTCGCCCTGGTGTTTCGGGCAGTGGTTACACCGCAACGTGCAACGATTGGTAATATTCAGAAAGCAATCGTCACCAACGCTGAATGCGATTACCTGCCGGGGGTTGTCAGTCACCGAAGACTCCTGATTCCATTGATGTCTACGCGCTATTCTGTCGTTCCCGACTGTATGTAAGCGATGCCACCAATACCTTGATCTATATCAAGCCTTGTCCTTGAATCTTCCATTTTCGACTTGTGCCCAAGGTTATTTTAATCTGACGCCTGGACGTTTATAGTCTCTTTACCCACTAACATCTGTTATGCGATTAACTACACTGTAATCAGCCAATACATCAGGGAATTAACATGGAACAGCCAGGCGCCTCCCTGCTCCGCATCACCGGACTGAAGAAATATTTTGGTGACGTGAAGGCGGTCGACGGTGTTTCATTTGAATTAGCGCGCGGATGCTGTATTGGTCTGCTGGGCCCCAATGGTGCGGGCAAAACAACCACGGTTGAGATGCTGGAGGGAATCACGGAACCGACCGCCGGTGAGGTCCGCTACAAAGGTGAACCCCTGGCCGATAATTTCCGCCAGGAAGCTGGCATAATGTTTCAAAGCACTGCGCTACCAGATTTTATCTCTGGTCTTGAAGCACTGGAAATGTTTCGCGACCTTTATCCCAAATCGATGCCTATCGATGAACTTGTTGAGGCGTGCGCACTGGAGGAGTTTCTCGACCGCGAAGTCAAGCGTCTTTCGGGTGGGCAACGGCAACGACTGCTTCTTGCGATCGCCCTGATTAATGATCCTGAGATTGTCTTTCTTGACGAACCCACTACCGGTCTCGACCCCCAGGCGAGACGAAACTTCTGGAAATTGATTCGTGAAATTCGTCAAAAAGGTAAGACGGTGTTGTTGACCACGCATTATATGGAAGAGGCCTACGATCTCTGTGATGAGATCATCATCATGGATCACGGCAAGATCATCGCCCAAGGTACACCGGACGTACTGTTATCAAAACATTTTGATGACACCGTTATACTACTACCAGACGAAGATGTACCAAATGGATTCAACGATGGCACATCAGAAATAGTGCGCGCCAACGGCACGGTTGAAATATTCAGCGAAGATGTAACTGCAACCATCAAGGCGCTCATTAGTGCCAATGTACCGCTGGCTGATATGCGTGTACGCAAACGAACACTGGAAGATCTGTTTATTGAATTAACCGGCAAGGAACTTAGAGGGTGAAAACAAAAAGATTCCTGGCGGTACTCAAGGCGCGCAATAAGGAATTCCTGCGCGATCGCGCTGCACTCTCCTGGAATATTCTGTTTCCAGTACTCATTGTTGCGGGTTTCGCTTTCGCCTTTTCCGGCGAACCCATTGATCGTTACAAAGTCGCGCTCTATCAGGATGCCGAGGGCACACAAACTGCCGCGATCGCTTTTCTCAAGACCGACTATGTCCACTTCTACCAGGTGAAAGATTTGCCGCGTACCATTACCAAGGTGGAGCGCCATCAGGTGGATATGCTGCTGGATCGCAAGCGCAAACTCTACTGGATAAACGATAGCTCGTCCCAGGGCTATATGCTGGAGAAAGTTTTACTGGGTTCCGGCGGCGATGGATTTGAGCGCGTCACGGTGACGGGTTCCGAGATTCGTTATGTCGACTGGGTACTACCCGGGGTACTGGGAATGAATATGATGTTCAGTGCCCTGTTTGGCGTCGGTTTTGTCATTGTGCGTTACCGCAAAAACGGCGTGTTAAAACGCCTCAAAGCGACGCCACTTAGCGCTTTCGAATTTTTGGCCGCGCAGGTGGTCTCGAGATTAATGCTTATCATGGTAGTCACCATTGGTGTGTATTTTGGTACTGATCTATTTGTCGATTTCACCATGTTTGGATCGTACTTCAATTTATTTCTGATTTTCGCACTAGGTGCCGCCAGCCTCATTAGTCTGGGGTTGTTAATCGCTTCGCGCACCGCGAGCGAGGAATTTGCCGGCGGCATTCTTAATCTGGTCAGCTGGCCGATGATGTTTCTGTCCGGCGTCTGGTTCTCACTGGAAGGCCTGCACCCGATTGTCCAGAAAATATCGCTGATACTCCCACTAACGCATATCACCACTGCGGCGCGGTCTATCATGATAGATGGCACCACGCTGGCTGGCGTTTCAACGGAAATTTTTTCGCTGATCGGCATGAGTCTTGTATTTCTGCTTATTGGCGCATCTAGATTCCGATGGGAATAGACAAAGCGCAACAAGGCCCAGGGCAATGGGTTGTCTACATGGTCCATTGCGTTGACAACAGCCTTTATACCGGCGTGACCACTGACCTTGATCGAAGGCTGCAGGAGCACAATGATGGCTCAATTGGCGCTAAGTACACTCGGGCACGTCGTCCCGTGACCCTGGCGTGGTTTGAGCGCTGCGATTCCCGTAGCAGCGCGGTACTACGTGAGGCCGAGATTAAAAAACTGGATCGTGCACAGAAACTTCAGCTTATCAGGAAATAACTGACGGGAAATCAAGTCTGAGGATTCTTCAGAATTCTTGTGCTCTCAGCCATCAATTTTTTCTCTGACATGTGCGCACGCACTAATGTTTGGACCCAGCCGCGATTGTTTTCATAGTTGTCAATGAAGCTGACTTTTTTCTGCATAAATCCTGAACAACACATCCTGAATATGTATGAATGAATACAGGTCATTGCTTAAATTGTGTCTGCACGGGTGCGGCAATTCAGCCGGACTCTTCATTAGCTTCACTCCTTGATTATTATCGGTTATTGCTTTATAGAAATAGGCGCCTATAACGAATATAGGGCGTCTGGGCAGTATTACGGAAAATATGCACACATACGCGATTATAAAAACAGGCGGCAAGGAATACCGGGTTTCTCCCGGAAAGATAGTGAAAGTCGAGCGTATAGAAGCCGAGCCTGGTGAAACCATAGAGTTCGACGAGATCTGCATGCTGGTCAGTGGTGATCAGATTGCGACCGGTGAGCCGCTAGTGAAGGGCGCCCGTGTTCGCGCGCAGGTATTAAAACACGGCCAGGATAAGGGAACCATAGTCTTCAGGATGAAGCGGCGCAGATTTTATCAGAATAAATTCGACCGCCAGCCGCAATTCACCTCCCTGAGAATAAACGAGATCATTTTTGGGGATGATGTTTTCGGAAAACACCAAAGCGATCCACGGAAAGTAAAAAGGACCATTGCTGCTGCAAAAACAAGCAAGGCAAGAAAAGCCAAGGCACCCATCTCACCCAATCCGGATCGCAAATCCCAACCCACAGTGACATCACTCCCTGCCCGTGGGCCGGTGGCTCGCGCGCCGGCTATCAGGACAACAGCCAACAAGGCGGATGCGCCCAGACCCGAAACCAGTATGACGCCTCCTCGGCAGTTGCAACCCATACCTGCCACAGCGCGAACGCATCAACAGAAGTCTGCTGCACAAAACAAGCGTCGGTGGATTATCACGGCCGTTATTCTACTGGGCCTGCTGGCGCTTATTGCCCTCTTCTGGAGCATGGGTCCGACTCCGCAAAAAACGGCCGGGCCTGTCGTCGGGGTGAAGACACCGCCTGAGGAAATCTGGTTGCAACAAACCAGACCGGTTGACAGGCCATCGGCCCCGACCCAGCCCCCTGAGTAACAACCGGATTTTCAAATGTGCAAAGTCAGAAACTACCTGATGGCAATCGCCACACCCCTGTTCATGGCCAGCTGTGCGACCGGGCCCGGTACCGATGACAACGGTCCAGCCCCATCGGCACCCATGCAAACGATGCCTGCGGCCGCCATGGCCAAATCACCCCAACCGGAAGCGCTAAAGGCGGCATCGGTGAAAAAACTCTGCAAGGTCAGGAAGAACGTGGTCGAGTGGGTATTGATCAGCGGTGGATGCAAGAATGGCTATGCCCACGGCAGCGGTGATGCACAAAGCGTAGACCGTAAGCGGCGCTACACGGGCAATTTTGTTGACGGGGAGTTCTCCGGCAAGGGAAAGTATGACTGGGGTAATGGTGTGCACTACACAGGCGAGTATCTGGCCGGCGAAAAACACGGATCCGGCATTCTTGTATATGCGGATAACAGCCGCTATACCGGGGAGTTCAAGGCCAACGTCTATCATGGATACGGCACTTATACCGGCAAGGATAATTGGCGCTACGTCGGTCAATTCAGGAACGGTCAATACCACGGGAAAGGGACCTACTATTGGGCTAATGGCAATCACTATGCCGGTGAATTCATGGCTAACGTGATGGCAGGACAGGGAACTTTCATATGGGCAAATGGTGAGAAATACACAGGAAAGTTTGTAGACAATGAAATGAATGACGTGGGTGTTTATACCTGGTCGAACGGTGAGCGCTATCAGGGGGAGTTTAGAAATAATAAGATGAATGGCAAGGGCATTTATCGCAACGCGGACGGTTCAATCTACACCGGTGAATTCAGGGACGGCAAGAGAATTAAAGGAGAGAATTAAAAAGGCCACCCATAAGTTGCTCCGCATCAACAGGCGATAAAACATAAAATAATTACAGACATGACCCCTTTATTTTTCTGGAATTGTATTTATTAATTCACCATGTGCTACCAAACACTATTTTCAGTAGCTCCGTCGTGCGCGCAACCGGCTCTTTTCTGATTCGTTTCTCTTCTTCTTCGATCAACAGAAACAGACCGTCCAGGCTTCTTTGTGTTACATACGCATCAAGATCCAGCTGCTTTAAATCGACGAAGGCTGCCAGCAGGCCGGCCTGGTTGATCATGCCTTTGTACGATCGGGTAACGCCCACACTGTTGGTGGCACCGGCCACAATTGGCAACATCGCCCTGGTGAGTTGTTTATAGGTTTTGGTTCTGAAATATGTCGTTGCCGCATTTTCAGGGCCACGAATAATATTCACCACATCCTGCACGCTCATTTGCCGAATCGCGGCCACCAGAATATCTTTCGCCAACGGCGTGGCGCGCTCGGCAGCACGATTAAGGCTGGTAACAAATGTGTCCATTATTTTGCCCTGGCCCAGCTTGCGCAAGCCTTGTTCGATGCTTCTCAACTGCGAAGGCACGGGAATGCGCACTTTGGAGTTGCCAAGGAAGCCATTGCGCTTGCCAAGCGAGCCCACTGCTCGACGGCTGCCCTGCTCCAGTGCCTGACGCACGGCAGAAATCATTTGCTGCTGACTGGGGGCAGCGGTGTTATTCAGTTTTTGTTGTGCCTTTAGCAAGTCTTCCAGCAATCCGGCGTTGCCTGCGCAGGCCGGCAAAAGTAGAAGTGATGCGGCAAGGAAAACTATTCTTAGTTTATTCATACTTTTCTCCGGCTCAATACCAATGATAATGCATGGAAAGCATTTTTTGCTGATGCCGTCTTCGCGCATTATCACCCGTACAATCCCTTCTTATTGGGTTCTTTTTCTTTGAACAAGCAAAGAAAAAGAACCTCGCCTTCGGGTGCGAGAACCCGATTCACAGAAGTTAGAGCTCGCCGCAGGCGACACAACAGAAAAAATAACCTTATAATCCCAACGATGACAAAAACAATACCAGGTGTTCTCCGTCTAATCGCCGTCGCAATGATCGCGATCAGTACCGCTGCATCTGCTTCCCACTTAAAGCAGCCTCCTCTCCCTTATTCCGACGATGGGTGCAGTTGCGCACCAAACTTCAACTTTGTGCAATGCTGCCGAGATCACGACCGCGCCTATTATCATGGTGGGTCTGCTGGGCAACGCATGCGTGCTGACGAAAGTTTCCGCCAGTGCATACGCGACAAGGGTCACTGGTTTCTCGACGATGCCTACTATATCGGTGTGCGCATCAATGCCGTGCCATGGCTGCCGACAGCCTTTCGCTGGGGCTTCGGCTATCCGTTCAAGAAGGGTCATCGCGGCTATACACCCCATTCCGGCGAGACCGAAAGATTCCTGAATGAGTAAACGCCGCCCCATTACCTTCAAGCGCCTGCGTATCGTGATACTGCTCGGTATTCTTGCGGTGGTGGCCGGCGGGACGTATTACCAGACCCATGCCATGTCCAACTGGACCCGGCCACTGAAACTTACGCTTTATCCCATTAACGGTCCGGACACGGATGAAGTCGCCGAATACATTGACAACCTGCGCGTGGATGATTTTTCTGGAATCGCCCGTTTTCTCGACGAGGAAGCCGACGCCTTTGAGGTGACCACCACCCCGATGGTTTATATCGATCTGGGGCCGGAGGTGTACGCGCTACCACCAGAGCCGCCACCACAACAGGCTGGAATTTTTGCCATTGGCCGCTGGAGCCTGGAATTACGATACTGGTTGTATCAACATCTGTCGTCGTTTGGCCTGGAGACACGGCATATCCGAATATTCGTCATCTACCATGGCGAAAATAACAACAAACCCTTAAAACACTCCTTCGGATTGCAGAAGGGTCTGGTGGGTGTGGTTAATGCCTTTGCGCTACCGGATCAGAACGCCCAAAACAATATCATTATTACCCATGAGCTGTTGCACACGCTCGGGGCCAGCGATAAATACGACCGCAATGGCCATCCACGCTATCCTGAAGGTTATGGTGACCCACAACAAAACCCGCGCTACCCGCAGGGACTTGCCGAAATTATGGCCGGACGTGTCGCCGTTTCCGCCAATGAATCTTCCATTCCTGAATCTCTGGATCATATCGTTATTGGTGAACAAACTGCGCTTGAAATTCACTGGTAGTGTTGGCGTGAGAATTTTCCGCTGCCAACGGCTAACAAACGCGCTACTGATGCTGGTGCTATGCGGCTCTCCCCTGACATGGGCGGCGGCACAAGCAGACAACAAGGCCCTCGCCGATATCCATTTACACTATACCTGGGACCAGACCGGTGTGACCTCACCGGAAGACGCCATTGCCTTTCTTATCAAGAACCACGTGGCGTTGGCGGTGGTAAACGGCACGCCGCCGGAACTGGCGCTGGAACTGCAACGCGCGGGGGGTGACTGGGTTGTTCCCATCTTCAGCCCCTACCTGACGGCACGCCACAGGCAGAACTGGTTTACTGACCCCGATGTTGTTAGCCAAGCCAGGAAGGCACTCGCCAGCAAATTGTACTTCGGCATTGGTGAAGTGCATCTACGTGGGGGGCTGGGGCCCCGGCGTAAGAATAAAGTCCTGCAACAACTGATTGTGCTTGCCGCCGAGTACGATGTGCCATTTTTGATTCATATCGAAACCTCGAGCGAGCAGTATTTTGTTCCCCTGTGCAGGCAGCACTCGAAAACGCGCTTCCTGCTGGCGCATGCCGGCGGTACGCTGGATGCCAACCAGATTGATCGCTTGCTAAAGGCCTGCCCCAATGTCTGGGTGGAGATGTCAGCGCGCGACCACTGGCATTATGTGGATGCTCCACCCATCGTCGACAACAATGGCGATCTGTCACCCGATTGGGTAAAAGTAATGAAGGCATGGCCCGACAAGTTCATGACCGGATCAGACACCGTCTGGCCGGTGGATTACGCCCATCAGTGGGACCAACCGGATACCGGTTGGCAGCAACTGGATCGCTTCCTCAGTTTCCATCGCCGCTGGATCCGTTCCCTGCCAGACGAGCTGGCAAACAAGGTACGTCTGACCAATGCCCTGCAGTTTTTCCGCAACTCCGGTCGATTGGGTAGTAATGAGTGACAGTGCTCCCGGGCTATCAGAACCGGGCACAAACTACTATCATTGGCGCCCGTTTTCCCAGCCAAACTAATCGATATGCCCCAACAGAATTCAAACCGCGCCATCGCGATCTGGTTGCTGGTTGTTGCCGCACTCATCTTCTCCATGGTGATTCTGGGTGGCGTAACCCGACTGACCCGTTCGGGACTGTCAATGGTGGAGTGGGCACCCATCATGGGTACAGTGCCACCGCTGTCACAGGCGCAGTGGCAGGAAACTTTCGACAAGTACAAGCAGTTCCCGGAGTAC
Source organism: Acidiferrobacterales bacterium (assembly GCA_036446455.1). Taxonomy (GTDB): domain Bacteria; phylum Pseudomonadota; class Gammaproteobacteria; order Acidiferrobacterales; family JAJDNE01; genus JAZFSZ01. The sequence continues at coordinate 11,119 of JAZFSZ010000155.1, forward strand.
AAGAAAATCAATCGCGAATTGAACGTGGAGGAATTCAAATCCATATTCTGGTTTGAGTATTCACACCGCATGCTTGGTCGCATTATTGGGCTGGCGTTTCTTGTTCCATTCCTTGTTTTTCTGGCACGTCGAAAAATAAAAAAGTCAGATACGCCGAAGTTCATCATCATGTTTGTGCTCGGGGGGCTTCAGGGCCTGCTCGGCTGGTATATGGTAAAAAGCGGACTGGTGAGCAAGCCCCATGTCAGCCAGTATCGGCTGACGGCGCATCTGATCGCCGCCATCGCCATCTATGGTTATATTCTGTGGGTAGCATGGGGATTGTTGTTACCCAGGCTGGTGCAGAATAGTGCTTCACTACAGAAAGTCCGGCGGTTTGGGCTCGCCCTGACTGCACTGATTTTAATCATGATACTGTCAGGTGGCTTTGTCGCCGGCACCAAGGCGGGCCTGGCCTATAACACTTTTCCGACCATGAATGGCTACTGGATACCGGAAGGCTTATACGCGCTGAAACCCTGGTGGATTAACTGGTTTGAAAATATCACCACCATTCAGTTTAACCACCGCCTGATCGCATGGCTGCTAATGGCCTGCGTTCCCGCTTTCTGGTTTTATACCACTCGCATTGTTCAGGATCCACTGACCCGGATCGGCCTGCACCTGTTGCTGGCCATGCTGGCGATCCAGTTTACTCTGGGCATTACAACACTTTTGTTTGCTGTGCCGGTTGCGCTCGGCGCTGCCCATCAGGCAGGTGCATTGGTCTTGCTGACGATAGCGCTTTTTGTCAATCGACGTTTGGCGGGCTAAATGTCATACGATTTTTTGAGAACCATTCATGTCAGCTTTGTTGTGCTGACATTTATCTCGTTTAGCCTGAGAGCTATCTGGATGTTACAGGAATCCGCAATGTTGCGCCGCAAGCTGGTGAAAATTCTGCCGCATGTCATCGATACCGTTCTGTTGGCTTCCGCCATTGCACTACTGTTCAAGGTTCAGCAGTATCCGTTAAGCCATCCGTGGATCACTGCCAAAGTAGTGGCCCTGGTTGCGTATATTATTCTGGGAATGGTTGCGCTGAAACGAGGCAAAACGAGGAACGGTCGGATCCTCGCACTGATCGGCGCCTACGCCGTTTTTTTCTATATTCTTTTGGTGGCACTAACACGCGACCCACTTCCGACTCTGTAGCGAAAAGCGGTTTTATACCGTGCCCTGCCGCCCGCTTCTAAGCAGTACTTCGATATCGCTCGGGGAAGCCGGCTTGGCATAAAGATGTCCCTGAACAAAGTTGCAGCCGTGAGCGCGCAGGAAAGACTCCTGTTCACGGGTTTCCACGCCTTCTGCCACCACTTCGATATTGAGGCTGCGAGACATGGCCAGGATCGCTTTGACGATTGCGGCATCCTCTGTGTCTGTGGTGATATCGCGCACAAAAGACTGATCGATTTTCAGGGTATTAATCGGGAAGCGTTTGAGATAACTCAACGAAGAATAACCGGCACCGAAGTCATCAATGGCCCACCGAATACCCTTGCCACTCAGCACACGAATGGTCTGCGCAATTTGCGCCGCGTGACGCATCAACAGGCTTTCGGTGATCTCCAGTTCCAGTTTGGTTGGACTAAATCCTGTTTCCTTCAGTGCACTTTCGACCGTCAACACGAAGTTTGCATCCTCCAACTGCCGACTGGAAATGTTTACCGCAAGACGATCAACCTCTATACCAGCGTCCTGCCATTCCTTGACCTGTTTGCATGCAGTTTCCAGTACCCACTTGCCCACCGGCACAATCAGGCCTGTATCTTCAAGCAAGGAGATAAATTCTGCTGGCGATATCAGCCCCAAATCGGGGTGGCGCCATCGAATCAGGGCCTCCACGCCCATAATATTGCCGCTCTGGATTTCCACTTGCGGCTGAAAGTAGAGTATAAATTCTCCACGCTCCAGCGCATTGTGCAAATCGGCCTCCAGCCTGAAATGTTCGAGAGCCTTGGCACCCAGATCGGCAGAATAAAACTGATAATTATTGCGCCCATGGTCCTTGGCGCGGTACATGGCAGCGTCTGCATTTTTTAACAACGTATTGGCATCGGTACCGTCTGTGGGAAAGAGACTGATGCCGATACTGGTAGACGTATACAGTTTCTGATCGTCGATAGAGAATTGACGTGATAATTTGTTCAATATCTTGCGTGAAACATTGCCAACGTCTTCTGGTGACGTGATACCTTCCAGCAGTACGGTGAACTCATCGCCCCCAAGTCGAGCTGTGGTGTCGCCATCACGCACCACAGTCTTGAGCCGTTCACCCACGGCCTGCAGCAGCCGATCACCAACATCATGGCCCAGGGTATCGTTAATAGTCTTGAATCGGTCAAGGTCGAGGAATAGCACAGCACAGGTCTTGTCGCTACGTTGACAATGTGTCAACGCATGTGAAAGTCGCTCAAGAAATAACATGCGATTAGGCAGGTCAGTCAGCACATCGTGGTGTGCAAGATAATGCAGCCGTTCCTGGCTCTCGATACGTTCGGATATATCCTTGCCGCTAGAGACATAATTTACGATTTTTCCATTGGCGCCCTTGATTGGTGTGATGGTCTTTTCTTCATAGTAAATTTCACCGTTCCGGCGCCGGTTGATAAACACATCGCGATAGACCTTTCCGCTGGTGATTATTTTCCACATTTTACTGTAGAAATTGTGGTCGTGTTTTCCCGAGCGTACAATGGCAGGTGTTTTTCCCATTACATCTTCCTGCGAGTAACCGGTCGTATCCTCAAACGCCGGATTAACGTACTCAATAATACCCGCGGCGTCGGTCACAATCACCGAATCCGCCGCCTGCTGTAGCGCCATCGACAAGGTGCGGGTTCGGGACTCCACCCGCCGGCGTTCGGCAATGTCTTGCACCATGGCGATGAAAACCGGATGCCGTTCGTTGGCATAGAGTTGCAAGCGAATTTCAACAATGTAATCGGATTCATCCTTGCGTCTGTGCACGGTCTCGAAAATGAGTTCGTCCTTCTCGCCCCTGTATAAAGGTTGCAAAAACTCGATAAACTCCTCCTTTGAGTACGCTGGTTTTATGTCATAGGGTCTTTTCTGCAACATTTCCTCAATGCTGTAACCCAGGTTTTTTAACGCACCGTAGTTCACCTGGGTAAACTTCAGGGTAGTTGCATCAAACTCGTAGATCTCCTGGTGCGACTGATCCAGCATTCGTCCTAAACGCAAACGCAAATCTTCAGCCACCCGTTTCTCCGACATGGCGTGCATCGTACCCTCGACACCAACAAGCCGGTCGTTATCATCTTTCAAATACTGCGAGTTGAGTGAAACCCAGACGGTTTCACCATTTTTGTGTTTTAACGCGACTTCGTGATTCGTGACTATACCGTCGCTGGACTTCAGTTTGGCAAGAAAAATGTCCTGATGCTTTTCATCTGCATATAAACCGGTAAACATCTCGCCAACAAGTTTGCCTGGCTGATATCCCAGCAGATCGTGGATCGATTCTGATATTCGAACAATCTTGCCCTTGGGATCGGTCCTGTAATAAGTATCCTGCAAGTTTTGCAGGATTGTACTCAAATCCTTCTCAGAATTGCGCAATGCGCGCTGGGCGTTGGCCGATATATACAAACCGATGAGCACCAGAAACCCGGCAACGAAAACAAACCAGATAGAAGTGAAATAGGTAACCAACAGTATTTTCAGCGAAGTCAAACCGATCAGCAGCATCAGCCCGACCGCTATCACGCCGATTAATATGCAGGTATGTCGGAAAGACAACAGAATACCGGCGCCTATAATAGTTATTATCAGCAGGCTCACACCTGTAACACCGACTGGATGAATAAACATAAAAGTAAAACCGGTCACCACTCCTACGGCTACGGCAACCCACGCTGCAATGATGTAGTGTCCGGAACCATTGATCAGGTAGGAAATCGTCAACGCACCCGTGGCTGCAATTGCGACATAGCGTACATTCAGGAATTGCGGAAAAGCGAGATACTCGAGGCCAATCGTGAGCGCGCCAGTCAGGATAATAGAGAGATTAATAATGGCGAGCAATCGGGATTTTTCTTTCTGCTCGTTATCGGTAATCGTCTCGGCAGGAGCAATCAACGCCTTTACAAGATGTTTGAGAGGATCAAACATCTTTTTCGTGTTCCGCGCACAAAGTGCCCGTTACCGCCACTGCTGCGAATTCGGATTCTTTTTTCTTCCGCATGTAATGATTATTAGTTTGCGGTGACCGGGCTGTAAAGGCCACTCGCCGGATACACAAAAAAAACCAAGGTATTTGGCCCAAAACAGGCCATCGGTTTATAAAACGTGGGGACGAAACAGGGGATTACAGACTGGGTGTGGCGTCCTTTTCACACCGGTAATTTTCGTACTTCGCTTGGCAATTGATGCTGAATCCTGTCACTGGAAAGGTATCAAGACGATCAAGCTGAATAGCATTCCCACTATCGACACAGCTGCTGTCACTGTTACGACTCATCCTGATAAACGCCTGTTCAATATCCCGCAGTTCTTCGGCCTCCGGGGGTAGTGCTGCGGCATCAAGGTCGGATAGCAACTCGGCGGTGGATTGGTCACCACAATCATGGCCCCGGATTTCACCCGGCGCCGGTTGACTCTGACCGCTCAGGACATTATTGACCTCATTCCATAAATGCCACTGGCGATAACGCAGGCATGACGTGGTCTTGTTTAACTTCTAGCCGCTCAGTTTGCTAATAAATTACACCCCAATTCATTTTTGTACTGTATTTTGTTCACAAAAACGCGGAGGGTAGCGGCCAGACGGTAACGGCATCACCCGCAGCAAAGCCCTCGCTATCATGCTCAACGCGTATCAGGCAGTTGCTGTCTTTTAGCGTTCCCAGCATATGGGAGCCCTGACCCCTGAGCCGTTCTACCTTGGTCTCGTTGCTTTCTGAATACAGTCTGCCACGCAAGAATTCTGTTCGCCCGGCGTGACGCCGATATGCTGTTTTTGCCGTTGCCCTCAGATAGAGCGGCTGCGTCTTGCTGTGGTGCCACGCAAGAATCGCCGGTTGCACAAACAACAGGAATGTCACCAGACTGGATACCGGATTGCCAGGCAAACCAAAGAAATTGGTTTTGTCTCCGAGGCGACCAAAGGCCACCGGCTTACCGGGTTTGATCCGTACTTTCCAGAAATTGATTTCCCCGATCTCGGCAAATACCTGTTTCACCAGATCGTGGTCACCGACCGATACCCCGCCGCTGGTAATGACAAAATCATACTCCGTTGCCTTTTTTAATATATTTCTGACGGCCTCTGGTTTATCAACAACGGTGCCGCCGTCCACCGCGTCGGCACCCAGTGCGCGAACCTGAAGCAATGTTGCCAGTCGATTGGATTCATAGATCTCTCCCGGTGCCAGTGGCTGTCCCGGTGCCACCAGCTCATCACCGGTTGCCACCACCAGAATCTTTGGGCGCCGGAATACCGGCAGTTGCGGTAATCCGGCGGCCGACACCAAAGCCAGATCCGGCGCGCTGAGACGCCGACCTTTTTTAAACAAAGTTAGACCACGGGTAAAATCCTGACCCGCGGTACGAATATTCTGGCCCGGTTGCACGCTATGGGGGAATACCACCATGCTCCCCTGGCGTTTTATATCTTCCTGTATCACTACCGTATCGGCGCCCGTAGGCACTGGTGCGCCGGTAAAAATACGCATGGTGGAATCAGCCTTCAGGGTGCCCGGCGGCTTGCCGGCACTGGCTTCGCCACTCAACGGGAGTTCGAAGCCGGCATTCACGAGCTGCACCGAGTTTACTGCGTACCCATCCATGGCAGAATTATCAAACGCAGGATTGTCTACTTGCGCAACCACATTGTCGGCAAGGTAGCGGTTGTGTGCGTCTATCAGTGCCACGGATTCCTGCTCTTCGCAGGAATGCAGGCTCTTTATGATGGCGTCTTGCGCCTCTTCAAGCGATAACATGGATAATTAAAATTACTGGACCGATCAGTTTGTGCATCTGTTCCCCATGTTACCATGGTGCATGGATTATCAACCCATGATCTGGACCGATGTGGTAATGCCTTGAGCTTGTCACCATTACGCCACGTAAGAACTGTTTTATCCCGGATCCAACAGGTATTAAAAATGAGTAAAACAACACGCCCGTTTTCGCCGCTGAGTGCCGCCATTTTGACCTCATCCGATACCCGTACGTTTGAAAACGATACTTCCGGTGACTTGTTGCAGGAGCGACTGGAGTCGGCGGGACATAAGGTCGTGGATCGCAAGATCCTGGCAGATGACATCAATGCAATCCGTAACCTGCTGCAACAATGGGTGGACAACGAAAACATTGACGTAATCATTACCACGGGTGGCACCGGTCTGACACAACGCGATATTCTCCCCGAGGCAATCGAGCCGTTGATCTCCAAGGCTATACCGGGGTTTGGTGAGTTATTTCGTATGCTGTCTTACGATGACATTGGCACCTCCACCATCGAGTCCCGCGCCCTCGGCGGTGTTGCGTCTGGCACGCTGATTTTCTGCCTGCCCGGATCCACCGGTGCCTGCCGCCTGGGCATGGACAAAATTATACTGCCACAAATTGATGCCACCACCGGGCCTTGCAATCTGGTTAGTCTGTTGCCCCGGATTCGCCATGAGTAAGCTCACCCATTTTAACGCCGAAGGAGAGGCCCACATGGTCGACGTGGGCGTAAAGCCATTGACGACACGGCGTGCGGTAGCTGAGGGTCGTATTGTCATGCAGCCTGACACGCTGAAGCTGATTGAGCGTGTCGGCCATAAAAAAGGTGATGTGCTCGGCATCGCGCGCGTTGCTGCAATAATGGCAGCCAAAAAAACCAGTGATCTGATTCCACTGTGTCACCCCATTCCCATTACCGCCATTGAAATCGAATTCCGGTTTGATAACGAGAATCACGCCGTTTATTGTCAGGCCACGGTATCAACCCAGGCGCAAACAGGGATCGAGATGGAAGCACTGACAGCCGTACAAATCGCCCTGCTTACTATTTATGACATGTGTAAAGCCGTTGATCGCGCTATGACTATCGCCGAAGTTCGGCTGATTGAAAAAAGTGGGGGTAAATCTGGCCATTGGAGACGCGAAAAGAGCTAAGTTGACGTATGGTCAAAAACCCGACGCCCCTGTGCGCGACCTACCTCGCCTTGAGAATACGACTGCAACCAAATTAGTTCATACTAAAGCAGTTTCGCGACCGGCCTGATGCGGTGGCGTGCTTCTGTCTTCACCGCCATTTTGCTTTCTTGTTGGGAATAACTGGCAATTAAATTCCGCAATCTCCCTATTGACTTCTCTGATGGCCGTCTTCGCTGGCGGCGCCAGGAAATAACCGGATAATTTACCCAGACTTCGTGCGCTAACCGGACAAGATGATTACAATTGGCCTCTCGCAGCCAGTAGTGCTGATAACATACGAAAGAAACATCCAGAAATGCCAAACCTGAAGCTGGGTTTACCCGACCTTACCTATGAGAGTCTCTTTGAAGTCGATGGCCTGCAAAAGGTAGATGACGCGTATTTGCAGCACTTGCAAAATACGAATACCGGCCTGAAAGAAGAGCTGCTCGCCTATCGCGACGGGTCTCGGGAATTCAGTGACCAGGAAACAAGCAAACTCCTGATCGGTTGCGGAAGAGAACTGGAGACCTTCATTGGCGAGCTGTTTGGCGTCTCGCATGAACTCAAAACGCTGCAAGATGAAACCACGGCTGACGAACCAATATTTCAATTCAAGAAAAACTATGTCTTGCGCAAAGCACGCAGACGCGTGTTGAAAAATGACGTAGAGGAGTCGTTTGCCGAACTCGATAACTGGTTAACCAAGTCCCTGAGACAGGCCGGTCTATCCCGTCAAGATCGCGAACTGTCCGTAGCCAAATTAGGCAGCCGTTATTTAAAAGACAAAGACACATTTGGCCTCGAAATCGAGTTTTTGATTCGTTGGTGCATCCTGACCATGACCATGCCGGATGGTAAGCGCGCTGTTGAAGGGTGGGTCAGTTTTGATTTGCCCTCGCCGGTTGACCACAACACTCTGGTACCGGTCGAACCGGTCGTCGAAGAACGTAGTCACCGTATTGCTATTTTACCTAATCTTCGTCGTCGACGTGATGGCTTCAAACTCACAGACCTGCGCATGAGTCAGCGCGAGGTGCAGTCCGAAGTCGACTACTGCATTTATTGCCATGAACACGATGGCGATTTCTGTTCCAAAGGTTTCCCGGTCAAAAAGGGTGAGCCGGAAAAAGGATTTAAAATCAACCCGCTCGGAGTTGAACTGGTGGGTTGCCCACTGGACGAAAAGATTTCGGAAATGCACACCCTGAAGAAAGAGGGTTGCTCCCTGGGCGCGCTGGCCCTGATCATGGTGGACAATCCCATGTGTCCGGCCACCGGCCATCGAATCTGTAACGACTGTATGAAGGCCTGTATCTACCAGAAGCAGGAAGCAGTCGACATTCCACAAGTAGAAACGCGTGCATTGACCGATGTACTGTCATTGCCCTGGGGAGTTGAGATCTATGATCTGCTGACACGCTGGAATCCCCTGCGCAAGACGCAATATCTGCCCAAACCCTACAACGGGCTCAAGGTGCTGGTCGCTGGCATGGGTCCGGCCGGTTTCACGCTGGCACATCATTTAACGCTTGAAGGGTTTGCTGTCGTGGGTATCGACGGTCTTAAGATTGAACCGCTGCCGCGAGAACTGATCGATGAACCCATTTACGAATACAGCCGTATCGAAGAATCACTGGATGATCGTGTCATGGCAGGATTTGGCGGGGTTGCTGAATACGGTATTACTGTTCGGTGGGACAAGAATTTTCTCAAACTAATTTACATCACCATGATGCGGCGACCCCGTTTCCAGGTTTTCGGAAGCGTGCGCTTTGGCGGCACCATTACCGTGGAAGATGCCTGGGATCTGGGTTTCGATCATGTTGCTATCGCCGTGGGTGCCGGCTTACCGCAGGCACTGCCGATCCCCGGCAGCCTGGCGCCAGGCATGCGCATGGCCGCAGATTTTCTGATGGCGCTGCAACTGACAGGCGCAGCTAAAGCTTCGTCGTTGGCCAATCTGCAGATGCGATTGCCGGTGGTGGTGGTTGGCGGCGGGTTGACCGGAATTGATGCGGCCACCGAGGCACAGGCCTACTACATTGCCCAGGTTGAAAAAACACTGGAGCGTTATGAGACGCTGGCCAAGTCCATTGGTCGCAATACCATTCGGAAAAATATGGATGATGTCTCGCTGGTCATTCTGGACGAGTTTATTGATCATGGCCGTGCGGTCATATTTGAACGCAAACGTGCCGCAGCCGCTGGTGATACGCCCAACTTCCACATGCTGGTACAGCGTTGGGGCGGCGTCACCATCGCCTATCGGCGGCGCATGCAGGATTCGCCTGCCTATATCCGCAACCATGAAGAAGTTACCAAGGCAATGGAAGAAGGTATTTATTACGCCGAAGGCATGTATCCCAAAACAGCGCAGCTGGATCAACACGGACACGTCAAGAGCCTGTTATGCGAACGCATGAAGCCGGATGCCAACGGGAATATGCAGTTCAGCGGCGATATTGTTGACTTGCCGGCGCGCACCATTCTGGTGGCTACCGGCGCCAAACCTAATATCGCCTATTTCTATGAACACCGGGACACGTTCGAATTACTCGGGCAAAACTACCAGCCTTATCGATTTGATAACGGCAAACTCAAAGCGGCGTCAGTGGCTAAAGATTGCAAAGACGAAAACTTCGGCGCGTTTACCTCGTATGACAGGGACGATCATCGCGTCAGCTTCATCGGTGACACCCATCCGGATTTCAGTGGCAACGTGGTCAAGGCCATCGCGTCGGGTCTGCGTATTTATCCAAAAATTGTTGCGTCCTTTGGTGACAGGGTTAACGCCAAAGGTAAGGATGACGAATACATGGCGTTTAACGCGCGCATGCGTTTCCTGTTACAACCGAAAGTGCTGGAAGTAAAACGCCTTACACCACACATTATTGAAATTCTGCTACACGCGCCGCAGGCCACACGACGGTTCGAGCCGGCACAGTTTTACCGATTGCAGAACTACGAAACCGGCGCAGCCAAAGTAAACGGAACCTGTCTGCACACAGAGACCATCGCCCTGACCGGCTCCCGTATCGACAAGGAGAAGGGAACGGTATCTCTTATTATTCGTGAACGTGGCGCCAGCACTCGACTGTGCGCAACTTTCAGGCCCGGTGAACCCGTCGCCCTCATGGGTCCGGGGGGTAACGCCTCTGTCATTCCCGAGAACAAGACCATTCTCGTCATAGGCGACTGGCTGGCAGCGGCGGCCCTGCGCTCGCTGGGACCGGTCTACAAAGCTGCCGGGAATCGTGTACTGTTTATCGTCACCTTCCCCCATGAAAAGGAATTATTCCTGCAGGACGAACTGGAACAAAATTGCGATGTGGCCGTCTGGGTTACCCACCAGGGTCATCCCATCGTCACCCGCCGACACAACGACATCTCTTTTACCGGCAATCTGGAAGACGTGCTGACCCGTTACGCTTTGGGAAAACTTACCAGCGGCCCGCCGGAAATTCCGCTGGAAGATATCGACCATATTAATATCACAGCAGATAACCGCCTGCTGAAAGTCATCAAGAATTTACGCAGGGGACCGCTGGCTTCCTATTTCGTCAAGAATCCGGCAACCACGGGGTCGATCTATAGCAGTTTGCAGTGCATGCTCAAGGGAGTGTGTTCACAATGCCTGCAGTGGCAAATAGACCCGGAGACGGGCCAGCGCACCAAGGCAGTGTTTGCCTGTTCGTGGCAGGATCAATCCATTGATGTTGTTGATCTGACTGCACTCGACGAGCGTCTGTCACAAAATCGTATGCAGGAGCAACTCTCAAACTTGTGGCTCGACTATCTGTTCAAAAATAATAATATTGAATCCGTTTAAATACAGAACCTCCTGATCGGGAGGCTTTGGAACCCAACACTGCCTTCCTTGCCTTTCTTTAAGCGACAACTCCAGTTGAACCATTTTCTGTAACGCTGTCGCCGTAGAACTACAAAACTCCCGATACCTGTTTGCGCCTCGATGCATTGCAAAAACGAAAACGATGGGGATTGATCTCTATCTAAGCTAGCGGCCAGCAGGCTCGAGCGCGGCATCCAGGTTGAGGTCATCACAAAATTCGGCAAAATCATCGCGCAATTGTGCTATCGGAATGTCCGCAGGAGCGGCAATTGTCATTTTCAACGAGAACATTGGCGTACCAGTATGGGCCGCGGCATAACTGCCGGTAATCATTTCCTCGATATTTATGCCCCGATTGGAAAAGAACTCCGCCACTTCGTGCACAATGCCCGGATGATCCATCGAGATGACATCGACTTCATAGGGCACCAACCCGTGGGTACCGGTCCTTTCCTCGGTCCGTCTGACGATAATGGTAAGCCCGAGTGCAGATTGCAAAGATGGTACCTGGCCTTCCAGTTTGGCGATAGCGTCCCAGCTGCCCGACACCATCAGGATCAGGGCAAATTCACCGCCAAGAACGGTCATACGACTGTCCTCGATGTTGCAGCCACTGTCGAATATGGCCTTGGACAGCTGATTTACAATACCGGGGCGGTCCTGCCCCAGCGCGGAAATTACCAGATAATGACTCACCGTATTCTATTACCCATCAACTCCAGATATTAACGAGATTACCACGCATGTTGCGACGGTAGCCTAACCAGTGTCACGGCATTAACGGAGACTGGAATTAAACGCAGACAGCACATCGATATCATTATTCGACAGCGTTGACGCTACCGCAGCCATCAAGGCGTTGGCACGTCCGCCGCTTCACTCGCGAAAATGGGTCAGAGTGCTACTGACATATTTTTCCGGCAAACCGGCGATATAGGAATAACCCTGCTTGCCGCGGCCACGCACCACCATTGCAGGATCATCCGGATGTTTGTACTCATAACGTCGCGTCTGGACACTGTAATATAGCACCAGCGCAATTTTTTCCTCTGCGGAAAATCGTTTGGCCAGCGGGCTCATAATATAGTCATGGCGACGACCGTCGGCGAAGCGTTCCATCTGCTCCAGCAGGTAGGCCGTATTCTGCGAGGCCAGGTGCGGCACATCGGGTTTGGTGGAATTGCCATCCGGACCGTGGCACGAGGCACATAATCCGGTCAATTCCTTGCCCTTTACCACCGCCGCCTTGCGGTCATCTTCGCTGGCGCTAACTTCGGCAAGCCGCTTCTCCAGCGCCCCTCGTGGCGCCGGTTCGACGGCAAACAGACTCGCCAACGGCAAGAGTACCACCCGTTTTCTTCCCATGACGAGTTTCATCGCAGCCGGGTTACCACAACAGCAAAGCCAATCGCGTCCAGATAGCCCACAATACCAGCGTGCTGGCAACATAGACGGTAAATCGGTGTATGACCCGATTATATGTTACATAAATAAAACTATGCAGATAGCGCAGACCGACATACGCCAGCACAAGCTGGTAAAAAGTGGGTCGGTCAATTGTGCCAGCGGCAACGTAATTGCCGCGAGATAAAACAAAACCGGCATTTCAAACAGGCCCACACTCAATCCGGCAACCAGCGACACCCCCTAGCAGCCATCAGGTTTTGTTGCATCTGCACTCGGTCATACATCGACCAGTGGAAATCATGACTGGCGTCTATAAAAATAGAAACGCCCCGCATTGCGGGGCGTCTACTTGATTGCGATTTCCCTTACCGGGTCCAGACACTGGTGCGCCCGATCCAGGAGAAACCAATAAATCCACGCACGTTAAGTGTTTTCGGGTCAGCCAGAGTCAACTTGCTCTTGTAAGTCTTGCCGTTTTTCGGATCGTAGATAGTGCCGTCCTCCCAGACGTTACCGCGACGGGTTTTAAACCCACGCAAAATCTCGAGACCAAGAGTGGGCTTGTTACGCAACGCGGGATCCGGATTCTCGCGATCAACCTTGGTTTTACCGGCCATACCCTTGTCGTCATCTGCCGGATAATTTGGCTCCTTCAGCCAGACAATCTTGCCGCACAGACCGGCATCGCAACGTGAAATAACAACGTGTGATTTACCTTCTTTCGTTACCCATTTGCCAAGAACGCCGTCATTCGCTGTCGCGGTAACTGGCGCAATAGAAAACAATGCAATAAGAATTAATCCTAACAACTGTTTCATATTTGTACTCCTCCGTTATATCAATTTGTTGAAACGCCCGTTCAATGCCAGCAATGTCCTGCTGACTTTTTTCCGCGACGCAATTCTGTGCCGTGCAATCGCGACATGGTCAATTCATCGGCACTGTACTCGTCCGGGAAATAAGCGCCCGATACCTTGGCGTCATGAATACCGGTGCCTTTATCAGCGCCAGTGGAATCGTGACGTGTTCCATTCTTACGTTCGTTGCTAAATGTATCGATATTCCCTTTTCGTAACAGGTGATACCTGGCATCGATTTTAATTTTCCGTCTTTCGCACATCGCCGTCCGTTCCGGTTAGCGTAGCGACAAGATTGAATAACCTGGTTACTATTTATTGTTGGCGGTACGCTGTCAACCGAATCAGGATTCCTTACACTCACTTATTGCAGTTTCCTGGCCAACTGGCTCGAAAGCTTTGCCGCTATTGCATAAATAGGTAACGACGGATTGGCTCCAATACTCGTAGGAAATACAGAGCCATCAATTATCGTCAAGTTCTGAAGAAACCGGTGATTACCATCTAGATCTACGATGGACGAGCGACTGTCAGATCCCATTGCACAACCTCCCATCACGTGAGCTGAGAACAATTTAGGATGGTGTGGCACCATTGATAAATCGTCAATTGCCCTTTGTGCTTCGTTCCATGATCTAAACCATTTTGCCTCGCTGTGTGCTGGCAACACCCGGCGCGCACCGGCGGCAAACTGAATCTGCAACAACGAGCCATAGGCATGACGAACGGCGCGCCATATATAGTCGTTCAATGGATAATCCAGCACCGGACTGCCGTCCCCATTGAGGGTAACGGTGCCACCCGGGCTGGCGTGATGAAATCCGTCCCTCAGGAGGGCAATCAGGGGCTGTGCAAACGGCAATTGTTTCATGGCCTGCGCATGTTCAATTCCGAAGGGACTAAACACCGTTGCCGCCAGTACCGGTTGCAATGGTGCGGTTTCGATTTTGTAACCCATTTCGCCGGTAACTCCGTCGCGCCACAAAAACTCATTGGAGTGAACCGATTGCGGCGCGCCATAGTAGGGATCAATGCGCTGCGGCATGATAGCAATGCTGCCCACGGTAACATGCAGAAACGTGCGTTTGCCAACAAGATTATCGGGGTCCGGCAATTTCGATCGCAACAACACCGCGGGTGAACCGATACCTCCGCCGGCCAGCACGACGTATTTCGTGCGCACGGTAATCCGTACACCGGTTGCATCGCTACTACGCGAATTCAGTGCCAGGCATTCAATCTCCTCAATTTTGTCGCCGCGTAACCACAAACGCTGCGCACGCGCATGCGACAGCAGCACTGCACCTCGCCTGAGCGCTGCGGGAATACTCGTCACCAGAGCTGACTGCTTTGCATCGACAGGGCACTCGGTACCACAGTAGCCCAGATTGAGACATTTTTTTACGTTTCGGTGGATTGTGTCCTGATGCCAATTGAGCCGCTCCAGACCACGGGCCAATACCGCATTGTTTTGATTGCGACCGCGCCAGGGAGTGATGTGAAGCTGTTTTTCCACCTTCCAGTACCACGGCTGCAACGCCTGCTCCGTCAGGTCCCAACCATACTGGTCACGCCAATGACCAAGGCTTTGTGAGGGGATGTGAAAACAACTGGTCCAGTTCACTGTCGTGCCGCCACCCACGGCCCGCCCCTGCAGAATGTTGATGGCCTTGTCACGGGTCTTGCGGTTAGCCACTTCCTGATAGAGTTGTGGGTAGGCCTCCGATTCCTGCATATGGAAGTCTTTGGCCGTCTGGTACGGCCCCTCTTCAATCATGATCACCTTGAGACCGGCTTCGGCCAGGGTTTGTGCGGCAATACCGCCACCTGCCCCGGTGCCGATAATTGCCACGTCACCTTCGACAATCCGATTGTTCGTCAACTGACTGCAATCAATATGGTTTCTTTTCATACATCTTTGCCATAACTCGCCCGAACCATATCAATACAGCGCTGGCGGACCGGGGTAGGAGATTCGTTTCCACGAATCCGGATTGGCATACCAGGCGCCAACAATCAGATCGTGTAGAGCATAGTATCCGGAACGAAACAAGGAGATGCGACTGGTTTGCAAGCGTGTCAGAAAAGAACGGATCCCCAACGCATCCTCCTGATGCCAGGGAGACGTCACCCCTGTCAAAATTATGCGCGTAACCGGAAACTGCAACAGATCCAGCAGTTGTCTAATTTCCTTTCGCACTGCGGGCGAGAAATGAATGACAGTAGTATCGAATCCTGACAGAACCGATTGAATCGCCGCGTTGCGACCTTTCCCTGTCATGGGCAATGCACCCCATAACATCACCGGAATAATGGCGACTAGCAGGATCTGATCAGATGGGCTCAGCCATTCGCAATCTGTTCAAACAGGGTGTTCCTTCTGACCGCAACCCGTTAACGCCATACCGCTGGAGGCAAGACCCAGCCATAATGCGCCAACCATACCCGTTTTGATAAACTGACGACGGGAATGGTTTAACGAAGTGAGGGTGAGTCTATGCAGACGCGTTCTCATATTCGTAAAAAGGCCATCAGCTCTTCTTTCTTTTGCATGGCATCGGCGTAGCCCAGACTGATGAGTTCCTGACAATAGGATTGTTCAAACAACAAATAGCTTATCAGACTGGAACCATTTTCTTTCTTCATGGCACCAATACCGCGCAAAAAGAACCTCAAGGTACGCGGCAAATGATGGGCATGGCGCTGGGCTATTTCGCCAAGATCTTCGCTGGGTGACACCATCAGCACGTCCACTTCACGCAAGGGGATGTTGCCGGCATTACCTGACGAGGAGATCGTGTTCAGGGTTTTATTAATACGCCGCAAGCGCTCAAGATCTGCATCAAGACTGTCGAGAAAGATACTATTAAGTACGTGGCCGACGATCTGGGCAGGCGACGGGTATTCATTCGATTCCACACGCTGCGAATCCTCGCTCTCTTCCTTGTGAACGCCGATCACCAGCACCCTGTCTGCACCGAGATGCAAGGCCGGTGAAATGGGTGCGCTTTGGCGCATGGAACCGTCACCAAAATAATCGCGCTTTATTCTGATGGCCTTGAATAAGAATGGTATGGCGGAGGACGCCATCAGGTGCTCCAGTTCAATGCGTGAGCGAATCCCGATTCGCCGTGCCCGTCGCCATGGAACGAGCTCATCAACACCTTGATAGAAACTCACCGATTGCCCACTGATGTAACCCGAGGCAGTAATACTCAACGCGTACAAGGCACCGGATTCAATGGCTAACTGGATATCTTTGAAGTTGAAATAACGTCTCAACAAATTTGCCAATGGGTCACGGTCGAGCAAATAGGCCGCCTTGCGCTTGCCAAAACCGCCGCCCATCATCGCCAGTAGCCAGCGCGCGCCATTCAGCAGAATACTTTTTGGGTCCGCCTTGAAGACATGATCCACATGAAAGTTGCGCCAGACCCGGTTGAGGCGGCGAACACCATGGCGGAACTGCCTGGCGTAAACAGCCAGTGAGGCAGCATTGATAGCGCCGGCAGAGGTACCGCACAAAATGGGAAAGGGGTTACCACTGCCCTCTGGCATTAATTCACATACTGCCTTTAACACACCTACCTGATAGGCCGCGCGCGCGCCGCCGCCTGTCAGCACGAGGGCTGTCTTGGGTTTTTCGGTGTGATCCGGCATTCCAGCTATTTCATACTCTTCTCATAGGTATACACCAATTAGACCAGCGAGAGATCAGATTAGTTCTTAGTTTTGTACCCTCTACACAGCCTATCAATCAGAGAGGAAAAAACAATGGTTCACCACGGTCATGTTGTGCTTGATGTTCACAATTTACAGGCGTCCAGGCCACTGACGTTGTAATCGGAGTAACGAAACACGGCTATCATTGCGTACCTGCCACTATTACTGCGGTGATTGCTCTGGATATGCAGGATGCGCACCCGCCATATGCTAGACTGCCAGTGACAGAATTCAGTTAGCAGGTAGTGGTCATGACTATTACGGAAAACATGGTACTGGATTCCCTCGAGAACGTAATGGATCCGGAGCTCAACCATAGTGTGGTAAAGCTCGGGTTTATTCGCGAGATCGAAATTGTGGATGATTACGTCCATCTTGATATCCAGTTGACATCACCTCATTGTCCTCGGGCAGACGAGATTGTCGCCATGATTCGTGACGCTGTAAAAAATCTGGATGGCATTAACGACGTTGATGTTGAGCGCATTTGCGAAACAGAGGCCTGAGGAGATTTTAGGCAATGCACGATCGGGATCGCATCATCGCACTGGCGGGCGTTTTTCAGTCGGCTTTGCTGGTACAACACATGGCGCGTTATGACCGTCTGGATGAGCCGTCATTCAGCCAATCCATTAATAGTATTTTGCTGACCGACACGGATTCCACTGAAGCCGTATTCGGCGGGCTGAGCGGTGTGCGCCTGGGACTTGAGGAAATGCGTGATAAAATGCTCGCCCAGGGTGACAAGCCCGACTTCGAGTTGGCGCGTTATGTCTTGAGCCTGGTGCAACTTGCCGGAAAGGTGGCACGAATACCCGAAATGCTGCAGGATATGGCAACGGAAATTGAAATTATTGCCTCCCACCGTCAGGGCAGTAACGTCGCTGTCGATACCATTGATGAGCTGGCCCAGCTTTACACCCGGACTATTAGCCATATTACACCGCGTATCGTGGTGTCGGGCGAACAAGGATATTTGACCAACCCGCGCATAGCCGCACGCGTGCGTGCTGCCTTGCTCTCCGGTATCCGGGCGGGATTTCTCTGGCTTCAGCTTGGGGGGCGCCGCTGGCACCTCATATTTTCACGTAAGAAAATGGGCGTAGCTGCAAGTATGTTGCTGGCTGAACTCGCGGACGCCGGGGGGCAGGGGACAACAACTGCCTGAGGATATGAAAGTGTTGGGCTTTTCAAAATAAAAATCTGCCGCAGAAACGTGGAGGCACAGAGGAAAATAAAAGGCGGCCTTACAGGCCGCAAGTAATGAATACTCCTTAACCTGTGATATTCCAGGCCGCTCTTTATATTCCTTTGCGCGATGTGCATGGACGCACAAGTGTCGCGGGCGCAGGGATACGCAAGAGCGACCCGCTGCGTCAGATTTTCCTAACCCTTCAGTTTCTGCCTTAAGAGTTCGTTGACCTGCTTGGGGTTAGCCTTGCCCTTGGTGGCCTTCATGGCCTGGCCCACAAGAAATCCAAATACTTTTTCCTTGCCATCACGGAACTGCTGCACCTGCTCCGGATTGTCGGTCAGGACCTGATCGAGTATGGCCTCGATGGCCCCACTGTCGGTAATCTGTTTAAGGCTTTTGCTTTCAATCACGGTATCGGCATCACCCTCGCCGGTCCACATGGCTTCAAACACCTCTTTGGCAATCTTGCCGGAGATGGTGTTGTCCTGAATACGCTTGAGGAGCCCTGCCAGCATACCGGCGCTAATGGGTGACTCGCTGATGTCTTTTACGGCCTTGTTGAGGAAGGCCGCCAGCTCACCCATAACCCAGTTGGCTGCCAGCTTGGGCTCACCCCCTGACTGCTCTACCACGGATTCATAGTAATCTGCGATTGCCCGTGTCGCTGTTAACACACCGGCGTCATAATGAGACAACTTATAGCTTTGCTGGAAACGCTCATGCTTGGCATCCGGCAGTTCCGGCAGGGTCTTGCGCACGGCCTCGATAAACGCTTCATCGAGCACCATGGGTGGCAGGTCCGGATCGGGGAAGTAGCGATAGTCATTGGCCTCTTCCTTGCTGCGCATGGCTCGCGTCACGTTCTTGGCCGAATCGTACAAACGCGTCTCCTGTTTCACTCTACCCCCGCCTTCAATGACATCAATCTGGCGTTCGATTTCGTAATTGATGGCTTTTTCGACAAAGCGGAAGGAGTTGATGTTTTTCAGCTCTGCGCGGGTGCCAAATTCCTCTCGCCCTTCAGGCCGCACCGATACATTGGCATCACATCGAAAGGAACCTTCCTGCATATTGCCGTCACAGATCTCGAGGTAACGCACCAACTTATGTATCTTCTTGAGGTAAGCCACGGCCTCCTCTGGTGACCGCATATCGGGTTCGGAAACAATTTCCAGCAGCGGGGTACCGGCGCGGTTGAGGTCAATACCGCTCAAGCCATGAAAATCTTCGTGCAAGGATTTACCGGCATCCTCTTCCAGGTGGGCACGGGTGATACCGATTACTCTTTCCTTGCCATCCACCTCGATTGTCAATTGACCCTTGCCAACAATAGGTAGTTCAAACTGACTGATCTGGTAGCCCTTGGGCAGGTCCGGATCGGGGAAGTAGCGATAGTCATTGGCCTC
>JAZFSZ010000156.1:0-6447 GCA_036446455.1 Acidiferrobacterales bacterium
GTGTTGTACCAGGTGTTGGGCAATGTTTTGGTAACCGGCATACGACCGCCGATGGCTAGCTGCAGGCGGGCCTTCCAGTTGCCGAAGTTGGGAAAAGTGACAATGCCTTCGGTGCCGACGCGCAGCATTTCCTGTAGCAAAAGATTCGGGTGCTTCAATGCTTGCAGCGTCAGAGACAGGATGACGTAGTCGAATGAATTATCGTCGAATTCAGATAAGCCTTCATTTAGGTCCATGTGAATCACATTGATGCCATTTTTAATTGATGCGGCGATGTCGTTGTCGTCAATCTCGATGCCGTATCCGTGCACCTGCTTCTGCTGTTTCAGGTAAGCCAATAACGTGCCATCACCGCAACCGAGATCGATGACACTGCCGCCGTGTTTGACCCAATCGGCGATAATGGAAAAATCGGCGCGTTCAAGTTGAATGCTCATACACCTGCCCCACTCGCAACGCGTTCCATGTAGCTGCCAAACACATCGAGGTATTGCGGTATCTTCATCAGGAAGGCATCGTGCCCCTGGGTGGCATTGATCTCGGCATAACTGACATTGAGATCGTTATCATGTATGGCTTTTACAATTTCGCGCGAACGAACGGGCGCAAAACGCCAGTCACTGGTAAACGAAATCACCAGAAAGTCTGCCCTGGCGCTGGCCATGGCTCTTGTCAGGCTACCGCCATGACTGGCCGCCGGGTCAAAGTAATCCAGCACCTTGGTGATGAGCAGGTAGGTATTGGCATCAAAGCCACCGACAAAACTGTCGGCTTGGTAGCGTAAATAACTCTCCACCTGGAACTCGACATCAAAATCAAAATCAAATTTGTCGTCGCGAAGATCGCGACCGAATTTTTCGCGCATGATGTCATCCGAGAGATAGGTGATATGACCCAGCATGCGGGCAATGCGCAGGCCGCGTGCCGGTTCGGTATCAAAGTCGTAATAGCGTCCGCCGTGAAATTCCGGATCAGTACGAATGGCCTGGCGTGCCACCTCGTTAAAAGCAATGTTCTGCGCGGTTAGTTTTGGCGAGGCGGCGATAACCACGGCATGCGCTATTCGATCCGGGTAATCAATTGCCCACTGCATGACCTGCATGCCACCAAGACTGCCACCGACGACCGCTGCCCACTTGTCGATACTCAAGCGATCGGCCAGTCGTGCCTGGCTTTCCACCCAATCGCGCACGGTAATAAAGGGAAAATCCGGGCCAAAAGGTTTGCCGGTTTTGGGGTCAATGGAAGAGGGACCGCTGGAGCCAAAACAGCCGCCGAGATTATTGCAACTGACCACATAGAAGCGATTGGTATCGACAGTCTTGCCGGGGCCAACGATGTTTTCCCACCAGCCTGGTTTCTTGTCTTCCATACTGTGGTAACCGGCAACATGGTGATTGCTGGACAGTGCATGGCAAATCAGGATGGCATTACTTTTATCCGCGTTAAGCTCGCCGTAGGTTTCATAGACAAGATCGTAAGCGTCGATGCGGCCACCGCTGGTCAGTGACAGTGGTCCATCAAAATGTGCCGTTTCGGGCTTAACGATGCCGACGGAATCAGCAGGAATTTCTTCGGGCATTGATTTGTCTACTCAGGGACAAGGCGTGAGTTCAGTCTAAACAGTGTTTGATTGTGCATCAATGCAGTTATCACGGCGAACCTTCAGGTGGTGACAGACCCAGATCAGGTGGTAGCTTTTTTGGTGATGAGATGTGAAAGGTTTCAGCGCGGTTGTGATCGCCGCGGATCAGATTGACATCACGTTTGGCAATACCAAACTGCCGCGCAAGAAAATGGATCAGGCGAGTGTTGGCAGCGCCGTCGACGGGAGCAGCGGTAATGCGCAGTTTGAGGCGCTCATCGCGGACACCGGCGAATTCATCGCGGTTGGCACGGGGATGTATGTTTAAGAGCAGTATGAGCGTATCGCCTTGCCAGCGATACCAGCTCGACATCAGAGCAGGCTACGAGCCAGGTCTTTCAACGGCGCAACGATAAGAAACAGGGCCAACTGTAAACCAACGATGACCACGATGGGTGATAAATCCAGGCCGCCCATGGGAGGAAGAATGCGTTTGGCCGGGCGCAACAGCGGGTCCGTCAGATTGTGCATCAGGGTAAACGCGGGATTATTGTAAGCGCTCTGGGGATTGATCCAGCTAATAATGATCTGAATAATCAGCGAAAATATAAATATATAAACGGAAAGCTGTATGAGTTGTGGAATCGCATAAATAAGGACGCCCAACGGTTTCAGGGCAACACCATGCAGGATTCCCTGGATTCTGTCTCCTGGCGATCCAGATAAAAACAGCTCCAGACTTTGCAGAGCAATCAGAAGTAACACCGATGCCAGGTCAATACCAAAAAGCCCCGGGACCAGACGGCGCAGGGGCTTCAGTGGCGGGTTGGTGATTTTGAGGATCGCCTGCGAGATCGGATTATAAAAATCCGCACGCACTACCTGAAACAGGAAGCGCAACATAACCATAAGTATGTAAATCCCCAGCACCACTTGCACCAGAAAAATGCCGGCATTACCAAAATAACCATTCATATCAATCTTTTCCCAACAGTTCGGCCAGTTCACGAGATCGCCTGGTGGCCGCGTCGAGCGCCTCTTCAAACATGGCGCGGATATTATTGTCTTCAAATGACTGGATTGCCTGTTCAGTGGTGCCCCCGGGTGAGGTAACGCGCTGGCGCAGATTCGCCGGTGCTGCACCATCCTCCAGCGCCATCTTGGCAGCACCGAACGCCGTTTCCAGTGTCAGTAGTCTTGCAGTGTCAGCACCCAGTCCCTGCTTGATCGCCGCAGACTCCAGCGCTTCCATTACCAGGAAGAAATAGGCGGGTCCACTACCGGACAAGGCGGTAACCACGTCCATCAGGTCTTCATTATCGACCCATACCACAATGCCAACCGTACGCAGGATAGTTTCAGCGGAATTACGTAGTTCGGTTTCGACATTATTACTGGCGTAGAGACCGGTCGCCCCGGAACCAATCAGGGCCGCTGTGTTGGGCATGGCGCGCACCAGTGGCACCTCCTTGCCCAACCAGCCGCTCAGGCTGTTGGTACGAATACCAGCGGCAATGGAGATCACCAATGGACGTTTTTTGCCCACGGTGGCAGCCAGTTCTTTTGCCACTTTTGGCAGTATTTGCGGTTTGACTGCCAATAACACGATATCGGCCTGACTGGCGGCTTCAACATTATTGTCAGTGGTCTCAATCCCCAACACCTGTTCCAGGGATTGTCGAACGCCACTATCGGGATCGGCTACCAGCAGGTAGTCACGGCCCCAGCCATTATCAAGCAGTCCACCTGCCAGGCTGCGTGCCATGTTGCCGCCGCCGATAAATGCAATTGTGCTATTTGTCATTAGAAATTTGTCGCCCCACCCCTACCTGTGGTAGAAATCGGTGTTATCTCCCGAGAATATTGCTTTCTGAACTATTCTGATTCTTGCATTACAGCAGCCAGTCTTCAATCTCCGCGATTCCGCAATCGGGGTGCCGCGATGCTAACTTGTTTGTCTGTGTGTGGCAGATATACTTGAATCTGATGACGGCCACACCACCAGGGCCGGAAAAATATAACTAAGCTGGAGTCTCGATGGATATAGCCGAACTTTTGGCATTTGCCTTTAAACAGGGTGCTTCCGATTTACATTTGTCATCAGGACTGCCACCGATGATCCGTGTCGACGGCGACGTCAAGCGCATTAACGTCGACGCCCTCGATGATCGCACCGTACATAATATGGTGTATGACATCATGAACGACAAGCAGCAAAAGGACTTTGAAGAGTTTCTCGAGACTGACTTCTCGTTCGAACTGCCCAACATCGCGCGTTTTCGCGTCAATGCCTTTAACCAGCAGCGTGGCCCGGCGGCGGTGTTTCGAACCATTCCTTCCAAAATATTGTCTCTGGAGCAGTTGAACGCGCCTGAAGGATTCAAGGCAATTTCGGATCAGCCTCGCGGCATTGTGTTGGTGACCGGCCCAACGGGTTCGGGTAAATCGACCACGCTGGCAGCGATGGTGAATTACGTCAACGAAACCAGACACGAACATATTCTAACCATCGAGGATCCAATCGAATTTGTGCACACCAGTAAAAACTGTCTGGTCAATCAGCGCGAAGTGGGTCGCGACACCCTGGGCTTCAATGAAGCGCTGCGCAGCGCGCTGCGTGAAGATCCCGACATTATTCTCATCGGTGAGATGCGAGATCTCGAAACCATTCGGCTGGCGCTGACTGCGGCAGAAACTGGCCACCTGGTGTTCGGCACCCTGCACACCAGCTCGGCAGCGAAGACCATTGACCGTATTGTCGATGTATTTCCGGCGGCGGAAAAGGACATGGTGCGGTCCATGTTGTCGGAGTCGTTGCGGGCCGTGATTTCGCAAACGCTTTTGAAAAAAATTGGTGGTGGTCGGGTGGCTGCACACGAGATCATGATCGGTACCCCGGCCATTCGTAACCTCATTCGTGAAGGCAAGGTGGCGCAGATGTACTCTGCCATCCAGACCAGCCAGAATATCGGCATGCAGACCCTGGATCAATGCCTGCTGAATATGGTGCGACAACGCCAGGTGACCAATGACGAGGCGCGTATTCGTGCCGTGAATAAAGATTCGTTCCAGGGACCGTCCAAGGTCTCATCCGCGGGTGCAGCAGCCCAGGGCTAGCAGGATTTGTATCACGCATTAGTGAACTGCCAGGAGAAACCAGATGGTATTCAGTGATCTGCTGAAATTGATGAAGCAGAAAAATGCCTCGGATCTGTTTATTACATCCGGTGTGGCTCCCAGTATCAAGGTGGATGGCAAGATTATCCCCGTTACCAAGAAGCGCCTGACGCCGGAGCAATCCCGCGCCTTTGCCTACGGCATTATGAACGAGGAACAGCGCCGTGATTTTGAAGCCACCAATGAATGTAACTTTGCCATCTCACCTCAGGAGATCGGCCGTTTTCGTGTCAATGTATTCATGCAGCAACATATGGTGGGTATGGTGCTGCGTACCATCGAGACCGATATTCCTCGTTTCGATGACCTTAATTTGCCCAAGGTGCTGGCGGACCTGGCGCTGACCAAGCGCGGCCTGATCATATTTGTCGGTGGCACCGGCTCAGGTAAATCGACCTCCCTGGCGGCGATGATCGGCTATCGCAATGAATACAGTTATGGCCACATTATTACGATTGAAGACCCGATTGAATACATTCACGAGCACAAGAACTGTATTGTGACCCAGCGCGAAGTCGGTGTGGATACCGAATCGTTTGCCACGGCGCTGAAGAATACGCTACGCCAGGCGCCGGACGTCATCCTGATAGGTGAGGTGCGTTCGCGCGAGACAATGGATTATGCTATTCAGTTTGCCGAAACCGGTCACTTGTGTCTGGCTACCCTGCACGCCAATAACGCCAACCAGGCACTGGACCGCATTATTAACTTTTTTCCGGAAGAAAAACGCCTGCAGTTGCTGATGGATTTGTCGCTCAACCTGAAGGCTGTGATCTCGCAACGACTGATCCCGGTGAAAGCCGGCAAGGGTCGTGTGCCGGCGGTGGAAGTGATGATCAACGTCGCCCTGATCGCCGATCTGATCCTGGATGGCAAGATTTACGAACTCAAGGAACTGATGGCGAAATCGGGCGAGGCCGGTATGCAGACCTTTGACCAATCCCTGTTCAATCTGTACGAGTCCGGGCTTATTTCCTACGATGAAACCCTGCGCAACGCGGACTCCATCAACGACCTGCGGTTGCGCATCAAGCTCGAAGGGAAGGATGCGAATACCACAGAGCTGGGCGAATCAATGAAGAATTTGACCGTCAAGTAATCGTGATATGCTATTGAACTTCTTGCATCGACTCGTTCGACAGGCATTTTTTGTAAATTAATAATAAACGGATTCAATTTACACGGATGCAACATCTTAGACTGGAAGTCCTGCAGGACTCCCCTTTGCCATCGACTTTGCCGGCGCATACCGAGCTGGGTGTATGGAAACGCAGCACCGGCTTTGAAGTCTTTATACCGTTCCACCGACACATGATGTACTGGGTAATGCTGGTGGCGATCCAGATCGCACTGGTGACTATCAGTGTCACGGCCTATCAGATCTTTCCGTTGCCAGCAGCCACCGAGCGTATGATGTTCTATGTTCTATCCAGCGGTTTGATCATCGCGTATACCGGGTTTCTTTTTTACAAGCTTTATGAGACCCGCCACATCAAGATCAGGCTTGATCTGACGTCTGACGCCATCAGCATTACGCGGGTACTACCGCTCGGTACCAGTATTGCCGTTGGCGACATCCCGATGGCCAAAATCGACGAAATCTATATTGATGAGGACAAGGGTATGCGTGTTGGCGGCAAGATACCGGACCCGATGTTTGAAAAGTGGTTTGGTGCCGGCCTTAG
>JAZFSZ010000157.1:0-20208 GCA_036446455.1 Acidiferrobacterales bacterium
GGGGCCGGGGTGCATGACAATGGCATCGTCTTTTGCCACTGACAGTTTTTCTTCGGTGAGGCCGTAAACGCGGAAGTACTCCTGTTCGCTCGGAACCAGCGCGCCCTGCATGCGTTCATTTTGTAACCGCAGCATCACTACCACGTCGACGTCTTCGAGACCCTCATACATATTATGGAATACCTTGACGCCCAGTTTCTCAACAGCTGTGGGCAGCAGGGTTTTTGGTGCTATCACCCGCACCTCGGCGGTGCCGAGAATATTAAGTGCATGAATAAGTGATCGCGCGACGCGCGAGTGCAGAATGTCGCCGACAATCGCGACCTTGAGTTTGGAAAATCCCTTTTTATAGCGACGAATGGTAAACACATCGAGCATGGCCTGGGTCGGATGGGCGTGACGACCGTCGCCGGCATTGATCAAGTGCACATGGGGCGGCAAATGGTTGGCGATCAAATACGCGGCGCCGCTGTTGTTGTGGCGCACCACGAACAGGTCGGTATGCATGGCTTCGAGGTTGTCGATGGTGTCCAGCACAGTCTCGCCCTTGCTGGCCGAGGACACGCCCGGGTTGAGATTGATGACGTCGGCGGAAAGACGTTTGGCGGCGATTTCAAATGTGGTGCGCGTGCGCGTGCTGGACTCAAAGAACAGATTGACGACGGTTTTGCCTCGCAGCAGCGGCACCTTTTTGATTTCGCGCTCGCCAACCGAGATAAATGATTCGGCGGTATCGAGAATTTCAATTATGGTCTCTCGCTTGAGACCCTCAATGGTCAGGAAGTGGTGCAGCCGACCGTCGTTGTCGAGTTGCAAATCTTCGGTCACGTAGTGACCTCCTGAATCTCCAGCGCCAGATTATCCGGCCCCGTGAGTTTGATTTGCTGGTTGGGTTTGAGGTCCACCGTTTCACCAACCACATCGGCCTGGATCGGCACTTCGCGCCCGTCCCGACAAATCAACACCGTTAATTGAATCGATGCCGGGCGACCGTAATCAAAAATCTCGTTCATGGCCGCACGGATGGTGCGGCCGGTGTGTAATACATCGTCTACCAGGATGACGTGACGATCCTCGATATTGAACGGCAGGTCCGAGGCTTTCACCTGCGGATTCAGACCGATGCGCGTAAAGTCGTCACGATAAAATGAAATATCAAGTGTGCCGATGGGTTCAGAAAGGCCCAGTTGCGCATGCAGGCGTTGGGCAATCCAGGCGCCCCCGGAGTGAATGCCAATCATAACGGGATTCTTATCAAGCAGGGGCCGCAGCCGGTCGGCGATGGCGCTCAAGGTCGCATCGACATTAAACTGGCTCAATCCCTGATTCAATATCAGTCTCCGCTTGTTCGCTCAGGTAGGTTTGTAAAATGCTTTGCGCCGCCAGTTTGTCCAGCACCGGCTTGTGACGTTTCTCCACGACGCCGGCGTTATATAGTTGTGTTCGGGCGTCACGGGTTGTGAGGCGTTCATCCACCATATGCACGGGCAGATTGTAACGGCCATTGAGGCGATTACCAAACTTTCTTGCCTTCGGTGTGACCGGATTGTCGCTGCCATCCATGTTCAGCGGCAGTCCCACCACCAGCGCCACCGGATTCCATTCCGCAATCAGCTTTGTGATGTCATCCCATTCGACCCGACCGCGGATCACGCGTACCGTTGTTAAAGGGTGTGCCTGGCCGGTGCTGGTATTGCCCACGGCAACACCGATGGTTTTGTTGCCGTAGTCAAAACTCAAAAGGTTGGTCGATGCCATTGTCAGGCGTGGCCCGCATCCCCCGACAGGGTGCTCAGATCCACCCCCAGTTTGGTCGCCGCCGCTTGCCAGCGCTGCTCTTCCGGCACGCCGAAAACGATATTATTGTCGGCAGGCCCATTCAGCCAGGCATTGCCGGTTATCTCCTGCTCCAGCTGCCCGGGACCCCAGCCAGCATAACCCAGTGCCACCAGCCAGTTGTCCGGACCGCGGTCTTCGGCAATGGCGCGGAGGATGTCCCGCGAGGTGGACAATCCTAGTGTGTCGCTCACCGGAAGCGTCGATTCCCAGTTGCCCAGAGGCGCGTGCAGCACAAACCCCTGATCGTTTTGCACCGGCCCGCCTTGATATACAGGTGAACCACTGTTGCGTGCCTGTCGCGGGTCAATGTCGAGTTGCTTGAAGATGTCACCCAGAGTCATGCCCAGGGTGCGGTTAATAACCACGCCCAAGGCGCCATCAGCGGTGTGTTCACACAGCAGGGTGACAGTACGAGAGAAGTTGGGATCCGCCAGCGATGGCATGGCGATCAGAAACTGATTGGCGAGCGAGGTGTACGTGCCCATTGGGGTCTACTTTAACACGCAGTTGTGGTCGTGTGTGATTGGATTGATTGGATCAGAAAAACAGGCGTTAACGCGATTTTGGCAGATTGAGCTGCCAGGTTCTTGTCATGTGCAGCAAGTCGGTTTCGTCGCGAATCTCCGGTGGAAACGGTGCGAAGGGGGCGGCCAGTTTTGCCGATCGGATGGCGACGTCATCCAGTAACTTACGGCCTGATGACTGAATCACGGTGATATCGTGGATGGTGCCATTGGGTTTGATGATAACTTCCAGGGTGACTTCGCCCGACAGGCCCAGACGACGCACTTTATCGGGATAGGTCAGGTTGCCCACGCGTTGCACCTTGGCTTCCCATTCGGCCACGTACCTGGCGTACTTGTATTCGCGCGTGCGTGCATTGAGAAATTTATGGCGTGGTTTGTTCTGGTGTTCCTGCCAATGGCGATTGATTTCAGCCCATTTGCGGGCGCGGTCCTGCTCCGGTTCGGCCTGTTGCAGGAAACCGGCATCGCGGGGACGACGTTGTTGCTGCGTTTTTTCCGGTTTGGGTTTATGAACGCGTACCTTGCGGGGGTCGATCTCGCGGCTCATGAGATCGGTAATTTCGCGATTGGGCAACGCACGATGTTGCGGCGTTTGCGGTTGTGTCGGCAGGTCCATATTCTGTTCGCTGATTTCACGCACCGGCAGGGGGTTGCGTGCAATGGAGTGTTCGTCGATGTCACCGCCACCAAGCTGGTTGAACTGGGCCAGAAAGTCTGCTTCGTCCGGCGTGGTCTCGGACCGCGTCTGAACCAGGGTGACTTCCAGCGTTGGCAGCCCTTCCATTTCACGCAGTTGCGGTGCAATAAAGGTAACGCCGAGAATAATAACCATATGTGCCAGCAGGGCAAGAAAGGTGCTCATGCCCATGCGATCGCTAGTGGAAAAAGACAGGTTGGATTGTGCCGCATTCACACTCTAATATTAATCGGTTTTCTCTTTCTTTTCCTGCCTTTATAACCTCAGGGTCCATTGAGTCGCGAGCGCATCGCCGCGGTAATCAGTTCGAGATCGCCGCGACGCCACCAGACATAGGTTAGCCCCAGATTTTGCACCAGTGAATCCCACTCGTCTTCGCTAGCAATAGACAGGGCGGCACAGGCGACACTGGCCGTGCGCGCGCTACGGTGAATGACCACAATTGTGGGTACGGGTTTTACCGGCCAGGCGCTGCGCGGATCAAGACGGCCCAACTTCGGAAAGCGGCTATCCCGGGCTGAGAAACGGCAAATGGCCTCCCCGGGCTTCAGTGCAATGTTGTGACGGTTGTCGATGGTGAATGTTTGCGATACCGTACCCAGCGTACCGGTGACCGGTCCAATGCGCAGGGCCGCCTGCCTGATACCTAACTCCCCCAGGTGTTCGAGTTGGTTATCGATGGCATAACCAACAGCCAATAAATCGAAATCCAGTTTTAGTTCCGCTTTCCGGCCCCGCACCCGTATCCCTTTGATTTCGATGTCGTTCATGGTCAGGTCCTGTTTCAACAGGTGGTTTATTATTTTCAGATCAGGTGTCGGCGTCTGTTGATAAAAACCCCAGGCTTGTCGCAACGCACCCAGAACGACGGGATTAAAGGCACCCCCGGTTTTCTGAAAATACTCATGGGACAGTTGTATCAGTTCATACAGCGACGGGTTGAGCGAAAACCACTCGCCGCTTTGCAGTAGTGAATTGACGCGGGACAGCGGTTTGGCCTTTATTGCATCAGTGAAGCCGTCAATGAGATTGAGGTCATGTGTCACTGCCTCGATTGCGCGATTGGCCAGATCGCGATCCGGGGTATAAAGGTTTATTTCTACCTCAACTCCAAATAGATGTTGATTGACGGTGTGTTTATGATTCTGGTTGCACGACAGCAGCGCGATTGCTGTAATCAGTAGAAATATCAGACGTTTTACCGGGCTCAGGATGGTAGTCGCTCGCTGATGGCATCCAGGAGTTTTGACGAAATATTCATGTCGTATATTTTGTCGAGCTCGCGAATACAGGTCGGGCTGGTAACATTGATCTCGGTGAGATAATCGCCAATCACATCAAGCCCGACAAACAACAATCCCTTCTCCCGCAGAGTCGGCCCCACTTGCTGGCAAATCCAGCGATCGCGTTCACTTAGATCCACACCCACACCTTCACCACCGGCGGCGAGGTTGCCGCGGGTCTCACCCTTCATGGGGATGCGGGCCAGCGCATAGGGGACCGGTTCCCCATTGATCAGTAAAATGCGTTTGTCGCCTTCCCGGATTTCCGGGATAAAGCGCTGTGCCATGGCATAACGGTTGCCATGTTCCGTCAGCGTCTCAATGACAACACCGACATTGGGGTCGTCACGCCGCAACCGGAAGACCATGGCGCCGCCCATACCCCAGAGTGGTTTTACGACGATGTCATTCTGCTCTTCAAGAAAGTCGCGCATCTGCGATTCCTTGCGCGTTACCAGGGTTGGCGGGGTGCACTGCGGAAACCAGGCGGTATACATTTTTTCATTGGCATCACGCAGGCTCTGGCAACGGTTTACGACCAGCACACCTGCTGCCTCGGCCTGTTCGAGGATGTAAGTGGTATAGATATATTCGGTGTCGAACGGCGGGTCCTTGCGCATGAGAATAGTATCGAGCTCAGCCAGCGACATTACGCTGGCGTCTCCCAGTTCAAACCAGTTATCCGCATCGTAAGAGACTTTCAGTTTACGTGTGCACGCGTAGGCTTTACCGTCCCGCAGATAGAGATCGCCTTGCTCCATGTAGTAGATCGACCAGCCACGCGCCTGCGCTTCCACCAGCATAGCGAGCGTGCTGTCTTTTTTGACATTGATGGACCCGATTGGGTCCATGACGACTCCAAGTTTAGTCATAATGAAAAGTTCTTGCTGCGATTTCTGGTTATTGCAGAGCCGCCAGTTCGCGTGCCGCCGCCAGCAGAGCCAGCCGCGCGATAACGCCATAGGCATAAAAGCGGTTAGGATAAGAATCGGGGGCCATGCTTTGATCCGGCACGTTACAGGAATCGACAAAGGCCAGCGGCTCAAAATGCATTCCCGGCGCATTGAGATTCTCGTTGGCACCGCGCTCGGTATGCACACGATAAAAGCCACCGACTACAAAGTGATCGATCATGTATACCACTGGCTCGGCCACCGAGCGGGCGTCGCCCCAAGTCTCATAAGTGTACACCCCTTCCTGCACGATGACGTCGGTCACCACTCGCCCTCCCTTGATCTTTGCCATCTTGGTTCGCTGTTTTCGATTGAGGCCGCGTACCTCATCGGCCGAGCGTACGGTCATAATACCCATACCATAGGTTCCGGCATCGGCCTTGACGATGGCGTAGGGTTCGTCATCAATGCCGTACTGGTCATATTTTTTCTGAATGTTCGTTAGCAGTTCGTCCACGTTCCTGGCAACGCAATCTTCACCGTCGCGTTTCTGAAAATTGATCTTGCCGCATTTGCGGAACATGGGATCAATCAACCATGGATCGATTTCAACGAGTTCGGCAAATTCATTTACGCAGCGTGAATAATGGGCAAAGTGGTCCGACTTGCGTCTGAGGTTCCAGCCGATATCCAGTGGTGGCACCACTGGCTGCTCCAGATTGGACAGCAGTTCCGGTGGCCCGCCGGAAAGATCGTTATTGAGCAGAATTAAGCAGGGGTCAAATCCCTTGAGACCCAGGCGGTCACCTTTTTTTACAACTGGCTCCAGTGTGACCGACCGACCTGAAGGCAAATCAATGGACTGTGGTTCGGTTAAATCCGGAATCAGCGAGCCGATACGGACGTCGTAACCGGCAAGGCTCAGAATCTCGGTAAGAGAGACCAGGCTTTCGAGGTAAAACAGGTTGCGCGTATGGCTTTCCGGTACGATAAGGATACGTATGGCCTCGGGATCGATGCGCTCGATGGCCGATTGCGCAGCCTGGATACCGAGGGGCAGAAAGGCAGGGTTGAGATTGTTGAATCCCGCTGGAAACAGGTTGGTGTCCACCGGCGCTAGCTTGAAGCCGGCGTTGCGTAGATCTACCGATGCATACAGGGGGGCCCGCGTCTGTCGCCACTGGGCGCGGAACCACTGTTCGATCACGGCCTGGTGGTCCAGAAGGTGTTTTTCGATTTCATGCAGCGGGCCGGTGAGGGCAGTCGTCAGGTTGGGTACGGCCTGCAGGTGATTGTATTGCGTCATAAGCTGTAACTAAATTTGGATGATTTGCCTGGCGACATAGCAAAAGTGTACATTGATAATTGCATCAGGAAAGCGTTAATTTAGGGTTATTCTGGACTATGTTAGGAGTACAGTGGGAAACGTGGAGCCATCAGTGGTTAACGGTATGGATCATGCTATATACACCTATATACAATGGTAATGACTCCCTGAAAGCTGATGGGGTCGGGCTCGAAATGCTCCGAAAGTATATGAATTTGGCGCACGATTCGACAGCCAGCCAGGCAGAGCTCACATTACGTTTTACTCATAAAAAATGGATTTTTAGAGGGATTTGTGCTAACAAATCATTATGATAGACGGGAAATTGAACAAATTACCTTCAGTTTTCCTGTTGATGGATTACTTACAGTAGCCGTGGTGCCAGCCAGCTAACCGGGCGGCGCTAACATGTGCGTATGTAGGATGGGGTCGGAGTGACAATAAAAGTAATGATAATTGACGACAGTAATACCATCCGTCGTACAGCGGAGGCGTTACTCAAAAAGGCCGGCTATGAGGTGCACACAGCCACCGACGGTTTTGAGGCGATGGCCATCATAGCGGATACCGAGCCGGATATTGTGTTTGTTGACATCATGATGCCGCGGCTGGATGGGTACCAGACCTGTCAGTTGATCAAGAACAACAAGAAATTCAAGGACACACCGGTGGTGATGTTATCCAGCAAGGACGGATTGTTCGACCGTGCCCGTGGTCGCATTGCCGGTTCGGAAGAACATATTAATAAACCGTTTACGCAGGAAGAATTAATTGACGTGATCGACAAATATGTGAATAAGGCAGCCTGAGTGATGGCATCGTTCTAGTGTAGGCACGCCAGCAAATGCAATCAGATAAAATTGAATACGGAGTTACTTTATGGCCATACAAACTGTACTTGTCGTTGATGACTCGCCCACCGACACACATGTCCTGAGCGAAATGCTGCAAAAGAATGGATTCAGCGTGATTACGGCGTCAAGTGGCGAAGAAGGCATAGAGATGGCAAGAGCGCAGAGACCGGATCTGGTGCTTATGGATGTGGTGATGCCAGGCATGAGCGGATTTGAAGCTACACGCGCCATTGCCAAGGACAAGGAAACCGGCGGCATTCCCGTCATCATCTGCACGACCAAGAATCAGGAGACCGACAAGGCCTGGGGTCTGCGGCAGGGCGCATCGGATTATGTCGTCAAGCCGGTGCAGGAAGCGGATCTGATATCGAAAATCAGAGCGATCTAGTCTGGTAACGATTTTGAAAGATGAAACAGGACGAGCTTAAATAGATGTCTGATCCACTCGACTTGCTGCAAAAGATGCAGCAGCAAAGCATTGCCGGCATGCCGGCAATGCCGGAAGAGGAAAAGCTTGCCGAGCTGTGGTCCGGTGTGGGTTTTCGTGTCGGTGATATGCACCTCGTTGCGCCTCTGGACCAGGTGACGGAAGTACTGCCTTGCCCGCAGTATACGCCGGTACCGGGTACCAGGAATTGGCTCAAGGGTGTGGCCAATGTACGAGGCAACCTGGTGACGATTGTTGATTTGGCAGAATTTTATGGCAAGAAAGCAGTGCAGATTGACCAAGGTTCACGCCTGCTGGTAATGAATGTAGAAGGCTTGCACACAGCATTGCTGGTCGATGAGGTTTTTGGTTTGCGTCATTTTGACGAAGAACAGGAAAAACAGGAATTGGCCGGCATGGATGATCCGGCAAGCGCTTATTTAAGCGGCGCATTTTTGAAAGATAATGTGTTGTGGGGTGTGTTCAACATGAAGGCACTGGCAGAAAGCGCCAGTTTTCTGCATGTCGCCGCCTGATGACGTGAACGCAGGGTAAGGATTCCGGTGTGAACGGCCCGCAGGGTGCGGGTTGGTTGACACCGGGATTCGACGATTGGCCTGGCTACCGAGGTATCGATTATGGCTTTAGCAGGATTGTTCAAACGCAAAGAGCAGACGCTGGATCTCCCGTCTGAAGACATTATAGATCTGTCCGCCGGGGAGATCACTGAGATTGCACCTTCAGTAGGTGGGCAAGCCGCATTGGGTGGCGCGCAGAACTTATTCGGTTTTCTGAACCGTTTGCCGTTTCTATTGGGTAGCATGGTGATTTCCTTTATCACAGTGGTATGGATTTTCGGTGTCAACGCCCAGTTGGCTGACCGCGATGCGAAATTCATTGAGCAATCCTCGCAATTGCTTATGTTATCGCAACGATTGGCGAAGGACTCGCGTGAGGCGGTGCGCGGAGAAACCCTGGCATTTGCGGGTTTGAAAAAATCGCGTGACTCCTTCGAGCGCATTATCACCTCGCTGCGCATTGGTAACGCGTCCATAGGCGTCGCAGTCAGCCCCGATGAGATCCTGAGCAATGAACTGGCCAAGGTAGTTAAGATCTGGGCTCCAAAACGTGGCGAAGGCATTCGCGGTGACGTTGACCAGATTCTCGGTCAGCGCAAACCCATGTTGGCCATGAGTGAGCACGTGCTGAAAATTAACCAACTGGCGCCGTTGCTGCTGGCGATCTCGGATGAGGTGGTGGAGCGTGGAGCGGAAACGGGTATGCGTTCCGATCATCTTTACATTGCTTCGCGCCAGGGCATGTTGAGTCAGCGTATTGCCAAGGACGTGAACCTGTTTGCCAAGGGCGGTAACGAGGCGGCGGTGGCAGCAGCTCAGTTCGGTAAGGATTCCAAACTGTTCAAAGATACCCAAAACCGTCTGTTTCGTGTGGCGCCACGCGCAGTACGCCCGAAACTGAAAGAAACAGGCGAAGTGTTTGATGAAATGAACACCCACATAGAAGGCATTCTGGGTAAGGCGGCGGAACTGTTTATCTCCCAGCGTGCATCGCAATCGGTGTTCCAGAAATCGGATCCGCTGTTGTCCGCTTCCGAGAAACTGGTGGAAAGTTATGCCAATCTGGCTTCTGGTCGCGACTGGCTGGCACAAATGACGTGGTTGATGGGCGCCATTGCCATCGCTTTCCTGCTGTTGCTGGGCAGAAAGCTGGTGGGCGACGAACGTGCCCGTGCCCGTGAACAGGAGATGCAGAACAGGCAAACCCAGGACGCTATTCTGAAACTGCTGGATGAAATGGGTGACCTCGCGGATGGTGATCTCACCATTGAGCCGGAGGTGACTGAGCAGATCACCGGTGCGATCGCGGACTCCATCAACTTCGCGGTGAAAGAGATGCGTGGCCTGGTATCTCGAATCAAGAACGCGGCGCAAGAAGTGGCGATGGCGTCAGAACGTTCACGCCAGACTGCGACGGAGCTGACGGAAGCGACCTTGCGACAGGCGGCACAGATTACGGAAACCACCGACCGCGTGATGGAAATGGCCAAGTCCCTGGAGCACATGTCGCAGTCAGCGGAACAAAGCGCCGAGGTGGCACAGGGCTCGGTGTCGACCGCGAAACGAGGCGCCACCGCCGTGCACGATACCATCACCGGTATGGATGACATGCGTGAACAGATTCAGGAAACAGCGAAACGAATTAAACGACTGGGTGAGTCGTCGCAACAGATTGGTGAAATCGTTGAGCTCATCACCGACATCGCCGAGCAAACCAACATCCTGTCATTAAACGCGGCGATCCAGGCGGCCATGGCCGGCGAGGCAGGTCGAGGCTTCGCGGTGGTGGCGGACGAAGTGCAGCGCCTCGCGGAACGCTCCGGTGAGGCGACCAAGCAGATTGCGGAACTGGTTAAAACCATTCAGGCGGATACCAACGGGGCGGTGTCCTCCATGGAACAAGCCACCAACGGTGTGGTCCAGGCTACGCGACTGGCAGATGCAGCCGGTCAGGCGCTGGGTGAGATCGAGTCGGTTAACGAGCAGTTGTCGTCCCTGATTGTAGACATCGCCAACGATGCCCGCACCAGCTCCGAGTCGGCGACAGTGGTTTCCGGCAGCATGGCGCAAATTCAGGAAACAACGACGTTGACATCCAGTGGTACACGGCAGACGGCAGAGAGTATTGGTCGACTGTCAGATCTTGCGCGCGAACTGCAGGCATCCGTCGCCGGCTTCAAGCTGCCCGCCGAAATATAATCGGATACATCCTGCCCCGCAAACGGGGCAGGATGACGCAGAGCAAACGAACGAATGAGTACGTATAGTCAGGTCGATACCAGCACGCTCGGGTGGGTAAAGGCCGAAATCGATGAGACGTTAAAACAGGCGAGGTTGTCGCTGGAAACCTTCGCTGATGATACGTCAGATGATTCACGGCTGCGTTACTGCATTACCCACCTGCATCAGGTGGTGGGTACCCTGCTCATGGTGGAGCTGGACGGCGCCGCCAAACTCGCCAAGGAAACCGAGGCCCTGGCAGACTCGCTATATAAGGGAGAAACCAAACCCAGCGAGGCGGTATTCGAGGCGCTAACCCGCGGTATTCTTTCCATTCCCGATCACCTGGCACGTCTGCAATTCGGACAGGCCGACTCTCCTTTGCGCCTGGTACCGCTAATTAATGATTTGCGTGCCGCCCATGGTGTGGAACCGATTAACGATCTGGATCTGTTTGCCCCCGACCTGTCTGTACGGCCACCGGAAAACAAGGACGCGGAAAAACTTCGCGATCCGGAATTTGTCGAACTGGCAAAAAAACTGCGCCACCCTTTCCAGCAAGCCCTGCTGAGCTGGTTGCGTAACGGTGAGGATCATGTCTCGCTGGAAAAAATGGAAAAGGTAGTTGACGAATTGCGCGATAAGGCACGCATAGCCTCGATTGAACAGTTGTTCTGGGCGGCGGGCGCTATGGTAGAGGCGTTCCATGATAACGGTCTTGACGCCACCAATGAACGCAAGCGATTGATATCGAGACTCGATCAGAACATGAAGATACTGATCGATGGCGTGGACAAATCCACGCTGCGGGCGGCATCTGAAAACTTGTTGAAATCGGTGTTGCTTGAGGTCGGTCGCGCGACATCGCGTGGCACCCGTGTGAGCCAGGTGAAACAGGCCTTTGCGCTGGACGTGCTGGTTCCACAGGAAATGGATGCCGACGCAGATATCGAGGATTTGCCCACACCCGAAGCGCTGAAGTCGGTGGCCGAGGCCCTGGGACAGGAGATTATTGACGCGCAGCAGATTCTTTCCGATTTCTTCGACGAGGAGCAGGATGAAGTTGATTCGCTGGAACCGGCACTGCCGCTGTTCCACAGGATGTCGAACACACTGGAGATGTTGGGAATCAAACCGTTGAAAGCGCTGACCGATGTGTTAACCGCGGCGTCGCAGGCCGTGATTGATGGCACTATTAGCGATATCGAAGTGGCGTCCATGCCCATGGCGCGCGCATTGTTGATTATCGAGCAAAGCACCAAGGAGATGCACGGCTCCCCATTGGTGTGGAAGCAGCAGGTTGATGATGCCATCTGGGTTGTGAAGAGCCTTTACAGTGACAACGTAGAGGCGCCGACCACAGAAGGCCTGGAAGTCTCCGATGACGCCTTGAGTGACATCGAATTCCGGCAACTGGCGGCAGTGGTTGGCGAGGAAGTACGCGTCAATCTCAACAAGATCGAAGTGATGCTCGAAACTTTCGCCGCTAATCCTGCCAATGTGGAAGTGCTAAAGGATGTACCACAAAACCTGATACAGATTCAGGGTGCGCTGCAAATTCTGGGTCAGGATCGCGCCGCAGACTTTACGGTTCGAACCAGCGAGTATGTTGAACAGGTGGCCGAAGGCGGGCTGACACCGACACCCGCCGTACTCGATGGACTTGCGGTCTCTGTTGGCACAATTGGTGCGTATGTTGAAGGCCTGCAGTTCAACCGCGCTGGCCTGGATTCGCTGATCGACACGGCGGAACAGGATATGGAGCAAGCTGTTGCCGACGGCGGCGAAGTGGTTGCCATGTCCACCAGGCCGACCAAGAGCCTCAAAAAACTGGCGGTCGCTTTTCAGACAGCAGTCAATCAGTGGACCAACGACAGCAGCAGTGCCGCTGCCCGGGCCAGTGTTGATGACGGATTACGCAACATTATTTCAGTTGCTGGCCGCCTGCAGAATGAAGTTGTAAGCCAGATCGGTGAACAAATGAACACCTTGCTCGAGATCGTTGATGATGATCCGTCACAAATAAGCGAAGACATCATTACCACACTGCGCCAATCTGCCGCCAAGCTGGTTGACCTTGCCAGCCAGGAAGTCGAGCCCGCCATTATCGAAACTGTAACTGCAGCGCCGCCGCCTCCATTTTCAGATGACATTGATGAAGAGATTATGGAAATCTTCATCGAGGATGCACAGGATTGTATCCGGAATATAAACAGGGAATTACCGCGCTGGCGCCAAAAACCGGACGACATGGAGCGCCTGAAAGAACTGCGGCGAAACTACCACACACTCAAGGGCAGTGGCCGTATGGTGGGTGCGTCGGATATCTCTGAGCTGGCCTGGGCCGTGGAGAGCATGTTGAACAGGGTACGTGACAACAAAATCACCTATTCCGACAACATGTGGCTCTTGCTCGAGCAGGTAGCCGCAGCATTGCCGGAGATGGTGACACATCTGCAAGGCGGACCTGCCGCCGCCGTTGATTTCGGAGCCCTGCGTCTATTGGCAGATGACTTTGCCGCAGGGAATCAGCCGAATGTGCCAGTCGATTCTACGATACCGACACCGGCAGCAGCCGTTGGAGGAACAAAGCCTGCCTTTGAACCGGTCTCCACGGAACCAGCCATAGAACCTTTTGTTGATACGCCTGCTATGGACGCAGGCATCCTGCCGCAACTGGACGAAACCCTGCTGCAGATATTTACCACCGAAGCGCGTGGCCATCTAGCAACACTGGAAGAAGAAATTAGCGCCTGCCGTGCCGCTG
The DNA here is from genome assembly GCA_036446455.1 of Acidiferrobacterales bacterium. GTDB lineage: Bacteria > Pseudomonadota > Gammaproteobacteria > Acidiferrobacterales > JAJDNE01 > JAZFSZ01. The sequence goes on from JAZFSZ010000157.1 coordinate 13,413, forward strand.
GCGGTTGCATGGTATCTGCCAATCTCATGCGGGCAACCCACACGCTGCGAGGCAGTGGGCGATCGGTTGGCCTTCAGTTTATGTCCGATGCCTGTGGCAATATGGAAAAACTACTGCAGGAGATTGAGACGCTGCAGCAGACTCTCAATGAAACGCACCTGGATTTTTTGAACAGCATTTATCGTAATGTATCGCAACTTGTCGATGCGCTTTGTGATAATGGAATAGACCCCATACCCATGCGCGATAACCTGGTGGTACTGGCCAAAGAAATCCAGGTTGAGCTGGATGTGATGGAGGGGCAGGGAGGTCGTGGGATCACGGCGCCTGTAGCGGAAACGACTGCATCAGCTGTTGAGCCTGTGGCGCCCGCCGCCGCAGACGCTACGCAGGAAATCGATCATATTGATCCTGAACTGCTGGATATCTTTCAGGAAGAAGCCTTTGATCTCTTGCAAGCCATTGAGGCATCATTGGCTCGCTGGCGCGAAGACGAAGGTGACCATGTTGCGGTGTCTGACCTCAATCGTGCACTGCATACCTTGAAGGGTGGCGCGCGCATGGCCGGTGCCATTACTGTGGGTAACATCAGCCATATTACCGAGAGCTTGCTGCAGGAAGTGGAGAGCGGATCAGTCCAGGTAAATTCAGATTTGCTGGATTTGCTTGATGAAGTGCATGACACCGTGGCGGCTATGCTTGATCAGTTGCAGGCCGGTCAGCCTGTCGATGATGGAAGCGCGCTACAGACAAGAATCAATGCCATGATTTCCGGTGACACGGTGGCGGCAGATACATCAAGGCCCGCGCCCGTTATGTCGGTGACTGCCGTTAGCCCGACTGCGACGGCGCTGGCCTCTGACCGACGTAGCGAAGACCGTGTTACCGAGGACCGGCGTCACGAAAAAACCGAGCGCCGAGATGTTACACGTACCTCCGGAGATCGCCGTGGCCAGAACCAGATTCGGGTGCGCACCGAACTGCTTAATGAGTTGGTAAATTACGCCGGTGAGGTGAGTATTTCGCGCTCGCGCATGGAGCAACAGATTTTTGGATTCCGCGAGAACTTACATGAGTTACACGGCAACGTATCGCGCTTTCGTGAACAATTGCGCGATCTTGAAATCCAGTCCGAATCACAAATTCTGTTCCGAACTGAACGTGCGACGTCAGAATCAGATGCCGGTTTTGATCCACTGGAGTTTGACCGCTTTACGCATTTGCAGCAGCTATCCCGTGGTTTGACGGAGAGTCTGCACGATTTATCGACTATCCAGAACAGCCTCGACAACTTTGTCGGCGAAGCGGAAACCGTATTGCAACAACAGGCACGCCTGAATACCGACCTGCAGGAAGGTTTAATGCGAACGCGCATGGTTGACTTCGGCACTCAGGCGGCGCGTCTGCGTCACATTGTAAGACAAACGTCACGCGAGCTGGGCAAGCGGGTTGAGCTTGACCTCAGTGGCGCCACCAACGTTGAAATTGATCGTAACGTGCTGGAACGCATGATTGGCCCGTTTGAACACATGATACGAAACGCCATCGACCATGGTATGGAAGACGCCCCTTCGCGTGTGGCTGCCGGCAAGCCCGCTACGGGGTCGATCTCCATTTCCACTGTGCAGGAAGGCAGCGAAATTGTAATTCAATTTGCTGATGATGGTGCCGGACTGGATGTAAATGCTATTCGTACCAAAGCCATTGAGCGTGGACTGATGGCAGAAGACAGCACACTCAGCGAAGAAGAAATTATCCAGTTTATTCTGGTATCCGGTTTTTCAACAGCCAAAACCATTACTCATCTGTCCGGGCGGGGTGTTGGCATGGACGTGGTGCATAACGAGGTAAAACAGCTTGGCGGGACCATGTTGGTGGATACCCAAAAGGGTATCGGCACCACCTTTGTTGTGCGTCTGCCGCTGACCTTGTCTATTACCCAGGCGCTGATGATCGGATTGGGCGAGCAATTGTTTGCTGTCCCGATATCAACGGTATCAAATATTCTTGAGGTGCCAATAGAAACTCTCAACCAGATCAAGATGGGCGAGAAGCCATTGTTACATTATGGTGATACAGTCTATCCTTTCGCGCATCTGGCAAAACGCCTGGATTTGACACCGAAACCGCGCAGCAAGCATAAGGTGCCGGTACTGCTGGTGAAAACCGGTTCTCGCGAAGTGGCGATGCAGGTTGATACGCTGGTGGGTACGCGAGAAATTGTTATCAAGGCGTTGGGCAGACAGCTCAGTGATCTTTCCGGCATTGCTGGCGCCACCATTCTGGGTGATGGCCAGGTAGTACTGATTCTGGACGTGCCGGCACTAATGATTACAGAAGAAGCATTGCATGTATCACACGGCGTCCTGTCGCAGCCGCGACCCCCCTCAATGGCGCCCAAGGTATCCGCTACTAAACCGCGCCGACCGGTTATCATGGTAGTCGATGATTCGCTAACGGTGCGAAAGGTCACCAGCCGTGCCATGCAGAAACAGGGCATGGAGGTGATGGTGGCCAAAGATGGCGTGGATGCGCTGGAGCAACTGCGCGGCGACCAACTGCCCGATGTGATGCTGGTGGATATTGAGATGCCGCGTATGGATGGTTACGAACTAACCAGCCGGATCCGCGAAGATAGCCGCCTGAAAAATATACCTATTATCATGATTACGTCACGTGCAGGTGAGAAACACCGCAAACGTGCGTTTGATCTGGGCGCAGACGACTACATGAGCAAACCGTATCAGGAAGACGCACTTATTGAAGCCATTGGCAGTTTATTGCCGGTGGGTGTATCGCTTTAATTCAATACGATCTCATTTGCCCACGAGCCACGAGCGGCGGGATCGGGCATAATCATCTGCTAATGACATAAAAATTGGTATCTCGTGGAACAGAACATTCGGCAGTATTTGCGCCTGAAACTGGATGGCGCCGTATTCCTACTCCCCAGTACGGCCAGCCTGGCAATTGAAAAACGAGAGGGCCTGACCTCCAGCGTGGATAGTACTCTAGTCGCTGCCTGGCGAGAGACCGCTAGCGGGCGCTGGCCCGCTTACAGCCTGGATTCGCTTCTGCAGCCCACGTCAGGTGGCAGTTGGACGCGTGCGGTTTATCTTAATGCAACGCCGCATCCCATCGGACTGGTGGCCGATGAGGTGCAATTAATTTCAACGGATTTGTTGCAAATTGTACCGTTTCATCCACCAGGGAAAGCACCGACTGCATTGGGCCACCTGTTTAATGGCGCGCACATTGAGGGTGACGACGTCTTTCTGGTGCTGGAGCCCAATGCGCTGATCACTTACCTGGGGTCGCTGGGAGTCTGATATGTCAGAGGCTCTGTTACAGAGCATGCACACATTGATTCTGCCGACGACGCGTGTTGCCTTGCTTGTGCCCAGTACCATGACGGCAGAAATTATGACTGTCCCCAAATTATCTCCATTACCCTTCGCGGAACCCTGGGTGCTCGGTGTCGCCGGATGGCGCAAGCGTGCCATTCCGGTAGTGTCGTTTGAGATCCTGTTGGGAGATCGTGTGCCGCCGGTGATTCATCCCCGGTGCAAGGTGGTAGTGTTTCAGCCGTTGGCGGGGCACAGCGAGTGGGATTTCTTTGGCTTGCTGGTATCGGCCGACCCACAACCGTACACGATCAATGATAAAGTTGATTTGCGCCCGTCAGAAACGCCGGTAAACAGCCCGATTGTGGGTGCCACCGTGACCATTGGTCGTACCGCGGTGGTGATTCCCAACATGGAGGCATTGCAGCGAATAATATATCCCCCATCGCAATGATGCGGGAAACCAAAAAAGGCGCCGCGTAAACGGCGCCGTACAAAACTAACAACTAACAATCAATTATTGTTTTATCAGTATCCCCAATAATCCTTCAGGATATTATCCTGACCGACGTAAGTGGTTTCGTTTACCGGATCGAATTTGGCAAAACCGATTTTTTTCAGCATGATTTTTCCATCCGGTTGTTGCTGTGCTGCGATTAACGCATGCCGAATTTTCTCCATGGTATTTTTATCAATATCCGGGCTGACGGACACAGCAATATGGGGTATGGGTTCGGTGGTGGTTACTACACTGATGGCCAACCCCTCGTCCATGGCCTGGCTGACAATCGGGGTCGGGATGATGGCAGCAAAGACCTTGTTATCGAGCAACATCGATATACCCGTTTGTGAATCTGCGACTTCGACAATGATCGGCTGACGCATTGGATTTGGGAACATGCCGCTAAGGCGTGCCGCACCGATGCTGGGTGAGCCCAGGGTGGCGATGCGTTTTGCGACTAATTCGGAAGGCTCGAACACCATGTCGGCGTCGCGAACCACCAGTGTGTAGCTGACCGAATCCGGTATCTTGGCCAATACCCGGTAGCCCTGTTTGCGGGCGCGAAAGGCGGTGAAATGGGCGGCATCGAAATAAATGATGCTTTTTTGCCCGGACACCATTCTGCTCCAGTAAGCCATAAAGTTGGGCATGGTGGCAATGCTGATCTTTTTGCCGGTTACCTTGCTGATGTATTGCGCAAGCGGCTCAAAAGCCTGTCGCGTTTTTCCTTCACTAAGAACCGGTTGTATCGCCAGTATTAGCTCCTGGCCTGCGGGTACGGCCAGTGCCGGGCTTAGTATACCCAGCCACAATCCCAGGCTGAGCCAGAGTTGCCGCGAAATTCCCTTTCGGCGGCCGTCGGTTGCATTGACTGAATTAGTCATAACAGGCCTCCAATAATACTGGAACCGGAATAAGCCAAATGAACTACTAATAGTGGCTAATTCCCGGTGCTGATCACCGAATACGGTGGTTTTGTCTCCTTCAATAAAGCATAAATTAAGCCAATATCAATGGAAACCTAAGGGTTACCAGAAGTATGTCTGTTCCAAGGCAGTTTGCATTGATTTCAGGAGCCGACCGTTCCATTCACCCATTCCACTGGTACACTGCGGTCGGCATCAGTGCCGTAAATTGTCAGTTTATCCACAAAATGGAGTGATATCACCGTTGTTACCGGATCTGAAGCAGGTCGCCAAAATCCTGATTGAGGCAGCGGACAAGGAGCTGGTGCCGCGTTTTGCCGAGGTAGCGCGATCGCACAAAAGCGACGGCTCCATCGTCACCGCAGCGGACATTTCCATGCAGTCCTTGGTGCAGGGTGAACTTGCAGCACATTGGCCCGAGTATGGTTTTCTTGGCGAGGAAATGCCGGAGGAAGAGCAGAGAAAGTGCTGGGACAATCCGGGTAAAGGTATCTGGTGTCTGGATCCCCTCGACGGTACCAGCAATTTTGCCGCCGGTGTGCCCTTTTTTTCTGTGTCACTGGCGCTGATCATTGGTGGTGACCCGGTGCTCGGTATTGTGCTTGATCCCATGCGCAATGAATGTTTCACGGCCGAGCGTGGCAAGGGCGCCTGGTTGAACGGCGAGCAATTAACAGCCGATGTTCCACATATTCCGCTGCAGCGCAGCATCGCCGTGGTGGATTTCAAACGACTGCCGGATGTTCTGGCGGCGCGCCTGGGTGCGGCACCTCCCTACGGTTCGCAGCGCAATTTTGGCTCCAGCGCGCTGGATTGGTGCTGGTTGGCTGCCGACCGCTACCAGGTTTATGTGCACGGCGGCCAGAAGTTATGGGACTTTGCCGCCGGCAGTCTGATTTTTGAGGAGGCCGGTGGACAGGCGATGACGCTGGACGGCGAATGTGTCTACTGTGGTGATTTTGAACCACGTTCTGTAGTTGCTGCCCTCGACCGGCGCACATTCAAGCAGTGGTGGGAATGGGTTTCGCGCCCACCCACATGAATATGCCCGTTTTTATCAGCCGATAAAAAATTCAAATATTCATCGATTTGCAGACGATTTCTCGAGCAATTCAGGTTTTTCGGGTCCAGTTGACACGATTCCGCGTTGCGCCAGAGCTATCGACTATTGCCGAAATCAGGTCTCTGAGAGAGAATACGCCTCCATTTTCGACCCGGGGCAGTTGATCGACATAGAAGACAGGATAGCGCGTCGATCGCTCGGAGCTGAACCAAACTTCTCGATGGCTGGTATGCGGTGTTGGTAAACGCCGGCGGCACGGCTTTTACAGTCGGAAAGTCACCGGGCAGGCCCCGAGGGCATAACAAATACAATGGCACCAGTTTGGTGCTGTAGACAGATATTAAGAAACGAAACGAGGACTAACCATATGTCAGCGAAACCCGAAAACGCAATGCCTAGCCGCCGCGATCTTGCCAACGCTATCCGTGCACTCAGCATGGATGCGGTGCAGAAAGCCAATTCCGGTCATCCGGGCGCTCCTATGGGCATGGCAGATATTGCCGAGGTGCTCTGGAACGACCACATGAAGCACAACCCGGCGAACCCGAAATGGGCAGATCGTGACCGCTTTGTTCTGTCTAATGGGCACGGGTCGATGCTGATCTATTCCTTGTTACATCTGACGGGCTACGATCTGCCGATGGAAGAACTGAAGAATTTTCGTCAGCTGCACTCTAAGACCCCGGGTCACCCTGAATATGGTTATGCGCCTGGCATTGAAACCACAACCGGCCCACTGGGTCAGGGGCTTACCAATGCCGTTGGCATGGCGCTGGCGGAAAAGGTACTGGCCAGGCAATTCAACAAAGACGGGCATGACATCGTCAATCACAAGACCTATGTGTTTTTGGGCGATGGCTGCCTGATGGAAGGCATTTCTCATGAGGCTTGCTCACTGGCGGGTACTTTGGGATTAGGAAAATTAATTTGCTATTACGACGACAACGGCATTTCCATCGAC
>JAZFSZ010000158.1:0-5978 GCA_036446455.1 Acidiferrobacterales bacterium
ATTCTGGTTTGAGCGCTGGTATTTCACCAGGTTGTAGAAATCAACACCGCCTTCACCGGGGGTGGTCTCGACATCATTGACGCGTACCACGATACGGCTGGCGTCGACTGAATCCACCACACCACCACGACGGGCTATTACTGCCACACCGGAGTCCACGCACACGGTGCGTTCGATACCCGTACCCACCAGCGGTTTTTCGGTCATCAGCGTCGGCACCGCCTGACGCTGCATGTTGGATCCCATCAGGGCGCGGTTGGCGTCATCGTGCTCAAGGAACGGAATCAGACAGGCGGCAACGGAAACGATCTGCGATGGCGCCACATCAATGTATTGCACCATATCCGCTGTTGCCAGCATGAATTCATTCTTGTTGCGGCAGGACACCAGTTCGTCGGTCAGTTTGCCCTTGTTATCTACCGACGCGTTGGCCTGGGCAATCACGAACTTGCCTTCTTCAATGGCGGACAGGTAATCGACGTCATCGGTAACCTTGCTACCCACTACCTTGCGATATGGGGTTTCCAGGAAACCGTATTCATTGGTACGTGCATAGATCGCCAGCGAGTTGATCAGACCAATATTGGGGCCTTCGGGTGTTTCAATCGGACAGACACGACCGTAATGGGTCGGGTGCACATCGCGCACCTCGAAACCGGCGCGCTCACGCGTCAGGCCGCCCGGACCCAGTGCCGATACACGGCGCTTGTGGGTTACTTCCGACAGTGGGTTGGTCTGGTCCATAAACTGGGACAGTTGCGAGGAACCAAAGAATTCCTTCACCACCGCGGAAACCGGTTTGGCGTTAATCAGCTCCTGCGGCATCAGGCCTTCCGATTCCGCCAGGGCCAGACGTTCACGCACCGCGCGCTCAACACGCACCAAACCAATACGAAACTGGTTCTCGGCCAGTTCGCCGACAGAACGCACGCGACGATTGCCCAGGTGGTCGATATCATCCACCTGGCCATTGCCGTTCTTGAGATCGATCAGCGTTTTCATGACATCGACGATGTCTTCCTTCGACAGAATGCCCGGACCCTCATCGGTTTCGCGCGCCAGTCGACGGTTGAATTTCATGCGGCCGACTGCGGACAGATCGTAGCGGTCAGCCGAAAAGAACATATTGTTAAACAGGGATTGCGCCGCGTCTTTTGTCGGTGGCTCGCCGGGACGCATCATGCGATAGATTTCGATCTGGGCTTCCAGTGGATTGGTGCTTGGATCAAGGCGCAGGGTATCCGAAATAAACGGACCGCAATCGAGATCGTTGGTATAGATGGTTTTAATCTCGCTGATACCGGATTCGTGCAGCTTCTCCATCAGTTCTTCAGTAATAACTTCGTTGGCCGCAAACAGGATTTCACCAGTCTCCTTGTCGAAGATATCTTCCGCCAGCGAGCGACCCATCAGGTACAGTTCCGGAACGATCAGCTGTTTCAGGCGGGATTTTTCCAGTTCACGCACCATGCGGGCAGTCACACGCTTGCCAGCTTCCACGAGCACATCGCCCTTGGAGTTGCGCAGATCAAATTCAAATTGCAAACCACGCAGGCGTGACGGTACCAGTTCCACCTTGATCTCGTTTTTACCAATGTGGTAGGTGTCAGTATCAAAAAAGGTTTCCAGAATTTCCTGCGTATTCATTCCCAAGGAACGCAGCAGGATGGCCGCCGGCAGCTTGCGTCGACGATCGATACGAACAAAAAGGAAATCTTTGGGATCAAATTCGAGATCGAGCCAGGAACCACGGTAGGGTATGACGCGGGCAGAAAACAGCAACTTGCCTGAACTGTGCGTCTTGCCGCTGTCGTGTTCGAAAAATACACCCGGCGAACGATGCAACTGGGAAACAATCACGCGCTCAGTACCGTTAATAATAAAGGTACCGTTGGTAGTCATGAGCGGAATCTCACCCATGTACACTTCCTGCTCACGGATATCACGAACTGCCTTGCTGCCAGTGGCATCGTCTTTGTTAAATACCACCAGGCGTACCAGCACGCGTAATGGTGCGGAATAAATCAAACCGCGCTGCTGGCACTCCTTGACGTCAAAGGCAGGTTCGCCAAGGCGATAGCTGACAAATTCCAGCGCCGCATTGCCGTTGTAGGACTCGATCGGGAAAACAGACTTGAACGCTGCTTGTAAACCCTGGTCGATACGCTGCTCTGGCGGGGTATCGATTTGCAGGTACTTGGCATAGGATTCCTTTTGAATCGCAAGCAGATAAGGCACTTTCTGCACGATCCGGCGTTTGCCAAAACTTTTACGAATTCGCAGCTTCTCAGTGAATGTGTAGGCCATGCTTTCCCTCGACTCTCAACTCTGTAATGTGTGCGTCAGCGCCTTTAACTGCTAACGCGAAAATAACAAGCGGGAACAGGCCGGCAGTATTCCGCCAGCCTGAACCCCGATAATGTTTCGATCCTTCGCTTGGGAGGGATCGATTGCGCTACCAAATTCAATTGGCAGACACTTACTTCAGCTCGATCTTGGCGCCGGCTTCTTCCAGCTTCTTTTTCATGTCTTCGGCTTCGGCCTTGGGCGCCGCTTCCTTCACAGTCGCCGGAGCGGATTCCACCAACTCCTTGGCCTCCTTCAGACCCAGGCTGGTCATAGCACGAACAGCCTTGATCACGGAAACCTTGCTGGAGCCCATATCAACCAATACAACGTCGAAATCGTCCTTGGCCTCTTCGGCGCCAGCTTCAGCGGCAGCCGGTGCCGCTACGGCAACGGCCGCGGCGGTGGATACGTTGAACTTGTCTTCCATATCCTTGATGAGCTCGGAAAGCTCCAGCACGGACATGCCGCTGATTGCGTCCATAATTTCGTTCTTGGATACAGCCATTTCTTTTCTCCAGATAATCTAAATCAGTTAATTCGGTTTGACTTACGCAGCTTCCCTGGCTTCGCGAATAGCAACCAACGTGCGCACGAATGCCGCCGGTACCTCGTTCAGGGTACGGACAAACTTCTGCATCGGTGCGTTCATGGTTGCCAACAGAATCGCCAGCAGTTCTTCGCGGCCTGGCAACCTGGCCAGCGCCTTGAGTTGCTCTTGCGACATAATCACGCCGCCCATAGCGCCGGTCTTGATAATTAGTTTGTCATTTTCTTTGGCAAACTCATCAAGTACCTTGGCCACGGCTGCCGGATCAGTCGATGCGGCAAGCGCCAGTGGACCCACCATATGGTCTTTCAGGCATTCAAAGTTCGAACCTTCAACAGCACGCTTTGCAAGTGAGTTTTTCACCACGCGCAAGAACACACCGGCTTCCCGGGCCTTGCGGCGCAGCTCTGTCATTTGAGCCACGGTCAAACCACGATACTCAGCCAGTATAGCGGCTTCCGCGCCTGAAATAGCTTCAGTCACTTCAGACACCACGGCCATTTTCTGCTCTATATCAAGACTCATGTAGAGCCACCTCCGTCTATAAAAGACGACAACCGTATCCAGAAAAAACTCTGACTCCGGGTTCATCGCCTGCGCAGGCCGCCCCGCTACTAAATCAACCCTGGGTCTCGTATCGATCCCGCCCCCTTCAAGTCGATTTAGCAACGAGGCAATTAAGTAAAACGCCTGCGGTCTTGGACAATCTCCCTGCACCTTCACAACCGTTTCCGGCCAATCGGGAGCAGAGAGCCCCAATCCTTTAAAACACAATTAGTAAATCACAATTACCAGTTAAAAATTTCAGTACGTTTTGCGCACCAATCATAATTAACGCTTAACTGCTGGTTATTAATTGCTACTACAACGTTGCGGTATCAATCATCACACCCGGTCCCATGGTGGAGGACAGGGTGATGCGTTTGATATACGTACCCTTGGCGGAAGACGGTTTCGCCTTCTGCAGGGCATTAATTAAGGCCGCCAGGTTTTCCTTCAGTGCATCGGCATTAAATGAGGCCTTGCCGATAGTGCAATGAATAATGCCGGCCTTGTCGATGCGGTACTGCACCTGGCCTGACTTGGCGTCAGTCACCGCCTTCTCAGTATTGGCGGCTACCGTGCCCACTTTGGGGTTCGGCATCAAACCACGCGGACCCAGAATCTGGCCCAACTGTCCGACCACCTTCATGGCATCGGGGGTAGCAATCACAATATCCCAGTCAAAATCGCCTTTTTTTACTCTCTCCGCCAAATCGTCCATACCCACCACATCGGCGCCAGCCTTGCGGGCAGCCTCGGCCTGATCGCCTTCGGCAAACACGGCGACTTTTACGGTTTTACCGGTGCCGCGTGGCAATACAGTCGAACCCCGGACATTCTGATCGGACTTACGGGCATCGACGCCCAGATTCACCGCCACATCAACGGATTCGTCAAACTTGGCGCTGGCACTGCCCTTGACCAGGGTCAGGGCCTCGTTGATCTCATACTGCTTGCCAAGCTCGATATTCCCCGATATCGCCTTCATGCGTTTACTTAATTTTGCCATCTCACTCGCCCTCCGTCTCGATACCCATAGAGCGGGCGCTGCCAGCAATTATCTTCACCGCGGCATCCATATCATTGGCATTCAGATCCTTCATCTTGGTAGTGGCTATCTCTTCAAGCTGCGCACGGGTGACCTTGCCTACCTTATCGGTATGGGGGGTACTGGAGCCTTTATTCAGCCCCAGCGCTTTTTTCAGCAACACCGCTGCCGGCGGCGTTTTGGTAATAAAAGTGAAACTTTTATCACTGAAGACAGTGACCACCACGGGAATCGGCAACCCCTTTTCCACGCTCTGCGTAGCGGCATTGAATGCCTTGCAGAACTCCATGATGTTGAGTCCGTGTTGGCCCAGGGCCGGACCCACAGGCGGGCTGGGATTGGCTTCCCCGGCAGCCACCTGCAACTTGATATAAGAGTCGATCTTTTTTGCCATGACTTGCTACTCCTTCGGGTGCAAACACCGTACCGGCAACTGCTTTCACCGTCGGAAGACGGTTGCTGCCATTCGCTTTCGGGCTCCCCGTAAAAATCAACCTGGTAGGTGTACTCTACCGAGCACAATTGATCGCCGTCAGACGGCGCCTACCGCTTTAATAGAGCCAGGTGGAAAAAGTCTAGCCCTTTTCCACCTGTGAAAAATCCAGTTCCACCGGTGTCATGCGACCAAAAATGGACACCGACACACGCAGTTTGGCCTTTTCAAAATTAACGTCTTCCACTGTGCCATTGAAATCGGCAAAGGGTCCGTCAATCACACGTACCTGCTCGCCCGCCTCGAAGGTGAACTTGGGCCGTGGTTTCTCCGCGCCCTCCTGAACCTGCTGCAGGATGACCTCGGCTTCTTTGTCGCTGATCGGCGCCGGTTTGTTGGCCGTTCCACCGATAAATCCGGTAACCTTGGGCACACTTTTGACCAGGTGCCAGGTATCGTCCGTCATTTCCATTTTCACTAGCACGTAACCGGGGAAAAACTTGCGCTTGGTTGTGCGTTTCTGGCCACCACGCATTTCCACCACCTCTTCCGTGGGCACCATGATCTCGCCAAACATGTCTTCCATGCCAGCATCACGAATGTGCTGTTCCAGCGACCGCTCGACCTGTTTCTCAAAGCCGGAGAAGGCGTGTATCACATACCATTGCATAGACATATCAGGACTCCAGGCCCAATAGAGCATCGCGTAAGTTCGACAACCCGAAATCCACCAACATCAAAAACAGGGACACCATAATCACGATCGCGAGCACAGCAAGAGTAACCTGCATGGTTTCCTTCCTGCTCGGCCACACCACCTTGCGTAACTCGGTGCGGGCACCCTTGGCAAACTCCCACGCCATCTGGCCCGGGGCTGAGGTTAACGCCACACCGGTAGCCACAATCACAGCACCCAGCACGGTGGCGATACGCACCAGATCGCCCTGATTTTCAAAGTAATAGAAGCCATAAATGCCACCCGCGAGGATGAGCACCGCGACGAACAGCTTTAATTTGTCTACCGTCAACGTATCTTCCTATCTACCAGCAAATTGGCA
>JAZFSZ010000159.1:0-15097 GCA_036446455.1 Acidiferrobacterales bacterium
GTCGTGAGTTACTGGGCGCACGGCTATTAGTGGTGGAAGGTGTAGTACAGCGGGAAGGTGAAGTCATACGTGTGATCGCCAAACATTTACAGGATTACAGCGAATTGCTTGGCGAGCTCAGGACTGTCTCGCGGGATTTTCATTAATTAATTGTGTGTGGTAACTGGCGGGAGATTACGACCTTCACCAAAACCAAGCACCCACAGCCGTGACTTTCTCATATTATTCGCCTGGATAGCATCACGCCAGCGCTCTACCGGTTCGGTTTCACCGTCATCCCCCAGATTGAAAGTGCCAAAGTGAATTGCCAGGCTGGTGTGTGCCCGTAACCGCAGGTGTGCGTCAACAGCTTCAGATGGTGACATGTGGCCTTCTTTCATAAACCATCGGGGCCGAAAGGCACCAATCGGCAGCAAGGCCAGACGAATGGGGGAGAAGCGTTTGCGAATCTCATCAAAGTGCGGTCCCAGCCCGGTATCACCAGCAAAGAAAATTCTTCCTCCCGGCCCGTCCAGAATGTAACCACCCCATAAAGTCGTATTACGGTCGAAAAACCCACGTGAAGAAAAATGCTGTGCAGGTGCGCTATGAATCGAAATGCCCGGTGCAATGACCGTTTTCTCCCACCAGTCCAATTCGACGACATTTTTTAAACCGTGTTTTTCAAGTAACTGTTTGTTTCCAAGCTGTACCACAAACACCGGGTCGTGTTTGTCGCGCAGCCTGATCAGTGTCGGCAGGTCGAGGTGGTCATAGTGATTGTGACTGATGACGACAGCGTGAATCGGTGGCAAGTCTTCAAAACGAATGCCCGGCGTTCGTACGCGACGCGGTCCGAACCACAAAATCGGGCTGGCACGTTCAGACCAGATCGGGTCGGTTAAAATATTGCTACCAGACATCTGCAGTAAAACGGTAGCGTGATTGACGAAAGTAACGCGCAAAGTATCGCCGGTTACCGATTTCGGCGGCGGTTTTCCCGGTGGTGCCGATACCCAGTCGGGCCAGGGACCGGCATTGCGACTGAAATGCCAGCGTACAAATTCATTAAAGGTTTTGTCGGTAAGGGCACCGCTGGGATTAAAGAAGTGCTCACCATCAAAATGATCGCTGGATGGACCCTGATATCGCGGGCCCGAGAACAGGTAACCTCCTGAAATAAATATCAGGAGCACCAGCAAAACCAGCACCACAAATCCAGCCAGAAACCATTTCAACCACTTCAGGAAGACGAAGAGAACAGATTCTGAAGGTGATGTATTGGTAAAACTTACAGCCATACCTCATTGTAGCGACTATATATACAGGCACCAGCATGGTTTAGCATAAAACCTTCTAGTCTCAGGCTGTTTTGTTTTCTCATCTCGTTTAGAATTGCCAGCCTTTTCAACTTCAATAAATTGAGCATGTCCGAACATTTCATCAAACTGGCCGATATCAATGATCTCGAAGAAGGTAACATGAGGTGTATAACTGTGGATGGCAGGGGCATCCTGCTGGCCAATATCGACGGAAAATTCTATGCCACCGATGAAATGTGTACCCACGAAGATGCACGATTGTGCACCGGGTCGTTGAAAAACGAATACGTGAAGTGCCCGTTGCACGGGAGTCGGTTTAATCTGAAAACAGGCAAGGTAATTGATGACCCTGCAGATGAAGATTTGCGTACCTATCCCCTGCAGATAGAGGCAAACCAGATATTAATTTGTCTTGATTGAAAGGAATAACGATGAGCACTAAGGTCGAATCTGTACGGGAAACCATGCGTTCCATTATTGCCAGAATCGCAACGGGACCCGAGTTGAGCAAAAACATTTCACTGGAAGAGGCGCGCATTGGAATGAACGCCGTTCTGAACGATCAGGTCGATCCAGTACAAGCGGCAATCTTCCTGATAGCCTTGCGCATGAAACGGGAGACTGATGATGAATTTCTTGGTGTGCATGATGCGGTTCTGGAAACAACCAATAGTGTGACGGCCGACGTCGACGAAGTAATTGATATTGCTGACCCCTACGACGGCTACAATCGCACATTGCCTTCATCGCCCTTTCTGGCGCCCTTACTGGCTGCCTTTGGAGTCCCGGCATTCTCCCAGGGCGTTGAAATCATGGGACCAAAATTCGGTATTACCCACCGCCAGGTGCTGCGTGAAATCGGCGTGCCGGTGGACCTGTCACCGGAAGAGGCGGCTGCGAGGATAAGCGATTCCACAATTGGATGGGCCTATATTGATCAGTCCCGCTTCAACCCCAAAGTGCATCAGCTCGCCGATCTACGTACCAAGATCGTCAAGCGGCCGGTACTTACCACGGTGGAAGTGCTGGCAAGCCCCATACGAGGTAGAAAGAAAACCCATTTCGTGACCGGTTACGTACATAAACCGTATCCGAGAATATATGCCTTATTGGCAAGGCATGCCGGTTTTGATAGCGCTTTAATGGTGCGCGGTGTCGAAGGTGGTGTTGTGCCGTCATTGCGACAGACGGGTAAATTTGTTTATTACCATGATAAGGGCGAAGAACAATCCATGGAGATCAAGCCAACTGAACTGGGAATAGAGCAGAAAGTGCGAGCAGCGCCCTTGCCGGAGGCGGTGTCGCAGCCTGGTGAAGGTGGTGATCTTGTGACCTCTAAAGTTAATACTGCGACAGCAGCCAAAGCGGCGGCGGAATCAGGTCTGGCGGCATTGGAAGGTGAGCCCGGACCAACTCGAGATGGGTTAATTTACGGCGGTGCCATATTTCTTTGGCATCTGGGAAAATATGAGACTCCGGTGGAGGCGGCTGACGCTGTGCGCGAAAAGCTGGATTCCGGCAAAGTTCTGGAGCGAGTGAAACACTAGACATTTTAATTAAGAGGAAATCAATGACAGAGATGATTACAGACAGCGGGCTGAAATACGAAGACATGACAATCGGTGATGGGGAAGAAGCAACCGGTCCCGGACAAACAGTTACTGTGCACTACACGGGTTGGCTGGAGGACGGAACCAAATTCGATTCCAGTGTTGATCGTGGCGATCCGTTTCAATTTCCACTGGGTATGGGAATGGTGATCAAGGGCTGGGATGAGGGCGTGGCCGGTATGAAAATCGGCGGCAAACGCAAGCTGACTATCCCGCCGCAGTTGGGTTATGGTACTGCCGGCGCTGGTGGTGCAATTCCACCCAATGCCACACTGATATTTGAGGTTGAATTACTAAAAATTTCGCAATAGTAAACTCAATATGTAACAGATATAAAGGCCGTATATGCGGCCTTTATGTTGCTACCTGTCACCTGGATTCGCAAACAGATGGCCACCACCGGGACAGCCAATTAGACAATCCAGATCAGGATGTAAGCTGTCAACGACTGATGTGCCTTTTGCGTTTTCAGCCAGGTGCGGCTGATATAATAACGAGAACCCTGGGCGAGAGCTTGTCGCAACACGGAAACTATACTTTGGAGAACCCCAATGTCACTCACACCTTCAACCATGCTGGAGCTTGGAACACAGGCTCCGGATTTTCATCTTAAAGATACCGGCAGCAAGGAAGTGGGATTGAATGATTTTGCCGACAAGCCAGCGCTGCTGGTTGTATTTATGTGCAATCATTGCCCCTACGTGAAACATATCGCCGATGCGTTTAGTGCATTTGCAGACGAATACCAGCCCAAAGGCCTGGGTGTTGTAGGCATCAGCGCCAATGATGCGGTGAACTATCCCGATGACGGGCCGGAAAAAATGGCAGAAGAAGCAAAAATGCGTGGTTATACGTTTCCCTATCTATATGATGCACAACAGGAGGTGGCCAAGGCCTACCGGGCTGCCTGTACGCCTGATTTCTTTTTATTTGATGGAGAACGCAAATTGGTATATCGCGGCCAGTTTGATGCCAGCCGTCCCGGCAATGATATTCAGGTAACGGGGGCGGATCTGCGGCAGGCAGTCGAAAAGGTTCTTGCGGGGGAGATACCCGATGCGGATCAGGTGCCCAGCATTGGCTGCAACATCAAATGGAAACCGGGCAATGAGCCCAAGTATTTTCGCTAGCCCGAAATTTGTCCGTGCAGACAGACCAGGCCGGCGGTGTCTGGTGTCGGGCGCCCGGGTGGGGCGTCTATGCCCTATAGGGTATTTCACTTCCCTGTATTGTTACCATTTTGTTCAAATGGCACCAGACTTCAATCCGCCGACCTCGCCGTAACCTGTTGAAAAAAGGTATCGTGTACAGCTGTTGATCGCTTTGATCTGCGTCAAGGACGCGCAACCTGCGACAAGTGACTTTTCTATCTTATAATGACAATGGTAATTAGAACGCACATGGCGAGACGGGTGGCAGCAGCCAAGGATCGCCGGAATCTGGGATTTGAGTCGGAGGTCCAAGGTGAGCAGTAAATTATTTTCCAATGAATGGATGGCGGAGCTGGCAAAGCTCTGGAATACTGATCCTAAAATGACCAGCAATCTGGTCAAAGTCAATTTCTATTCATATATAGGATACGGGTTTGACGGAGAGGAAAATCCCCGAGGATTTATCTTTGTCAATGAGGGCAAGGTAATCACAGAAGGTGCATGGAATGGGGAAGAACTTAACTGGGATTTGCGTGCAAGCAGGGAGAGCTGGAAAAAATGGATGACGGAAGGATTTGGCTTATTGCGTCTGGGCAAAGCCATCACCACTGGTGAATTAAAATTCAATAAAGGCGATTACCGCCAAATGGTGTCCAATGTGAAGCTGTCGGTGCCATTTCTTCGCCATCTTGAGCTCATGGGCAAGATCAAGACTGACTACAACGTTTAATTTGCAACACCCCCTGTCTCCATAACAGGCGTGTCGCGAGGTGTGTCCAGTGTATCATGAAGTATTGTAGTGACTGTGGCGCAACCGTCACGCTGCGGGTACCAGAGGGCGATACTCTGCCCCGCTTTGTTTGCGGTTCATGCCAGACTATCCATTATCAAAACCCCAATATAGTTGCAGGTTGTATTCCGGAATGGGGTGACAGAATATTACTGTGCCGACGCGCCATTGAACCCCGACATGGTTACTGGACCTTGCCCGCTGGTTTTATGGAAAACAGCGAAACATCAATTGAAGCGGCGGCCCGTGAAACGCTGGAGGAGGCCGGGGCCCATGTTGAGGTGACGAATCTTTTTGCCATTTATAATCTACCGCATATCAATCAGGTCTACATGATGTTCCGGTCGCGGTTGCCTGAACCACATTTTCATCCTGGGACTGAGAGTCTCGAAGTAGAATTATTCAGCGAAAACGAGATTCCGTGGAGCCAGTTGGCGTTTCCGGTGATAGAAGAAACACTGCGTTGTTATTATGAAGATATGTCAAATGGAGAATTCGTACTACACGTTGGTGACTTGATTGTAATCGACAGGGAAAAGCGTCAGTTCAGAACACAATACCTTCAACCCATACCAAAAATGTAATTATTGTAAATTATGGACCATGATTTCTGGCGCGACAAATGGCAAAACAAATCGATTGGCTTTCACCAAACTGAAGTCAATCACTACCTGCAAAAATATATTGATGAACTGGCGCTCGCGTCTGCAGACACTGTTTTTGTACCCTTGTGTGGCAAAAGCCTGGATATGTGGTGGCTGCATAAACAGGGATTTAATGTTATCGGCATCGAAATAAGTGAAATTGCAGCCAGTTCATTTTTCACCGAGGCGGGCAAGCAAGCGTGCAATATAAAGCACGGCGACTTTGTCAGTTGGAAATACGCGGATGTAGAAATTCTGTGCGGCGACTTTTTTGATTTGAATGCCGACGTATTGGGAAAAGTTGATGCAGTATTTGACCGGGCTGCGCTGATTGCACTTCCCTTGGAAATGCGCGCAAAATATATTGATCAATTGGGGCACCTTCTGCTGTCTGGAACGCGAGGTCTTCTGGTTACACTGGAGTACCCACAAGACGAGATGACTGGTCCGCCATTTTCAGTAACAGAACAGGAAGTGGACAAACTGTATGCCAGGAATTTCCAGCTGGATTTAATTGAGGACCACAACGCGTTTGAAGAGAATTCGCGATTTCGTGAACGTGGCCTCACGGTTTTGCGCGAAAAGATATACCGGTTCCATAAACGATAATATGTCAGGAATAGCGAACAGTTTTCTCAAGACCGGGCAGCAATGCGATAGCTGAATCACGATTTATTCTTAATTAGTCTCATACCCAGATTGCAAGCAATTACCGGGGAGACACGCAATAGCCCAGACCGCCAGCAATAATTGCAAGCAGGTACAATCTTCTGCCACCCAAATTAGCGATCTTACTTAATACACAATGGCATTCAAAGAAGTTTCGTAATACGCTATGATGACAACCACAAGTTTCGGTCGTTGAAAAAAGTCCCCGAGTAACTCGTTGTGACTGTATCACCACCCAGGAGTCTCTGATGAAGTTAAACACGTTTTGGCTACTGCCAATATTTGCGCTGTTGGTAACAACTGCAACTCATGCTGCCACATCACTGAAAACGCAAAAGCAGAAGTTCAGTTATGCCGTCGGATATCAGGTTGGATCGGATTTTAAACATAAGGGGCTGGACCTTGATACTAATGCGCTTTTCCAGGCGATTCGGGATGTGCAGAATGGAAAGAAACCAAAGCTGACACAGGAACAGATGCAGCAGGCTGTGGCTAATTATAAACAGGCGTTGGTAGCCAAGCGTAAAGCAAAAGCAGAAAAAAGTCTCAAACTTTCACAAGCGTTCCTGGAAAAGAACAAAAAGAAAAAGGGCGTAAAGGCCACGGCGAGCGGTCTGCAGTACGAGATTCTAAAGAAGGGGACTGGTAGCAAGCCCAAGACTACGGACAAGGTTGAGGTTCACTATCACGGTACACTAATTGACGGCCGTATATTCGATAGCTCTGTCAACCGCGGACAAACGGCAACTTTCCCGATTAACGGTGTCATCAAGGGATGGCAGGAAGCCATACCGATGATGAAGAAAGGGGGCAAGTGGCGCATTACGATTCCGCCAGAGCTCGCATATGGAATCCAGGGCCGGCCAGGTATCCCCCCGAACTCAGCACTTATATTCGAAGTTGAGTTGATTGATATCAAGTAAGGCGGTGATACAACTGAAAGATTGCAGGCTGTTGCTTGGCCCGCTTTTCCTGAAAGCGGGGCGATTCGGTCTGACTTCTTTTTAGTTTTTGCTTTATGGGGCCAGATACTATCTGGCCCCATAATTCAAATGCCTATTCGTGTTTGATTAGAACTTTTGCCTGCGTATCTCAAACTGCTCTACGTGCTTTTTGGTTTTAGGATTAAATAAAACATGAATCATTGAATACGTAACATAGATCTCACCATCCCTGACCACGCCGGTAGTGGCAAATACGTCCCCGGTATCAACTGTTTGCACGACCTTAGCAGATGCCCAATTGTCAGTACTGGTCAATTTAATGGTCTTGTTGGTAGTGACACCAGGCACGAAGCCGCCATGACCGCTGTCATTGGCTATCAACACAAGCGAACCATCAGGCGCCCAAAGTAGCCCATCAGCGCCATCAAATTTTTCATTTATTTTTACCTGGGTGAATGTTTCTGGTTTATCCAACGGTATTTTAAACAAAATACCTTCATTAAATTTATCAACTAACAGGTAGTTGTCTTTTATAACGATGCCATTTAGATTGAACGCCTTACCAGAAAATCTTTTGTTATCGATAAGAACAGAGACTTTATATTCAGGCGTTACTTTGTAAATGATGGTTGAAAAACTGTCCGTTATATAAGCCGTGCCGTCTTTGTCAATGACGATGTCGTTGCAGAAATGCGACCCTTCGAGCCCTTCCGCCAGGTTTACGTATTCAATCAGTTTTCCTGTTGAGAGCTGGAATACTGCCAATGCCGCCAGCTTGCCGGTGGTTTTGGGGCTGCTGAATTTACTTGCGCCTGGATCTGCATTGCACACCAGAACCCGGTCTCGCCCGGCATCGATGCGAATACCAACGGCGGAGACCATACGTGGGTCCTGGGCAAATACTGAATAAGCCCCATCGTCCGTAACCGTGCCCACTATGCCTTTGCGAATAGAAGTCACCAAGAATCTTTTTCGATCGGCATCCCAATCGACACCTTCAGGATACAGAGCCATGTGTTTGAAACTGACTACGTCAGGTGTATGGGTGCAAGCGCCAGATAGCACGACTACCGTTGCGATAAAAAACAGCGCAATATTTTTCTTAAAATTATTCATAAAACCTCCTATTTGGTTTGATTACTTCAACTAACGAGCTCGTTGTCTTTCCGCCAACCTCCAACTGTCAATCATATGCAGCATTGTTTTCAGTCAGCGATGGGCCTGTTTCATCACTCCATTGCTATTTCTTCTGCACAATGCCTTTTCATGAATGTTTCCATTAACGTCGCCATTTGCACCGGTGTTTCCAGCATAGGGTAGTGCCCGGCATTGGCAATCAGAGTTAATTCAGAATTTGGCATCCAGGCCAGGTAAGTTTGGTTCATGACCTCTTCGGTAAACGCAGGATCGTATTCACCAATGCAGACACAAACCGGTGTTTTATTTCCCTTTATTTCTTCCGCAAAATTGGTTTGGGTCCAGGCTGTCAGGTAATCAGCAAAAGCATATTCAATTGTCGTTTCCCTGCTGCGTTTTACCATGTGGTCGAGCCACTTCTCTGAATTACGGTTACCGGTAGTAAAGTCGAGGATCATTTTGCGATTATCGTCATTGGTAATGGCACCGTAAAAAAGCTGGGTGTTTGTTTCATCGAAAGGCACACCGCAGGCTGGTACCGGTGCGATTGCCACTACGCTCCTGATGCGTTCGGGATCATTGATATCAGCCAGGATTCGTTGTGTTGCCATGCCCCCCATAGAATGACCCACCAGATGAAATTCATGCCATCCCAACTCGTCGATCAGCTCCATGACATCACCAGAAATTTCTTCCATAGTATGTTCTCCGGTTATGTCCCGGGATTTGCCGTACCCCCGATAGTCAACAAAGGCATAAGTAAAAGTGTCTGCGTCCAGCGCATTGTAAGTGGGTTCGAATGCAGTGTGATCACCGAACCAGCCGTGTAACACCACGACATTGTTTTTGCCGTTACCTATGAGTGTGTGCCCAATAGTCATTATGTTTCCCCCTGTACTTTTAAAATCTGACGGGTTCGCTCACTTGATCACTACAGGTGGTGAATATTGCTCAGCAGTATTCCGGGAACCGGACGCTGCCACAAAAAACAGCTACAGCTTATTGACTGGGGCGAGTGAAGTTATTGGAAAAAGGTAAAAAATAGATAAAGAAAATATTATTAATATGTTTTCGGCCCAAAGAAGCCATTGATTATCAGGATTAAATCGGGTGAGAGAAGAGGGGTATTTAAGGCTGGAGAATTGCCCGGGGACACGAGTTAATACTTTATCTTTTTACTTAGGTAATCCCGCCTTTCTCAGGTCTACTACCAGTTTATCAATGCGAGCCGACGATTTATAAGGTTGGGTACTAGCCCAGTAGTCCAGGGAGAATTTTGGGTCCAAACCCAGCACTTGCACCATTTGCCAGTTTGCTTCATCGATCTGGTTCAGGCTGGCATAACTCGCAGCCAGATACAGGTGGGCATTAAGGTAATTATCATTGCGTCGAGTGGCAATTTTCAGCTGTTTAATGGCCTCTTGTGGATTACCAATAAAATAATAGTCCCGGCCCAGGTTTGCATAGTAGATAACACTGGAGTTAGGGTTCAGGCGCATAGCATGCTTATTGACGCGTATTGCGTCGACGGAACGACCAATAAAGGAATAAGCGGATGCGATTATTGCATAGGCGTCTGCATAGTTGGGGTAGAGCATGATTGCCTGCTCTGCGGCGGCAATGGCCTTTTCCGGTTTCTTCTTGCCATACAAGTTGGCATACGCAAGCACCCAGTGGGCCACAGCAGCATTTTTATCAATGGTAATTGCTTTATCAGCAAATTCAAAAGCACGGTCTACAGCAGCAAGGGGATCTTTCACCCACTTGCGTCGGTAATCGTCGATATGAGTTAAAGCGATGGCACTGTAAGCGGTGGCAAATTCCGGATCCATTTCGATGGAGCGCTGAAACATTTTCCTTGCCAGTGTATTTCCTTCTTTTGAGATGGAGGTGTACAAAGCATTACCGCGAATGTAATTGTCATATGCTTTAAGGTTCGACGTACCTTTTCGGCTATTAAGTGACTGTTTTAGTTTCGTCGCCTGCAAAACAAGTGAGGCGTAATTCTGACTATGTTTTGAGTACTCCGGCTTGCTTAGCTGGGCAACGAGAGCAGAAACAATTTTCTGCGTTATTTCATCCTGAACTGCGAAAATATCTCCCATTTTCCGGTCAAACCTATCTGCCCAGATCTGTATGTTGTTGGAAGCATCAGCCAGTTGTACGGAAACACGCATTTTATCAGCACTAATTTGTACGCTGCCGGTCAATACATATCTGACATTCAATTCTTTGCCGACGGTGCCGATGTTCGCAGATGCACTGTTGTATCCCTGCACAGAGTTGCGGGAAATTACTGTCAGGCTGGACAGACGCGACAAATCGGTTGTTAGATATTCTGTCATGCCGGAAGCAAAATAGTCCTTCCCGGGATCGCCGCTATTATTGGTAAATGGGATGACTGCAATTGAAATATTGTTTCGATCCTGATCAATAATGGCAGTAATATTGTCTTTTATCGATGTATCTTTTGATTCTTGGTAAGAAAAATATCCCACCAATCCAGTAATTAATAACACTCCCACAAAAATAATCATCGGATGGGGGAGTCCGGATTTAGATCGCGAACCCTGGAGAGCGGCGGCTCCACTATACGATTTATTCTCGGGGGTCTGCTCCAACGACACAACAGGCGCGATCAAACGATAGCCCTTTTTGGATAGTGTCTCTATAAACTCGGGTTTTCGCGAATTGTCATGAAACGCCCCACGGATTTTATTGATAGTTACGGTGAGCGCCTCGTAACTTACTATTGTCTCGCTCCAGACATTTTCTTCCAGTTCCCTTCTGGTAACCACTTCACCGGCGTGCTCTGCCAGATAAACCAGCACTTCCATGGCTTTGGGCTCGAGTCGCACTTCTTGTTCCCCAAGTAGTATGCGGCCCAGATTGGGGTCTATGGTCCATTCACCAATTCGATAACGTTTTTGGCTCATCGGCTATTCAATGCTCTTAATCTCACACCTCAATTCAAACACAGAAAATTTAATGGAGATACCAGGAAAAGAGGGGCAGAGAGCTAGTCATATAATATAAAAGTGCAACTAATAGACTCGGCGCACTTTGTTATTACATCGACATTTCTATTTCTGCTGTTAATGCGTTGAGCCCGGCATCAGCACACTTCTGGTCTATTTTGCTGTCGGGTGCGCCACTTACCCCAATGCCTCCCATAATTGTTCCGCCAATATTGATGGGTGCGCCCCCGCCTTGTAGCAATAATCCGTTATAAGTGGATATGGGTCCTAATTGTTTTATCCTTGACTGCAGTTCGATTGTGCGTGTGTTAAAACTCATGGCGGTGTAAGCTTTTTTCCTGCTAATATCGATTGTTACATCCATAGCAAGTGCATCGCGCAGCAGTACCTGTGTATCACCACCCCGATCAATAATGGTGACGGCTACATTTACATTTTCTTTCCTGCATTTTTCTATTGTTGCTTTGGCCATTTTTAATGCCGTATCCATAGTAAGCCGTTTAATTGTTATTACCATTGCTTCTTCAGCCTGGGCCGCTATGGGCGCACCCATCAAAATGATTATTGCAGCGCATAGTGCAGTGAATTTAATTTTCATATTGACCCCTCAGCTATTGAGATAGCTTCAGAACTGATGTGTGGTTGCAGAACTACAGAGACCATAATAGAGCTCTGATTGACGCACATCAATTCTGCTCAGTAGCGGAGCACGTAATGGCGGTCGATATCGGGCAAATTGCGTCTAAATTTGTGACCGCACCCGTCTTTCAGGGACAATTCCACCGGCCCCTGGTAAGCTCCAAGACCAAATAGTTGAATCAGGCTGTCCTGGTTACCAGTACCTCGACCTGCGGTAATGACGCGACTCTGCGACCGGTTTTGATATCGAATTTCGATGCGCGCCCCTATGCCATAAATATTGCAGCGCATAGAACGAAGGCTGATTTTAAGCCAGTGACCGCCGGGTCCATCATTCCTCAACAGCCGAATGCCATCCTCACTGGCAACAACCAGATCCAAGTCCCCATCATTGTCGTAATCGGAAAACGCGCCTCCCCAGGTATTCTTCAGTCGCGCTCCGCTTAACCAGCTCACATCACGAAAATTGCCCTTGCCGTCATTGAGAAACAAGTGACTTTGGCCGGAGGAGTAGATCGCACTCACAAAAAGATCAACATCACCGTCGTTGTCGATGTCGGCGGCTGCCGGGTCTGAATAGGTTTCCTCAAACCCTACGCCGGAATTATTATAGTGGTCATGAAATCGGCCCCGGGTTTGCAGGTAGAGATGACTTTTGTCTGAAAACACCCAATCACGGGGATGGGCAAGATTGGTGACAAATAAATCAATCTCGCCGCTATTGTCAAAGTCTGAAAATACCGGCCCGATGCTATTGCCGTAGTAGCTGTCAACGTTGTTGCCTGCAACATCGCTTGCATCTGCGCTTTCTGTGAAATGTTGTCCTTTGTTCAACCAGAGAAAATTTGGGTCCAGGCGATAGTTGGCAACGAATATATCCAGTTTACCATCGCCGTTAAAATCGGCCCACGTGACACCTCGCCCGCACATGGCTTCGTCAGGTTGCGGCAGGGTCACAGGATTCACCGCAACAAACTGTCGTCCGTGGATATTTTCAAGCAAGCTGTCGTGACTGCAAATTCCCCGTTCGATCGCAGGCTGTTGGTAGTTTGCGATGTACAGATCCAGGTAGCCGTCTCCGTTATAGTCTCCCCAGGCAGCGGCCTCAGACCAGGCCGAGTTGTTTTTCGGAAGTGCCTCGCTTCCTACTTCAGAAAATCTTTTGCCACCAATGTTTTCAAGCAATCGGTTGGCTCCATTGACCGTAACGAAAATATCGACATAGCCGTCATTATTAAAGTCCCCCCAGAGTCCACCGGTGGCGTTGGTGATGCGGGGTATACCCAGTGCATCGGTAACATCAGTAAAAATTCCATCGTTATTGGTAAATAGCCGGGTGCCGTTCACGAGAAGATCATCATCACCATCGTTATCATAGTCTCCCCAGGCAACGCGATAACTGCTTATATTATCCAGACCCACGGCTTTGGTGACATCCTTAAAAACGACGATGCTTTCCTGATTGGCAAAAAACTGCGATGGTGTATTGTTCTCCAGACTATTTCCCAGCAATTTGGCCAGTGCATCCAGTACCCCGGTCTGTCGACCGTCAGCTTCGAGTGATTTCCGATAAAGTGCGGT
This sequence comes from Acidiferrobacterales bacterium, assembly GCA_036446455.1. Classification (GTDB taxonomy): domain Bacteria; phylum Pseudomonadota; class Gammaproteobacteria; order Acidiferrobacterales; family JAJDNE01; genus JAZFSZ01. Next base: position 13,445 of record JAZFSZ010000159.1, read on the forward strand.
GGCCTTGCCACGGTTGCCCGATTTTTCAGCGATCTTTCCAAGATAATATGCAGCCCTTCCATTGTCCGGCTGAATTTTAATTGCTTGTATTAAATTCTTGCGGGCGAGCCGGAAGTTATTTTGCATGTAATAGGCAATCCCGAGTTGCCGGTAGTTTCTGGCCAGTTCAGGCTTGCTCTGGCTACCAGGATCTTTTTTCTTGATCAAGGCAAGATTGTCTTGCAGCAGAGATACGGCTTTGGGCAGCTTGTGGTCGTTTCGTATAAGTGCGTGCGCAGCATACAGATTGGCAGCGACATTATTGCCGGTGGAACCAGTAAACCTTTCTATGTGAGTTTCCAGTCGGTGCAGGTTCTTTTTGATTACACTGCTACTGAATAACCACGATGCGGCAATTGCATCATTTGCCAAACCCGGAAAATAGACGAGGTGAAGTTCTGCCAGCTCAGTGCGGATGCCTTTCTTTCTGGCGGTGATAATTTCATATACCAGCGCACCGGCCACACGTTTGCGTAGCTGACTCGATAACTTTTGAATCGCTATTATTTTGATAGCACGTTGCTGATTTTGCTGGTCCCACAAATAGCGATAACCATAGTAGGCCGCTAACTTCTCTTGCGGATCGGTAGTGTCACGAGCAAAAATACCCTCAATCTCGGATCTGATTTTCCTTTTAATGGCGGTGCTTGAGTGATTTGCTTGCAATCTGGCAGCCCACAGACGATGTTTGGCATCGTTATGCTGAGGCGACAACAACAGGACACGGCGAAAGAATCCGGCTGCCTGGCCATAACTGGCCATGGCAAAGTAAGCATGACCAATCATAAAAAGCGCGTCAGTATTCTCGGGGTTATGCAGCAAGTGTTGTTCCAGCAACACTATGGCTTTTTTGTGGTGCCTGAACTGAATTAGTTGTTTGGCAATTTTCAGCTGGCTGGATCTTTCAGCGCCAATTTTCTGTCCCGACACTTCGGCTGTGCTGGTACAGCCACAGACGATCAAAATAATTATTACAAGCCAGCAATGAATAGAAGCATGGGCTGACATTAAGCGACCGCAATAAACTCCAGGGCGTTGCCATCGGGATCTCGACAAAAGAGCGCCCGCCGACCTGATTTACTTAGTGTTAACTCTATATTTGCGCGTACCAGAGTTTCTTTTAGTTCTTCGAGTCCTTCGACCAGAATGGCAGTATGGCGATCACGCCCGCCGTGTGCCGGTCGGTTTTCCACGGGATCCGGGTTTATCAGCTGCAGCAAGTGAATTTGCTGATCGCCAATCGTCAACCAGGCGCCCGGATAACCCAGGTCAGGGCGCGATGGATCCAGAGCCATCCCCAGGAGATCGCAATAAAAGACAAGAGAATCCTCCAGACGGTTAACAATCAAGCTGCTGTGGGTGATGCTTTTATAGTGAATCAAGCCACTCCTCCTGAAAGCGTTGACGGGGCGCATGTTGCGACGAAATTGTCTATTTTGCTGCAAAACCAGTGCCTGTATGCAGTTTATTGCAATCGAGATTCCCAAATTTTCAAGTTTAATGCTATTTAGCTGTATTTCGCATTGGAATTATGACTCTCCTGTCCTAGGATAGAGTAAAGGAAGCTACGTATATAACAGGGGGAGGGCTTGTTTTTAGTTGTGGCAATCGTGT
>JAZFSZ010000160.1:0-12287 GCA_036446455.1 Acidiferrobacterales bacterium
CCAGTAAATAAACCCAGAAACTGAGCATATTCAAAAACGGAAACACCATATCTCTTGCACCAATCATCAACGGGATCAAATAATTGCCGAAGCCCCCCAGGAACAATGCGGTTAATAAATAGATAACCATGATCATGCCATGCATGGTGACGAACTGAAGGTAGGCACTTGGGTCGATAAAGGAGAAGGTGTTCGGGAATCCGAGTTGCAGTCGCATCAAACCCGACAACACCAGCGCCACCATTCCGATTCCGATCGAGGTAACTGCGTATTGGATGGCAATAACTTTGGCGTCCTGGCAAAATACATATTTACCCAACCAGGTCTTGGCGTGGTAGAGCTCGACCTCTTCGACTTCGGCAGGTCCGACATGAGTTGTAGCATCATGCACAACGGTAGACATCAGATTCTCCTCTTCGCCAAATCATGCTAATTCGCCTGAATTTCATCACTACTTGACCATTTCAACAAATCAAGCCTGTCGGTCATTACAGGGTGTTGATGTAAGCAACCATGTCATTGATAGCCTGATCGTCGATCAGAGTTTTGGCCATCAATACCATCTGGTGTCCGTACATGTCGCGCGGATGCTTGCCGCGAATACCCTGTTTGAAATTCCTCAATTGCGTAACCATATACCAATCACTCATGCCTTTAAGCCCGGGGGCATTCATGGCCTGTATACCCTGCCCCCTGCGACCGTGACAGGCGCCGCAGGTCGCATAACGTTTTTTACCGTTTGCCGCATTCCCCGTCACCGTGGCCGGGGCGGGTTTATCCGGCAAGGTCTTGATATAGGCGACGACATTTTTTATGGCAGTATCATCAGCCAACGTTGCTGCCATCGGCGCCATCATTTTGCCGAACATGTCTTTCTCGTGTGTACCCCGAGCGCCTTGCTTGTAATATTTCAATTGCCGCTTGAGGTACCAGTCTCCTTGCCCAGCCAATTTAGGTGCATTCAGTACGGCGTTTCCCTGCCCTTGCAGACCATGACAGCTACCACACACCGAATAGAGCTGTTTGCCTGCGGCCACATTGTCGGCTACTTTCTGTGATTTTAAGGTTTGCGCGAACGTCGGATAGCTGCTTAACCACGTCTGATAGGCAACCTCTTCGTCTACCACAACTTTGCCACGCATGGTGAAATGCGCGATGCCGCATAATTCTTCACAGAGCAAGTCGTATTTCCCGATTTTGGTTGGCGTGAACCAAACATAAGTGACCAGGCCCGGCACTAAGTCCATCTTGACCCGGAACTGCGCTACCGCGAAGTCGTGTAATACGTCAGTAGAGCGGAGCAACACTTTGACCGGTTTGTCGATGGGAAGATGCACTTCTGGACTTGCGACCAGGATATCGTCTTGTCCGTTTGGGTCGTCTGGATTCATCCCAAATGGGTTGTTATCGTTGATGTACTTGGCAGCAACGGTTCCCAATACGCCGTCCTTTCCAGGAAAGCGGTAGCTCCAGTGCCACTGCTTGCCAACGGCCTCAAACACCGCCGCGTCTTCCGGAACATTGACGAACTTGGCCCAGACAAATAAACCAGGCGCCAACATGGCAATGACACCTATCGTGGTCAAACCGGTGAGCCACCACTCCAGCTTCTTGTTCTCGGGTTGGTACTGCGCTCGTGCGTCCTTCCGATAACGGTAGCGATATATGGAATAGGCCATGAATAAATTTATGGCGACGAAGACAAAACCGGTAACCCAGAAGGTGATTTCGATCGTATCGTCGATCGTACCCCAGTTGGAGGCTATCGGTGTAAGCCACCATGGGCTCAGGAAGTGAAATAGAACAGAACCAACGACCAACAAGATTAGCGCGATTACCAGTAGCATACTTAGATTATATAATGCAGTTACAAATTTAAACAAACCGTTTTGGCCGGTGTAAACCTTCTTCAATTGCCAATCGCTTTAGATTGCAAGATGCCCAGAAGATCCAACGCCCCAATGACCTACTTTTTTCCACAACAGTTGTACGTCTATTATTGAAAGCGGCTTTTATTGCTCACTGCCGATCTTCTGCATCGGCTTTCATTATTCTTACAGCGGCAGTCTGCCTGTTAACGCACTTGTTATATACCAGCATTAACCCTCTTCATTTTGCATAAAACTTTTTTGTGGTGTCTTTATCTTCAGGCCATAACCAATTATGCCACTGGACACTGCGCAAAAAGGGACGCATACCAACTCATGTTGTTCCTTCCTCAATCGTCCACACGGATAATACGGTAAAGCTCGCCCCGTCATCTCTTCCAACGTCTGCCGGATTACGCTCCACGTGGCGCACAGCAGCCCAACGGTAATCCTCATCCAAGTACCGCGGAGAAAAATTGCCCTGCCAGAGACGCCCTTTGGTCCCGCGTGCGATTGACCCGTTGGTCATAGCGTACATGCAGGAATTGAACGCAACCCACAATTCCTTCGCGGGTTTAGAGGTCGAGTGTCCGGGAAACCCGGTGAGAGCGCCTTTACCACGGCGTTTTAATCCTTGAGTTTAGGGGGTGTCAGTGGTGGCTTGGTGGGACAGAACTCCCTGTGGTGGACGGCAGGATTTAGTGGCTGTTTTATACGGATTTCGACTGCTGGGCTTCACTTCGTTCAACCCAGCCTAACGACTGCCAGAAAATGGCATGAATGCCGTTACCGTGCCTTATTGTCTCCTGCAGGGACTCTATTCCGCCCGCGGTTCTCTGGAAAGTAATGCCTCAACCGCCTCCTGGGGTGAGCACTTACCCGCGAGCACTCGTGCGGTTTGTTCGGTGATGGGCAGGTCGACACCCAGTTCATCGGCCAGTGCTAAAAGTTCGCTGGCGCTGGTCACACCTTCGGCTTCTTGCCCCAGCTCGCCCAGGATTTCTGGCAGCTTACGGCCTTGACCGAGACCGAGACCGACACGGCGATTACGCGACTGATCGTCGGTAGAGGTCAGGATCAGATCACCGACCCCGGCGAGTCCCATGAAGGTTTCCGGGTGACCGCCCATGGCCACGCCGAGTCGCGTCAGTTCCGCCAACCCACGGGTGATCAGCGCCACCCGGGCATTGGCGCCAAACCCTAGCCCGTCACTAATACCGGCGGCAATGGCGATGACATTCTTGATCGCACCCCCCAACTGAACACCAATGACATCGCTATTGGTATAGACACGAAAACGGTCGTTGCGCAGCCAGCCTGCCACTTCTTCTGCGACCGCCTCATTTTTTGACGCCACGGTAATGCCGGTGGGCAGTTTATCCGCGACTTCACGGGCGAAGGTCGGACCTGATACCACTGCACTTTTAACCGAGTCACCCAATACCTCATCCAACACCTGACTCAGCAATTTATGCGTACCGGACTCAAGCCCCTTGGTGGCCCAGGCGATACAGGTATCACCATTTACCGCGGGTTGAATAGCCTGCAAGGTGGCACGAAAAGCATGACTGGGAACGACGATCAAAAAACGACTGACCTCGTGCGCCAGCTCATTGAGATCTTCACGGATAGAGAGGGATGGTGGAAAAGAAACACCGGGCAGGTAATTGGCGTTTTCTTTCTCATGGGCCAAACGTGCCAAACGTGCCGGATCGTAGCCCCATAGACACGTATCGATGCCATTGCGTGCCAGCAGAATCGCCAGTGCCGTACCCCAGGAGCCGGCACCGAGAACAGCGATTTGTGGTGATGGCGCTGACATTGTCTTACCGGGGTGGTGGCCTCGGACTCAGGAGGTCGCCTCCTTGGCGGTGGTGTGGCGTTGCTGAAAAAGAATCTCGAAGTTGACCGGGTTGACCAGCACCGGCGGGAACCCGCCGTGGCCAATCATGGAGGCAACAGCTTCGCGCGCAAATGGCAACAGGATATTGGCACAGTTAATCTCCAGCACCATGGGAAGATTTGCCTCTTCGATGCCAGTAATCCGGAAAAGACCTGCCTGGTGCACTTCCGCCAGAAATACAGTATTGCCCTCCGTTTTGGCTTCCACAGACAATGGCAATATCACCTCATAGAGATCGTCGTCATCGAGCTTGTTGTATTGAATATCGATATCGATATCCAGCTGCGGTTGCTCCTGCTGCAAAAAGACTTGCGGCGAGTTGGGCGACTCAAAGGACATGTCTTTGATATAAATAGTTTCAAGTGAAAATGATCCCTGGGCGGGTGTTTTTTCTTCTGTCACGTTTACTCCTGATATTTTTTTGTGGACGAAACGCCGTGTCAGGCCTCGAGCAGTGGCTCGAGCTCATCATCCATGTCCAGTTCCGCCAATTCGTTGTATCCGCCGATATGGCGATCACCAATAAAAATCTGTGGCACCGTCCGGCTACCACTGCGGTCAACCATCTCCGCCCGTTTTTCGGGCTCAAGATCGACGCGGATCTTGTCTACCGCGGCGCCGCGTTTTTCCAGCAGACGCAAGGCCATCTGACAGTAGCCACAGGTAGCGGTGCAATATACCCTGACCCGGCTCATAAAAACCTCATTAACGTTCTATTGGCAAATTTTCTTTTTGCCATGCCGCGAGGCCGCCGGACAGGGAATAGACATTCTCAAATCCGCTTTTCTTTAGCGTGATCGCACCTTTCATGGAGCGATTGCCAGCACGACAAGTGACGACAATGGGCTTGTTTTTGTATTTATTCAGCGCACCGATGTTACCTGCAAGTTTTGCCAATGGCATGTTAATGGCATCAGGAAGATGGCCTGTCTGGAATTCTTTGGGCTCGCCTACATCCACCACCACCGCATCGTCGCGGTTGATGAGCCCAACGGTCTGGGCCGAGTTCACGATTTTGATTTTATAGATCATCTGGGTGACATAAGTCATGCCCAACATTGCCAGCACCGCGGCCAGGGCGGCGAACAAGAACCAGCTATCAATCAGGAATTCGATAAACATTTTACTAAACGGTGCGGTTTTAACGGACGGCAGATACTACCAGAGGGCCGCCGGGCACAGCAGGTTGATTTGCGTGAACCCGGGAATTTCGCTTACTAATGCTCGTCGGAGCAGAAGGCGGCGCGCAGGGAATTGATCAAGCTGACTATTTTGGGGTCGGCAACGCGGTAAAAGACTTTATTGGCATCTTTGCGTGAGCCCAAAATACCCTTATCGCGCAAAATCGACAGGTGCTGGGAAATGTTACTCTGGGAGGTGCCGACGTACTCGACGATCCCCTGAACGCTGATCTCTCCATTGCCGCCCAGCAGGCAAAGGATTTTCAGTCGCAGCGGATGTGCCATTGCCTTCAACGATCGAGATGCCAAATGGATGTCTTCTTCGTTGCCAATTAATGCTTCTTGCATGCTTTCAATCGTTGCGTTCATAATGTCTGACCCCATAAATCTTCAAAACTTGCACCACAATTTCGAAAAAATCCTGTTCTCGGGCACTCACAGCCTTAGGGACTGCCTCGAGTATTAAAATATTATACAATAATGAAGTACTTTAAAAGACCTTACGTAAATAACTTATTTACACGCCATACCAGGGGGTATAGCGGGTAAGAAGGATAAGAGCAAAAGAACCGAATGTCATTTATCCCAAAACCTGTCCTGTTGCTGATTTTAGACGGATGGGGGTATCGCGAAGAACCCAAATACAATGCCATTGCCAATGCCGACACCCCGGTGTGGGACCGGTTATGGGCAACCTGCCCCCACACCCTGATTCAGGCGTCACAGGCGGCTGTTGGCCTGCCGGCCAACCAGATGGGCAATTCCGAGGTCGGTCACCTCAATATTGGTGCCGGTCGTGTGGTCTATCAGGAGTATTCCCGCATCAATCGCGCAATCAAAACGGGCCGATTTTTCGAAAACAGGGTGCTGACAGATGGCTGTGACCAGGCCATCAAACACGACAAAGCCGTACATATTCTAGGTCTATTGTCCCCCGGCGGGGTGCATAGCCACGAAGACCATATCCACGCCATGGTGGAACTGGCGGTCAAGCGCGGTGTAAAGCGCGTCTATTTACATGCCTTCCTCGACGGCCGCGATACCCCACCAAAGAGTGCTGCGGCCTCCATCAATGCCATGGAAGATAAATTCGCCTCGATCGGTGGCGGGCGATTCGCCTCCGTTATTGGTCGTCACTATTCAATGGACCGCGACCACCGTTGGCCGCGCATCCAGGCCTCCTACGATCTTATTTCCCAAGGCAAGGCTGACTATGACGCCACCGATGCCGCCGCGGCGTTGAAAATGGCATACGATCGCGGCGAGACCGATGAATTTGTCCTGGCCACGACCATTGTGCCCGAGGGCACCGAGCCAGTGCGGTTCGATGATGGTGACGTGGTCATTTTCATGAACTTCCGATCCGATCGTGCCCGTCAGATTACGCGCCCCTTTATCGAACCGGATTTCGACAGTTTCGAGCGCGAACACAACCCCCAACTGGGCAGCTTTGTCAGCCTGACCGAATACAAATCTGAATTTGATGTGCCGGTTGCATACCCGCCGGATCGACTGGTCAATGTCTTTGGTGCCCACCTGGCAGCGCTCGGCCGGCGCCAGCTGCGTATTGCGGAGACCGAAAAATATGCCCACGTGACCTTCTTTTTTAACGGTGGCGTGGAAGCGCCGTTCGATTTTGAAGACCGCATCCTGGTCCCCTCGCCCACAGACGTGGCCACCTACAACCTGAAACCGGAAATGAATGCAGCTGCGCTTACGGACAAGCTGGTGGAGTCGATTAACAGCGATAAATACGACGCCATTATTTGCAATATTGCCAATCCAGACATGGTCGGACACACAGGCGATTTTGATGCCACCGTCAAGGCCATCGAATTTGTCGACGGCTGTCTCGGCAGAATCGAGCAAGCACTCAAAGACGCGGGTGGCGAAATGCTGGTTACCGCCGACCACGGCAATGCCGAGGTGATGTTTGATCCTGAAACCAACCAACCGCACACGGCCCACACCACTAATCCGGTGCCGCTGCTGTATGTAGGGTGCCGCCCGGCCACCCTGGCCGCCAAGGGCTCACTGGAAGACCTCACGCCCAGCATGCTGCATCTCATGCAATTGCCAATCCCGGCCGAGATGAGCGGACGCCCGATGGTGATGCTGGACGAAGAAAAGGCCACCTCCAGTCAATAACCCACGTCAACGAGTTGTGCGCATTTGGTGGGGATTCGATAGCATGGCTGCCATGCGTTACACGTTTATTTCCCGACTTTTGCCGTCCCTGCTGTTGGCGAGCTTGATTACAATCACCAGCAACGCCGCTGCCGCGGCTGACGACAACGACGCCAAGCTCATGAACCTGCGGGGGCGTATCGAAACCCTGCAACAGAAACTTGAACAAACCCGCGACCAGCGCGATCTGGCGCGTGCAGCACTGCGACCGGTGGAGCAACGTATCAGCCAGCAGATACAGGTGTTGCGAAAAACGCGCAAAGAACTGGCATCTTCAAACCAGAAATTGAGCCATCTCAAGACACGACAACGATCGTCGCGCGCTGTCCTGACCCGGCAACGCCAGTCACTGGCACGCCACGCCCGCGCTGCCTACGTCCTTGGCCAGCAGGATCAGCTCAAACTGTTGTTCAATCAGCAGGATCCGGCCGCCTTCGGCCGCGTGTTGACCTACTATCGTTATTTCACCGATGCGCGTGTTTCCCGTATCAACTCGCTCAATAAAGATCTGAAACAGCTTATGCAGCTGGAAACCAGAATTTCGCGTCACCACCAGCAACTGGTATTGATCAAACAGCGTCGTCAGCGTGAATCGCAGGAGCTGGAGAAGTCACGCCACACCCGGGCGGCGCTGCTAGCCTCACTCAACCGCGAAATTCGTTCAAGCGCCGAGGAAATCGCAGGCCTTAAACGGGACGAAAAACGGCTGGACAGGGTAATGGCAGGGCTGCCGGATGTCGCACTCGGTGACCTGAGTGGTCAAGGATTTGCCCGCGCGCGCGGTCGCTTGCCGCTACCCGTGCAAGGCCGGGTGACCGTCCGATTCGGAACTCGACGACCACCGGGTGATCTTAAATGGAAAGGGATTTTTCTTGCCACCCCTTCCGGTAGGGAAGTCAAGGCCGTGTTTGGCGGACGGGTGGTATTTGCGGATTGGTTGCAAGGTTATGGCCTGCTCTTGATTCTCGAGCACGGTGATGGCTATATGACACTATATGGCAATAATGAAAGCCTGACCCGACAGGCAGGAGACCAGGTCGAAGCAGGACGTGTTATTGCGCTGACAGGAAATACCGGCAACATTGCCCGATCTGGCCTTTACTTTGAAGTACGACATCAAGGTAAGCCCCGAAATCCACTTCGCTGGTGTCGACTTGGTTAGGCACAAGCCAGCCTTCCATGACAATACATGTTTTAAATATAGTAAACAAAACCGGAATTGAACTAATGCAGAACGCGACAAAATATATCATGATCCTGGTCCTCGGAATTTTTGTGGGTGCCGCAGTTACACTGGAGCGCGCGGTACGCGCCGATCGTCAGACCAAGCAGGTAGCCACCTCGCCATTACCACTGGAGGAGCTGCGTACCTTTACCGAGGTGTTTTCCCGTATTCAGTCTGATTATGTCGAACCGGTTGACGACAAGAAAATTCTGAAGGATGCCATCCAAGGCATGTTGTCGGGTCTTGATCCGCATTCGGCCTACCTCGATCCTGATGCCTACAAGGATCTGCGCATCGGTACCGAGGGCCAGTTTGGGGGTCTCGGCATCGAAGTCACAATGGAGAATGGCTTTATTAAAGTGGTCACCCCGATTGAAGACACTCCCGCCGCGCGTGCTGGCGTTCGTACCAATGACATCATCATCAAACTGGACGAGAAACCGGTTAAGGGGTTGACCCTGACCGAGGCCGTACGTCTGATGCGGGGTCGACCCGGCAGTAAAATCAAACTCACGATAATACGTGAAGGTCATGGCAAGCCGCTGAAGATTTCGGTGATGCGCGCTGTGATCAAACTGCAAAGCGTCAAGCGTCGCATGCTCGAAACCGATTATGGCTATGTGCGCATTACCCAGTTTCAGGGCAACAGCGGCAAGGGCCTGATTAACGCCATTCGCCGTTTGCAGAAAATCAACAAACGTCCACTCAAGGGGCTGGTTCTGGATCTACGCAACAACCCAGGTGGGGTATTGTCAGTCTCTGTCAGTATCGCCGATTCATTCCTGGAAAAAGGATTAATTGTTTATACCGAGGGTCGCACTGCCGACTCGGAATTGCGTTATTCCGCTACCCCGGGTGACCTGCTGAACGGCGCACCGCTAGTGGTACTGATCAATGGTGGGTCGGCTTCTGCTTCCGAGATTGTGGCGGGTGCACTGCAAGACCACAAACGAGCAATCATCATGGGTACCCAAAGTTTTGGTAAGGGCTCAGTACAGACAATATTGCCAATCAGCAACGGCGCTGCGCTTAAACTCACCACTGCCCGTTATTACACGCCAAGCGGTCGCTCGATCCAGGCCTCCGGCATCAAGCCCGATATCATTGCCGAAGAAGCAAAAGTTACTTTGAAAGAAAAGCGCGAGACCGTTAAAGAGGCAGATCTGGCACGTCACCTGAGAAATAACACCAGAAAAACAGCTGATGACAAGAAGAGCAGTAAGAACACCACCGGCGAGGATTATCAGTTGAGGGAAGCGCTGAATCTTCTCAAAGGCATAAATATATTGAAAAAAGCCAGGGCGAGTTAATGCACATTGTGGCAGGGTCTGGCCTGCGTCGACTCAGCCTGAGCCTGCTCGCCCTTGTGTTCGTGTTCATTGCCGTTGAAACCGGTAATGCCGCCAAACCAACGCGAGCCTACATCGCCATCATTATCGACGATCTGGGTGTGAGCTGGGCCAGCGGACTCAAGGCTATTCGTCTTCCGGGTCCGGTGGCGTTATCCATCCTTCCCGATCAGACCTTTTCGACACAACTGGCGCAACATGCCCACGGACGCCGTAAGGATGTGATTCTGCATCTGCCGATGGAACCCGTGGAGCGTAAAGACCTGTTGCCGGTTGACGGACTGCGCACCGACATGAGTGATGAAGAAATTTACCGCTCTGTGGAAAACGGTCTCGCCTCCGTACCCCATGCCATTGCCATCAGTAATCATATGGGTAGCGCCTTCACCAGCGATAAAAAGGCAATGTCGCAACTGATGGCCGCCGTGCAAGAACTAAATCCTGGTCTATTCTTTATAGACTCGCTGACGACACCCAGGAGCGTGGCGCGACGACAAGCAACCGCACACGGTATTCCGTCACTGGCGCGCAGTGTGTTTCTGGACAATGAGCGCTCGGAAGCGGCGATCGAGAAACAGTTCGACGAACTGGTATCCATTGCCAGGAAATATGGTGGCGCCCTTGCAATCGGTCACCCCTTTCCGGAAACACTGGCCGTGCTGCAGCGCCGGTTAGCACCACTGTCAGAAGGCGGAGTACGATTAATTCCGGTCACTATGTTAATGGCAATGAAAATTCAGGAGCGGGAACCGTGGCGCTAGTACTGGTACCGCTGGCAAAAGGCTTTGAGGACCTGGAAGCCATCACCATTACCGACCTGATGCGACGGGCGCAAATCGATGTCGTGACTGCGGGGCTCACGCCGGGCCCGATCACGGGCAGTCGTGGCACCATTGTGGTACCCGATATGTCGCTGGACGAGGCCCTGCAACAATCCTATGACATGGTGGTTTTACCTGGCGGTCAACCCGGCGCCACCCATCTTGAAAAAGACGAACGCATCCAGTCGCTGGTAAAGCGAATGGCGGCCGATAACAAGGTGACGGCTGCCGTTTGCGCTGCTCCCAAGGTGCTGGCGGTGGCCGGCCTCCTGGAAGGAAAGCGTGCCACTGGTTTTCCCGGCACCTTATCCGCAGATCAATTTCCGGGTATCGATATCTCCACGGACGCCGTCGTCACAGACGGCAACATTGTCACCTCGCGTGGGCCGGGCACGGTGATGGATTTTACTTTGGCACTCATTGAGATTCTTACCGACAATGATGTTCGTAATCAGGTAGAACAGGCACTGCATCGACCGTAGCCAATCATTCACCGACCGGTGGTGTTTCCAAGATCGGCAATAAGCAAGTACACTTAACCGCCATGAGCAATCCCAATATCGAGATCAGACCACTGCGACCCGGTGACGTGGACGCCATTATGCGACTGCATCGGGAGCTTGGCTGGAACCCCGCCTTCCGTGACGATGGCAGCACGCTGAAACAACGCCTGGGCGCGTTGATTGAAGAAGAAAGCACGCTGTTACTGGTTGCGGTAAAGGGCAATAAAGTAGTGGGTTATATTCACGGTGAAATTGCCAAGTATTTATTGTTTGCCGGCAGCGAAATGCTGGTGACCGAAGTTTTTGTGCGTGAAGCCGCGCGTGGCCAGGGTGTCGGCAAGTCTTTGATTGAGGCGATTGAAACCGAGGCAGTCAAGCAACGCTGCTTCCGAATCAGTGTACTAAACAGCCGCGAACGTGAATCCTACAAACGTGGTTTCTACCCATCTTTGGGATATGAAGAAAGACCGGGAACTGCCGTTTTTAATAAACGGCTGGACTGGGGTTAGAGTTGCTGCGCCTGCGAATGAGAAATAACTGGCCTTGGCAATGTCTTCCAGGCTTGGTTTCTGGTCAAGCTGGCTATGGATGAACTCCAATGATTTGTTGATACGACGAACGTACTCCGCGTGATTTTTATTATTCTTCATTAACTGGAATTAGCCAGTTTTTTAATTCGGGTGAACCCGTGTGCCGTTCCCAGTTTGATTCTTGCGCAGGGCATTCTTAACTAGTTCAAATCAACCGCATATTTCTTTAACAACCCCAACGATACTATATCCAACGCGTTGATATGGGTTCGTGTTATATGCACTCTTGGTGCCATATCGCTGTTATAAGCTTCCAACCATCGAGCAGCACACAAACACCAGCTATCACCTGCTTGCAATCCTTCAAATCCATGTTGTGGCATCGGCGTTGATAAGTCATTTCCTTTGAATCGGGAGTACTCCAGAAACTCCTGCGTCGCCTCGATACAAACTGTATGAGAACCGACATCTTCCTTGCAGGTATTACAATTTCCGTCTCTGAAAAAACCTGTAATCGGATCCTCTCCACACAAACGCAGCGGCTCACCCAGAACATTTACTGACTCGTCCATATCCATAACGTATCTACCTCATGAGAAAACCGTAGTCTGCCCCCTGTCAATCTTGATCTGGTTTTCTCGCGGTCTCGTTTTTCATCACAATCCTGGCTTTTATTGCACGATTTATCATAGCTCGAACATTACCATCAGCATTCGAATA
>JAZFSZ010000161.1:0-13077 GCA_036446455.1 Acidiferrobacterales bacterium
CTCCACCCCGCATCAGTGGCGCGCAGTGTACAGTCGAAATATCTGTTTTTCAAGGAGAAATGGGGGGGCTCAGTGACTTGCCCGGGCTGTGCTTCAGGACCTGGTTTGGGTTGCTGGCACGTATTCAGTTTTCAGGTAATCAACGCAATAAGCAAAGGCGACCCAGGCCAGCAACTCAACGACAACGCTGCCCACTACCGCGATCGCCTGCGGCAATTTATTCGACACCAACCACATCAGTACTGGTGGCAACAGAATCAAGGCTGCCAGGAACCCCATCTGCCCGATGCGCGCCCAGCCCAACAGCAGTGCCTCGCGCATGGTCTCCAGCATATTAAAATTGCCTTTGAAAAACACCAGCGGCAGCCAGTAAACCAGAGCCAACCCCGTTACACCGACAATCACAACGAGGTAGCTGGCAAAAACAGTAAAGATTTCCTCCGGCTTCAGCCCGGTAAGCCCCTGTGCAATGACCACCATTATATTGATAAGTAAAAAGCCAAGGAGACCGACCTTGATAGAGAGAATAATGAAACGCGGGAAAATCAAACGTGCATTGCGGAGTACCATCAGGACCTTGACCAGTGATGACTCGCTGACAAAAGATTGATAGGTTCCGGCGGATAGAAAAACGAATCCCAGGAGCAAAGTGGCAAAAATCAACGGGCCATACACGGTTGCAGCTTCCATCCGCAGGAAAGAAAACATCAGTGCCTGGTAGACCGTAAGCAACCAGATCGCGGGACTCATAAATACACGGACAGCAGCACGCAAGCGGCGTGTGGATTCATTATTTTGTGGAACAGGATCAGTCATTGGATGGCAGGAATCGAGTTGAGCTTTTGGTAGTATATATGTGTATATTCAGTATAGTTTTACGCTATCGACGTCACGTTTCTCAACCCACAATGCAGTCGCGCCAGCGACGGCCGCCGGCATGACAATAAAATTGATTACCGGCACCAACATCGCCACTGTTACTGCCATGCCAAATCCAAGTCCAAGCATGCGATGCTTGCGCAACCATCGCCTGACTTCCGGGAAATACCTGTTATGGTTATTCATCGGATAAGACACGTATTCCAGCGCTAACATCCATGCGGTAAAGAACAATGCTAACGGGGCAGCGATTATATTGATTCCGGGAATGATAACAACCACCATCAGCAATACGGCAATAGCAAGAAAAACTATAGCCTTTCGAACCTCACCGAGGATGGAGGGAATTATATCAGTAAAAAAATGACTCTTGCGTGGTCTGGAATCCAGCGCCGGTGATACCAGCAAGCGCTCCACCTTCTCGGACAGCAATCCATTAAAAGGTGCGCCGACAAGATTGACCACCAGGGAAAAAAGGAAGAATCCCAGTACCAGCACCACCAACCCAAACAACACCCAGGCCACCATTCCGATAATGCCGGCCCACAAGCCGTCACCCTGAGGCAGGAGTTTCTGTGTGACATCAGCGAAATGGGTTGCCCCAAATCCAACCAGTGAAACGAGAACAAGTATATTAATGACAATCGGACCAATAAAATATCGTCGCAACCCTGGCTGACGTATCAAGCGAAAACCTTTCAACAAATAGCCTGCACCGGCCGCAAAATCGGCAAACACTCCTTACTCCTTCAAACAATCGAATTCATGGCTCGATAGCGATGCTAACCGAGAATACCAACTCCCGGCAAACCAAATTGATCCACGACAATCTATTGCTACGTGCGAGCTGATAACGTAAATATATGACAAGATGAACGGTATTATTTACCAATCTGTACCGTCAAAACGGGTTAGCTAATACAATGATAAAAATTGTTATTATAACCACCCTCCTGCTCCTGACCCCATTGGGCCTGACCTCCCCTGTTAAATCAGCCGAATCAATCGATGCTGCAGCCATCATCAAAGCAGCCATCGATCAGTGGCGAGGCACTACCTCGCACGCCACCATGAGCATGACCATTCACCGGCCGGACTGGAATCGTACCATGATTATGGAGGCCTGGACGGCGGGCGAAAAAAAGTCACTGCTGCGCGTGCTCAAACCAAACAAAGATGCAGGCAACGGCACACTTCTGCTCGGCAACAAAATGTGGACTTTTTTACCAAAAGTGAATCGCGTCATCAAGATTCCCTCAAGTATGATGAACCAAAACTGGATGGGCTCGGATTTCTCCAATAAGGACATCGCCCGCTCCGCAGATATTCTTGATCAGTACACACACAGCCTGATCAAGACGGAAACCAGCGATGGCCACACTATCTACGTGATCCAGTCCGTTCCAAAAGAAGACGCGCCGGTGGTCTGGGGCAAGGAGGTGCTACGCATACGAGACGATTACATCGTCTTTGAACACACCTTCTATGATCAGGATATGAAACCGGTGAAACGCATGCGCACCCTGAAAGTCGGAAAAATGGGCGGACGTATGGTGGCCCTGCAGGAACGCATGGCAAAGATAGCCATGCCAGAGGAATGGACCGAAATTAAATTAATCGCGATAAAATTCAACATTAGTATTCCAGACAGTACTTTCACCCTGTCGAATCTTAGAAATCCGAGGTTTTAACGAATGCGCATCGTTATTCAACTTGCGTGGCGCAACCTCTGGCGGAATCGTCGGCGAACCTGGCTCACCGCGGGTGCGATCGCTTTCTCCACTATATTGCTTGTTGTATGGGTCCCCATGCAGTTCGGCGCCTATGAAATAATGGTTGATGCCAGCTTGCGTGTATTTCCAGGCCATGCTCAGGTACAGCGACCCGGATACCAGGACAAACCAAAAATTCGCAACGCTATTGATAATGCTGAAGCGCTGGCACAATCATTGCGCCGCAGCAATCAATACACTGGTGTTGCGGTACGCGGTCAGAGTTTCGCTCTGCTTTCATCGGGTACGCGTAGTTACGGCGCGCAGGTGATCGGAGTGGAGCCAGAGCATGAGGGAAACATTTCCAGCATTCCGGGTTTAATCAAACAGGGTCGTTATCTGTCGCGTATCGATGGACAGGAGATTGTGCTCGGCAGCGCGCTGGCTCGAAACTTGAACGTGAAACTAGGCGGTGAAGTCACCGTGCTCGGTGGCGGCAAGGACGGCTCGGTGGCGGCCGCCATTCTGCCTGTAGTGGGATTTTTTGAAAGCGGGTCCAATGATCTGGATCGCCTCATCGCGGAGATTCCCTTACACACTTTCCAGAGCATCTTCAATATGGGGAAATCGGCTCACGCCATCGCCGTAGTCGGCAAGAGTGTGGAAAAACAACCGCAACTTATCGCAGCATTGAATAATGCCCTATCCAGTTATAACGATGTCGTCGTTCTCGGCTGGGAGGAGCTGGTACCTGGCCTGAAAGAAGGCATAGAAGTAGATAAAGCAACGGGCGCTATCTTTCGTGGCATTCTGGTGGCAGTAGTGGTCTTTAGTATTCTTAACACATTTCTGATGTCGATAGTTGAGCGAACGCGAGAGTTCGGGTTGATGCTGGCACTGGGTTCTCGCCACTTCCAGATTGCACAATTGGTGATGCTTGAATCCGCTTTATTGACCATGCTTGGACTCATCGTTGGTACCGTGATTGGTGCGGCACTGGTCTATTGGCTAAGTGTGGTGGGCTTTACTTATCCCGCTCTTGAAGAATTGGCGCAGAAATACAATTTGGTCGGCATGTCACGTATCTATCCACAACTGAATGCGTATAATTTCTTGCTGGGCCCAATCACAATATTGGTTGCCACCAACCTTGCCGCCTGGATACCTATTCTGCGTATTCGCAAACTAGAGCCCGTCGAGGCCATGCGTACTGTATGACCACGGATAAATCATGATTGGACGCAGCCTGTCACTGCTGACGAAACTGGGTTGGCGCAATCTCTGGCGTAATCCAAGACGTACCCTGATCCTGTTGTTCGCCATAACGCTTGGTGTCTGGTTCATGGTGCTCAGCGCGGCCATGACGCGCGGCATAATTGAGCAACAGGTGAGCGACACTATACTTAACCTCACTGGCCACGCGCAGGTACACCATACAAAATATCGAGACGATCCCGCCATTGATCATTCCATGCAAACACCCTCACCGGCGCTGCTGGGAGTATTAAAGAGCAGCGAAGTTGACAGGTGGAGCCAACGCATACGCCTGCCCGCCGTGATCATGAGCGAGCGTGAATCGCGCGGCGTGATGTTGGTAGGAATTGATCCGGCACGAGAACAGGGATTGTCATTCATCGGTGACCCGATATTCCAGGGTCGAAACCTCGAATCAATAGATGACAAAGGCGTCATTATCGGACGTCGCCTGGCCGAGAAACTGGAAACACGTATCGGCAAACGCATCGTCATTATGGCGCAGGACAAGCACAACGAGATCGCCGATCGCGGCTTCCGGATTGTTGGACTGTATCGGGCGGAATTGGCGATCACCGAAACGGCTTATGTGTTTACCGGACTTGGAACCGCCCAGAAACTTCTGGCGATGGGCGATGACATCTCTGAAATCTCGTTAATCACGGCCTCGCGCGAAGACCTGGATCCTCTGGTGGCCCGGCTGCGTGCTGCCTCACCGCAACTGGAATCAATGTCATGGCAGGAACTGCAACCGCTGATGGTCACCGCAATGAAGGTTTTTGATGACTTCATGATCATATGGTATCTAATCATTTTCATTGCCATGGCGTTTGGCCTTACCAACACCATGCTGATGTCCGTGTTCGAGCGCACTCGCGAACTCGGGTTGTTTCAGGCCCTGGGTATGCTCCCCCGCTATATTGTCGGCCAGGTGATGCTGGAGTCACTGATACTTCTTTTGATCGGTGTTTCTCTCGGCATTCTCACGGGTTGGCTGACCATCGCGGCGATGTCAGATGGAATTGATCTTTCTGCCTTTGCTCGCGGGATGGAGCAATTCGGCATGGGAAGTATTTTATATTTCAGAATTGAAGCGCGAGATTTAATTGAAATTAGCAGTCTTGTTTTCTTATTAGGCCTGTTGTCCAGCCTCTATCCGGCCTGGAAAGCGGCGCGCTACGTCCCCATTGAAGCCATTACCCGGATCTGAACATGTCTACGGTTACTCTTCGCAAACTCAATAAAACTTTTGGTGAAGGCGAACTTGCCGTTCACGCACTACGCGGAATTGATCTTGAAATCGGTAAAAGTGATTTTGTTTGCCTTTCGGGTCCTTCCGGTTCCGGCAAGACCACACTGCTTAATATGATTGGCGGGCTCGACCGCCCCACCAGCGGCGAGATATCGGTTGCCACCAAACGTATTGACCAGATGAAAAAAGGTGAACTTGCCGAGATGCGCTTGCATAACATTGGGTTCATTTTCCAGGCCTACAATCTTATACCGGTGCTAACGGTACGGGAAAACGTGGAATTTGTTATGCAGCTTCAGGACGTGCCAGCCGAAATCCGTCGCCAGAAATCTCGAGAAATACTCAATGAAGTTAGACTAAGTGGGCTGGAAGATCGAAAACCGGCAGAGCTTTCTGGCGGACAACAACAGCGTGTTGCCGTCGCTCGCGCGCTGGTGTCAGAACCCGCGCTTATCCTCGCGGACGAGCCAACGGCCAATCTGGATTCAGTTACTGCAGAAAATCTTATGGATTTGTTGCGTAATCTCAACAATGAGCACGGCATAACCTTTGTCATCTCCACCCACGACAAACTGGTCATGAGTTACGCACGTCGCCTGCTGCAAATGCAGGATGGCAAAATAATTAATGATACCCGGCAACGTTAAGCACTTTGCTTTTCTGCTACTACTGACTTTACCGGCCGTAAGTCTGGCTGGCGACTGGCAGTATAGTGGCCACATCAAGTATCAGGCGGCGATCAACCTCTACGATGCCACTTCCCTGTTTGGCTCTGGCGGCACCGTCGCGGCGTTGGATCAGGATGCCAACCTTCGCCTGAAAGCGGAGAAACGAGACGGTAGTTGGGACTATAGAATTCATTATGAAATCGGTGTGCTGTATGGCAATACACTGGAAGCATTGCGATCTATACCCCTGCCCTTTGGCAGTTACGGCCTACCCAACGATAACAATCGTCTGCTTGATCTGACCGCAACGATCTATGACGAAGGACGTGCTGCCGCGGTACATCGATTCGACCGCGCTTCGATGGGTTACGCCAAAGATAATTTTGTCTTTCGTGGTGGTCGCGATGCCGTCAGCTGGGGTAACGGTCTCGTGTTCCAGCCGATGGATATCTTTAATCCGTTTTCGCCCACGGCAGTCGATAAAGAATACAAACCCGGTGATGATATGTTATATGCACAGTGGTTATTTGCGAACGGAAACGATCTGCAACTCGTCGCGATACCCCGCCGTAATTCAAGTAGCATAGTCGATGTTGCCAGCTCATCGCTTGCCACCAAATACAGGGTACGTTTTGGTAATACCGATACCGATGTCCTGCTTGCACGCCACTATGATGAGAATCTGGTTGGCCTTGGCGCAGCAAGTGACTGGAGCGGTGCAGTAGTTCGTGGCGATATTACCGCCACTGCTACCAGCAATGGTACCGTCATTTCCGGTGTCGCCAATATCAATTATTCGTGGAGTTGGGCGAAACACAATGTCAGTGGGTTCGTGGAATATTATCGTAATGGCTTTGGTCTGGCTGACGGTGACTACAGCACTGTGGCGTCAAATGCGGCGCTGATCGCACGTTTAAACCGTGGTGAACTGTTTAATGTTGGTCGCGACTATATAGTCGGTGGGTTGACAGTGGAGCTGGCACCGCGCTGGCAGTTCTCGCCGTCGTTGATCTGGAACCTTAATGATGGCAGTGCGCTGTGGCAGTTCGGCGCCAGCTTTGACTGGAAGCAGAATGCCTCGATTTTACTGGGCGGAATTGTACCCATTGGCCCACAGGGAACAGAATTTGGCGGGATTCCTCTCGGTGGCGGCCAGTTCTTCCGCCCGCCGACCAGTGTCTACGGTCGCGTTAGCCACTACTTTTAATTAGTCGACGTTGTAGTGCTTCTCCACGGCTTCTTTGATTTCCCAAGTGCATGACAGGCCGACGGAAAATATAACCAGATCACCCTCCTGAATTTCAACGGGTTCACCATCATCCGGTGTGACAATGGCCCTGCCCTCAAGCAGGTAACAGGTTTCTTTAGCGTCGTATTTCCAGGGAAACGTAGATTCTTCCTTGGTCCAGATGGGCCAATCAAATACTCCAATGACGTCCAGTTTAGCCGGGGACGGATTGTGCTCCACCGTGATTTTGTTCATTTCCATTTGCTCGAGAAGTTTTATGGGCGTCGATTATGACACGGGCGCGAGCCAAAACAAGCATTCAACCTGTTGTTTATAAAGATATTATTATTTAATTTATAAAAGGCAGATAGTACGGGTTGATTTCTGTGCATATACACATATAATACTGTGCATATACACATACCGTGTGCCAGGAAATGATGAGCGAGACAGACGAGATGTTATCGGCAGAAGCAACCAGCCCTGTCTGCATTAATTTGCAGATGATGCGGTCCAGCCACTACATCCTCAAGGCATACGATGAGGCTTACCGTCCCTTTGGTATACGCGCCACTCAGATGCCTGTCCTGGGTGCCGTGGCCCGTCGCCAGCCGGTCACAATTCGCCAGATCGCTGATGAGCTTGAATCCGAGCGTAGTGTGATGAGTCGAAAACTTCAGGTAATGGAGAAAAACGGTTGGATAAGGGAAGACCCGGAAGCATCCGGTAAGGAAAAAATGTTCGTACTCACCAGAAAGGGGAAGGAACTGATTCAGAAGATCTTACCCGTCCGAATGGATGTACAACAGCGCCTGATGTCGGCGCTGACTAGAGATGAACTTGATTTACTGCTGACACTTTGCAACAAACTCAAGGCAATATCGTAACAACCTGTTATTAATCAAATTACTGTTAAGGAATATTAAAATGTTTGGAATGATTAACCAGTCACAACAAATCGAATGTCAGGAAGCGCGCGATATGCTCGAGAATCATGACGCCCAGCTTGTCGATGTACGCACACCACAGGAGCACTCTAACGGCACCCTGCCCGGTTCTGTTAACGTGCCGTTGCAGTTCATTAATCAGGCACACGATCAGCTTGATAAAAGCAAGCCAGTCATAGTTTATTGCGTAAGCGGTGCCCGCAGTGCCCAGGCCCTGCCAGTATTACAAAGTATGGGTTTTGACAATGTGCACAATCTTGGCTCGATCAATAAATACCTGACCTGCTAACTTCAATAACTACTGAAGAAGGAAAAATGTTTGTTCGTCAATTATTCGACCGGGATACATGGACTTATACCTATTTGGTAGCGGATCCGGTATCAAAGGAAGCGGTTATCATTGATCCTGTGTACGAACAGTTTTATCGTGATGCACAACTGATCACTGAGCTTGGATTTAATCTCAAGTACGTGCTCGAAACCCACGTTCATGCAGATCACATCACCAGTTCTGAGAAAATGCGTGAGCGTTTCGACGCCAAGGTAGTGCTGCAAGAAGCCAGCAAAGTCAAGTGTGCCGATATTCTGGCCAAAGATGGTGATGTGCTGAAGCTGGGTAACCAGACGATTAAAGTTTTGCACACACCGGGTCATACCGATGCTGACGCCACTTACCAGATAGAAGGTGCAGTTTTCACCGGCGATATATTGTTGGTGCGCGGTACTGGCCGCACCGATTTTCAGGCGGGCAGTAACGAAGCAATGTATCGCTCAATCAGTGACAGGATATTCAATCTGCCGGACGAGACAGTGATCTATCCCGGTCACGACTACAAGGGTCATACCGCATCCACCGTCGGCGAAGAAAAGGCATTCAATACCCGCCTGGGCGCAGGGAAAAACCTGAAAGCATTCAGTGAGATTATGGACAATCTCAACCTGCCGGTTCCAACTCGCTTTGAAGAATCTGTGCCCGGAAACATGCGTTGCGGTGCTGAATGAAACTAGTTTTGTTTAATAGCTCCAAATAAAAACAGCCCCGAACGGGGCTGTTTTTATTTCCGCTGTCGGCTAATTGGGGACAGCCGATCATCCTGATATTTAATCTCTGCGTTCACTATTTTTCTATTTTTAAGCGATAACGTTTGCACGATAAGAAACGGGTTTTAACGTGACCACTGCAATAACTGGTTAATCAATAAGCTAGACATAACCTGCTTCTCTGTAGAGCATGAAGCCAGAATTCGTTAGTGAGGCAATCTCCTCAAACAGCTCATTGTCAGGTGTTTTGAAATTAAAACAGGACTTGCCTTGCATCCGGCGCTTCAGACCTGGGGTCAGTTGCTGCAGCAACTCTGGAAATACGTAAATAGGCATTAAGTGATAACTCACATAATTCTTTTTAATCTGCACCGCACCGAAAAAAAGAAGTTTCTTGTTGCGCATTTTGTGCCGGGTGTCCAGATAGTAGTCTCCGGGATTATCTCTGACACAATCCAGATCAGCGGCGTGCTGCTTCATGATATCTTTTAGACTGTCAAACACGTCTTCAAAAGAGGATTCTTTGCTCATCGCTCGCCGCTACCCAACGTTGCCAATAACTGGATCGAAACAAGTTTAGCGGATTTATCGCCAAGCTTGTTTCGATCCATGTAGATGGGCTTTGTTAGACATAAAATATCTCTGGCTCGGTCCTTGCTGGATTGCGCTATGTACAGGACATCAGGATCCTTCAATCACGTCTTCTGCCCAACTTAATGCTGCCACAACACCAGGAAAACCAATGGTACTCGTAAGAAGAATAATGGCGTGATAAATTTCATCTGCCTGGGCACCAGCGTCAAGGGCCCTTTTTGTATGACTGTGTACTGCCCCTTCTGAGCGAATCGATGCCGCTGCCGCCAGCTGGACCAGGTGGGCGGTCTTTTCATCTATTGGTCCTGCTTGCTTTGTGGTTTTCCCAAGTGACTCTACAGCACTTAGAAAATCCGGATAGCGCTCTTTTAACTTCAGGTACTGTTTGGAAGGAATCGTCCCCATAACTTTCTCCTAAGAGATTTGAGTTATCGATCTATATATTTACAGTCTAGTTCGAGTTGTCACCTTGCCATCTCATGCCTGATGCCAGCACCACCTTTCATACCTGGCTCCTTGATGATGCTCGAAGATATTCCAGGCAATTCACTCCGGCCCCCAGGGTTTGCAACCTAAAACTATAACCGGTCTTTATTCCAAAAGAGGATGGTCTTTCGGCAGGGTTTTGGCATACCACAGGGCCAGCTTGTGACGCATGCTCTTTTGCGAGACCTGCTCTTCCGGCAAAGGTTGAATCACTTTATCGTGTACCAGCAATCGATAAATATATAAAATGCGCTCGGCCTGGGAGTCTGTCGGCTCAAACACTACCGCACCTCTCCCCTCACCATATTTCATACCCGCGAGCAGTGCAGCTTTTTCCAGCTCACCTGCGTGCTTGAGTTTCCGAGTTTTTCCCATGCATCATTGTAACGTGAAATAGCGGATGGTACTTTACCTTCCGTCTGCCAAATCCAATCAAGTCTGCCCCATTTGGTTTATTGTTCTGACGTGCTGCTAATCTATTGGCTTTTGGAGCATTTTGTATGGCTAATGCGGACAATCTTGTACGTCACCGGATTTATTTTGAAATAACCACCACCTGTCACCTCGGGGCTGGCATCATGCCAATTCCTGGTGAGATCTTGATCGCTTTCAAGAATAATATCCGTGCCTTTCCAGCATTTAAATTCTAGCCAGCCGGGATAAACGCCCCCGCCAAACAGGTTGTCTCTTTTTCCATCCAGCATTTTACGAATGTCGTGTACAACAATTACCGGGTGTCCTTCTTCGCCATAAACGAGTGCTAACTGCTTGCTATGCGGTGTTTTGTGAGTGGAGTGAGGGTTCTCATTTAAAAAAGGGGGACGGTCCGGAGCCTACTGTAGAGGGTTTTTTGAAGTTGGTTGGAGATGAGATTTTAATGTAGGTTGCGTTCTACGCACCGATCAATTTATCTTTCCTGTAATTAAAAGAACTTCTGTTCAACAACAATTGCTCTCCGGTTATTTTTTTGATAGATAATCTACTCAATATAATCAGAGTTATGCTCTATTATTTTTATGGCATACTATTTTCTCCCCCGGATGAGTTTGATCATTACCAGTACGGCCGGGGTGCCGTGCATGACCAGATCAAAGATGTCGATTGGTCTGACCAGTGTACCGAAAAATAGCATCTTCAACTTTTGCCACAAATGTGGCTCGGGAACAAACGGCACCAACCCCAGTATAATGGCCACCACCACCAGCGGCGTTAACGGAATTCTATCCAGCCAATTCATTTATAACTCCTGACCTTCCACTCAAGGCGAACATCATTAATAGAGAACGGCTCCCTGAAATCAGATGGGTCAGCCGACCTTTGCCTTGGGCCAATACTGGAGAAACCGGGGGACACTATGTGTGTATCGGGCTGTCGCCTGTTATTTAATTAGTCCGATCCCATTAACTTATTGGCCTATTCATCACTTTAATGATAGCCGTGGTCTGTCCCCTGTTATTTCAGTCCTTGCATGATAATTCACCAACCACTGCTTTGACGAGGGCTTGTAGATGTTTTTCATTATTACTCAGTACTCGCACCCCTTTTTAGGTACCAGTTTACTTGAGAAGCATTTACACAAAATCAGTTGCAGCCCCCCCTAATCTGGCGAAACCATGATTTGTCTCCTACTATATATTCGTGTGTGGAAGTAAAAACTATGAAAAAAAGAACTCCGAATAGCCCAAGTATCGGTACATCAATAATCAGCGCTACGGTCATGAACTTGATGCTTGCGTTTATAGCGGTGTTTCTGTCAATAGAAATTACGATAGCCGGTCGCCTCCCCGATACAGCTGCTAACCGAGCGCGCGGCGTTGTCGGCTGCACACAGACCAGCTCCGGTATTACTTGTCCCAATCGAGGCAGTGGATCTGGTTCGTCAGGATATGGAGGATTGTCTCCTTCCGATCAGATGATGCTGAATACCATGCAGGGTTTGATTAACAATTTCAAAAGTGGTTATCAGCGGGGCCTGGAAAAACAGCGCCAGAGGGCAATTCAGCAGCAGCAGGAGCGCAACCGCCTACGGCTTCAGAGGCAGGAACAGGAAAGAGTGCGTAAGAAGAAAGAAAAACAACGTCGGCAACAATTTATAGAGGCTAAGGCAACAATGCTCGGTCAGATGAGAAACCCGCAGGCCGATGTTCTTCAACCCAGAAATCTAGGGTCACTTGAGGTACAAGAGGTCGGTAATGTGTTTGGCACGAAGACATTGAAACCACGAGATCTTTCTGCCTCAACCCCAATGCCATCTGCAAAATCCAGCTCCACTACCTGGCTGCAAAAGGCCAATTGCTCTGTCTACCTGCTTAACAAGGCGAATAAAGCAGCGGCCAAAGGACAATTTCAAGAGGCCGCGTATCTAAGTAACGAAGCAGCCGAGCTATCAAGTGGCGCCAAGGCGTCTCCGTCAGTAGTGTGCCCACCATTACAAGAAGTGCCTGATGTAAAAGGTGTCCCGGTCCCGGAAAGCCAGGCCATGGCGGAGAAGATTGGAAAACAAACCATTCTTTACAGTAAACTTTTTAGCAGGGCAGTCCAGCAAATGGAGAATCACCGCATGGTATTGCATTCTGTCAAACAAGCCGAGCAAAAAGTGGCTGAAAAAATAGTTCGTAAAAAGGAAGCTGAAACAAATATAGAAAATATAAATAATCAGCGCCCGCTGGAGTCTGAAGCTGAAAAGAAAAGCATGATGGCAGAAGCCCTGGCTGCACTCGAGAAGGCAAAAACTGCGTTGGTAGAAAGTGAACAAGCTCTTGCTGAGGAAAAGAAATCGCAGCAACAAATGGAAAACCAATTGAGCAAAACGCGCAACATGTTTAAGCAAGTAAAAGAGAGCCCGGAAAAAATGGCTCGGGTAATGCGACAGCTGAACGCTAGTCCAGAAAACATGGGAGCGCAAAAATGAAAGGCTTTAATAGTAACGAGATAATTAGAAGAAGACTAACCGGTGCTTTTGGCAAACCATGGTATTCAGATGTCGTGGCTTTGTTCGTATTCGTTTTTCTTGCGG